>NZ_JBITXP010000002.1:0-515803 GCF_044544765.1 Streptomyces sp. NPDC053513
CACGGCCGGAATAGGGCCGGATGTCCACAGCGTCCTCGCTGTAGTGTCGCCACCCCCGAGAGGGTGGACTTTTTCAAAGGAACCTCGGCCATCCGTGATGGATGGACGGGGTATCAACTAATCTGGCGTTGATTTTTGGCACGCTGTTGAGTTCTCAAGGTGCGGACGCTTCCTTCGGTCCCGTTTCCGGGCCCTCCGGGCGCTTCCTTCGTTTCCGACTCTATCAGATCTTTCCGATCCGATTTCCTCGGTGCTTTCCGGTCCCGTTCGCTTTCGCTCCGGGCCCTTCCGGCGTTTCCGACTCTATCAGATCCTTTCGGCGTCTGATTCCCAGTCAGCGGGGTTTGTCTTTCCGGCTGTTGGGCCGTTCCGACGTCTCAAACTCTAGCGGGTTTCCCCGGCGACTCATAATCGAGCCATTCGAAATGAATTTCGGCATGCCGAAATTCATCCCGGTGGGGAGTCTGTGCTGAGTAAGAGGTGCCGCATCAGCGGCTGGAGTGGTTGTCGAAGAACCGTTCCGGCTCCGTGACAACTCGGAGAACACTACGCATCCGGGAGGGGCGTGTCAACCCCCGGTCGTCCCTCTGCCGTCCCCCGTTCGGCCGCGTCCGGCAGGCCGGCCGACGGGGTGTCGCGCAGGTCGGCGGACTGGTCGTCCCGCAGGTCAGTCGAGGTCCGTCAGGCGGCCGCCGGCGTCGGGCTGGGTGAGTTCCACGCGGCGGAGGAGGCGGATGAGGACATCGCCGAGGACGCCCTTCTCCTCCGTCGTGAGGTCCTGGAGCAGGTCCTCCTCGAAGTCGGTGGCCATGCGCATGGCCTCCAGCCACTTCGAGCGGCCCTCGTCGGTGAGCTCGACGATCACGCGGACGCGGTTGTTCTCGTCGCGGTCGCGGGTGACCAGGCCCTCGCCGGCCATGCGGTCGATGCGGTGGGTCATCGCGGCCGGGGTGAGGCCCAGGCGCTTGGCGAGTTCGCCGGGGCCCAGGCGGTAGGGCTCTCCGGAGAGGACCAGCGTCTTGAGGACCTCCCACTCGGCGTTGCTGATGCCGAGGTCGGCGAGCTGGCGGCCGTACGCCACGTTCATGCGGCGGTTCAGCCGGCCGAGGGCGGAGACGACCTTCTCCACCTGTGGGTCGAGGTCGCGGTACTCGCGCTGATACGCGGCGATCTGCTCGTCGAGGCTCGGCTCCTGGGGAGCGGTGTCGGACATGCGGGGAGTATCCCACGGGCCTCGTTGGCGTTGAAGTCCTTCAGTGTGTACTGTTAAGGAGTTAACTTTAGCGTTGAAGTCTTCAGGGTTCAGTCCTACAGGCCTGAACCCGCGACCGAAGTGGGTGAGTGTGACCAAGGCGAGGGGCGCGGCGATGCGCCGGATTCAGGCAGGCAGCGCGCTGAGCGCGTTCGGACTCGGTTTCACCGTGCCGTACCTCTATGTGTACGTGGCGCAGGTGCGGGATCTGGGCGCGGCCACGGCGGGAATCGTGCTGGCCGTCTTCGCCATGGCCGCACTGGTGGTGCTGCCCTTCAGCGGGCGGGCCATCGACCGGCGCGGGCCCGTGCCCGTCCTGCTGGTGGCCTCGGTCCTGGCGGCGGTGGGCGCGGTGGCGATGGGCTTCGCCTCCAGCGTGCCGGCGGCCGTGGGGGCGGCGGCACTGCTCGGTGCCGGTACGGCCGTGCTCCAGCCGGCCCTCGCCACGATGATCGTCTGGTGCTCGGCGCCGACCGGGCGCACCCGGGCCTTCGCGATGCAGTTCTTCCTGCAGAACCTCGGGCTCGGCATCGGCGGTCTGATCGGTGGTCTGCTGGTCGACACGAGCCGGCCGGGCAGCTTCATCCTGCTGTTCTCGATCGAGGCGGCGATGTTCCTCGTGCTCGCCGCGGTCGTGGGGACCGTCCGGGTGCCGGGCTCCCCCGCGCTCCAGGACACCCGTCCGTCCGAGGACGGAAAGGCGGGCGGGGTCCGCGCGCTGCTCGGGCACAAGGCGATGGTGCAGCTGTGCGTCCTCGGCTTCGTGCTGTTCTTCGCCTGCTACGGGCAGTTCGAGTCGGGCCTCGCCGCGTACGGCACGGAGGCCGCCGGCATCCAGCCGTCGTCGCTCGGGATCGCGCTGGCCGCCAACACGGCGGTGATCGTGGTCGCCCAGTTCCTGGTGCTGCGGTTCGTCGAGCGCCGGAAGCGGACCCGGGTGATCGCGGCCGTGGGTCTGATCTGGGCCGTGGCCTGGATGGTCGCCGGATACGCGGGTCTCGGGCACGGCAGCCAGACCATGGCGACGGCGGCCTTCGTCTCCACGTACGCCCTCTTCGGGCTCGGTGAGGCGATGCTGTCGCCGACCGTGGCGCCGCTGGTGGCCGATCTGGCGCCGGAGTCGATGGTCGGGTCGTACAACTCGGCCTTCGCCCTGGTGAAGCAGTTGGCGCTGGCCGTCGGTCCGGCCGTGGGCGGGCCCATGGGGGCCGCGCTGCACGGGCCGTACATCGTGACCTTCGTGCTCTTCTCGCTCGGCATCACCTTCCTGGCCGTCCGGCTGGGCCGGCGGCTCACGCCCGAGCAGGACCAGCCCTCCCTGGCCCTCAGGCCGTCGAAGGTGGTCGCTCGGCACGAGCCGGTCCGCGAGAACGAGACCGCGGTCGCCTAGGCCGGATCAGTCCGGCAGGGCGAACTCGCACCAGACCGCTTTGCCGCCGCCCGGTGTGCGGCGGCTCCCCCAGGACGAGGCGATCGTCGCGATGATCGAGATGCCGCGACCCGCCTCGTCCTCCGTTTCCGCCCTGCGGCGGCGCGGCAGGTGGTCGTCGCCGTCCGTGACCTCGATGATCAGGCGCCGGTCGGTGCGCCGCAGCCGCAGGCGCATGGGCGGGGTGCCGTGCTGGAGGGAGTTCGCCACGAGCTCGCTGGTGGCGAGGACGCCCAGGTCGCGCAGTTCGACCGGGAAGCGCCAGGAGGAGAGGACACCGGAGGCGAAGGCACGCGCGCGGGGGGCCGCTTCGACACCGCCGAGCAGCTCCAGGGCGGCGTTGTGGAAGAGCTCGGCGTCCGAGCCCTTCCGGGAGGGGTGCTGGACGACCAGGACGGCGACGTCGTCGTCGTGCTCGGCGGTGACCCCGAGGGCGCGCAGCAGTCGGTCGCAGACGACCTGCGGGGTGCCGTCGGCGCCGGCCAGGGCGCGGGCCAGGGCGGCGACGCCCTCGTCGATGTCCTCGCGGCGGCGCTCGACGAGGCCGTCGGTGTAGAGGACGGCGGTGGAGCCGGGCGGCAGGGCGATGGAGCCCGAGGCGTGCAGCCAGCCGCCGGTGCCCAGCGGCGGGCCGGTCGGGTCCTCGGCGCGACGGACGGTGCCGTCCTCGTCCCGTACGAGGATCGGGAGGTGGCCCGCGGACGCGTACACCAGCTTGCCCTCGTTGGGGTCGTGGATCGCGTACACGCAGGTGGCGATCTGGCTGGCGTCGATCTCGGCGGCGAGGCCGTCGAGGAGCTGGAGGACCTCGTGCGGGGGCAGGTCCAGGCGGGCGTAGGCCCGGACGGCGGTGCGGAGCTGGCCCATGACGGCGGCGGCGCGCACGCCCCGGCCCATCACGTCGCCGATGACGAGCGCGGTGCGGCCCGCGCCGAGGGTGATCACGTCGTACCAGTCGCCGCCGACGGCCGCGTCCGCGACGCCGGGCTGGTAGGTGGCGGCGATCCGCAGGTCGTCGGGCTGCTCCAGTTCCTGCGGGAGGAGGGAGCGCTGGAGGGTGACGGCGGTCTCGCGGTGTCTGCGCTCGCTGGCCCGGAGCCGCTCGGCGGCCTCGGCGTGGTCGGTGACGTCGGCGGCGTGGACGAGGACTCCGCCGCCGTCGAGGCGGGGGCTGTCGACGGGCAGGCAGGTGACCGTGTACGAGCCGCCGTCGCGGGTGCGGCGGGACTTGACCGTGCGGGGCTTTCCGCTGCGGAGCACCTGGTCCATGAGGGGCAGCAGGCCGAGGTCCTCGGCCTCCGGGCAGGTGTCGGCGACGGTGGCGCCGGCGGGGCGGGGGCCGAAGGCGGCGGCGTAGGCGTCGTTCACGTACGCGATGCGGTGCTCCGGGCCGTACACGAGCGCGACGAGCCCGGGGAGGCGGCCGAGCAGCTCCCGTACGGAGAAGTCCTCCAGGGCGGGGACGTCGGCGGCCTCGGCGCTGTCGGTGAGCTGCTCCAACTGCTGACCGTACTCACCGCGGGCGGCGGGCACGGAGCCTTCGGTCCCCCGCGCCGCGCGGCGCTGCGTGCCGGGGAGCCGGGCGCTCCAACGGGTGAAGTTCACGGATCTGTATGCCTCGCGGTGTCGGTGCCGTGCAGAGTCACGCTGTGCAGGTGTGAGCCCACCTATGGTCACACGTCCAGTGTGGACGAGTGCACTGACAGTGATGTCAGGACCGCGGCTTGTCGCCGTCGCCGGGGGGTGGGGCCGCGGCGAGTTCGAACTCGGCCCTGGGGTGTTCCAGCGAGCCGAGGGAGACGATCTCCCGTTTGAACAGGCCGGACAGGGTCCATTCGGCGAGGACCCGGGCCTTGCGGTTGAAGGTCGGCACCCGGCTGAGGTGGTAGGCGCGGTGCATGAACCAGGCCGGGTATCCCTTGAGCTTGCGCCCGTAGACGTGGGCGACCCCCTTGTGGAGGCCCAGGGAGGCGACGGAGCCGACGTACGCGTGCGCGTACTCCTTGAGCGGCTGTCCGCGCAGGGAGGCGGCGATGTTCTCGGCGAGCACCTTGGCCTGGCGGACGGCGTGCTGGGCGTTGGGCGCGCACTCCGTGCCCGGTTCCTTCGCCGTCACGTCGGGGACGGCGGCGGCGTCGCCGGCCGCCCAGGCGTGTTCGACGCCCTCGACGGTGAGCCGGGCGGTGCAGCGGAGCCTTCCGCGTTCGTTCAGGGGCAGGTCGGTGGCGGCGAGGACGGGCGCGGGCTTCACGCCGGCGGTCCAGACGACCGTGCGGGTGGGCAGGCGGGTGCCGTCGCTGAGGACGGCGACGCGGTCCTCGCAGGTCTCCAGGCGGGTGCGCAGGCGGACGTCGATGTTCCGGCCGCGGAGCTCCCGGACGGCGTACCGGCCCATCTCCTCGCCGACCTCGGGGAGGATCCGGTCGGAGGCCTCGACGAGGACCCAGCGCAGGTCCTCGGGCTTGACGTTGTGGTAGTAGCGCGCGGTGTAGCGGGCCATGTCCTCCAGCTCGGCGAGGGCCTCCACGCCCGCGTAGCCGCCGCCGACGAAGACGAAGGTGAGGGCGGCGTCGCGGATGGCGGGATCGCGGGTGGAGGAGGCGATGTCCATCTGTTCGATGACGTGGTTGCGCAGGCCGATGGCCTCCTCGACGGTCTTGAAGCCGATGCCGTGGTCGGCGAGACCGGGGACCGGGAGGGTGCGGGAGACGGAGCCGGGCGCGATGACCAGCTCGTCGTACGTCAGGTCGAGGGTGCCGGCGCCCTCCTCCTCGGTGGCGAGGGTGGAGAGGGTCGCGGTGCGCTTGGCGTGGTCGACGGAGTGGACCTCGCCGATGACGATGCGGCAGTGGTCGAGGACCCGGCGGAGCGGCACGACGACGTGGCGCGGGGAGATGGAGCCGGCCGCGGCCTCCGGCAGGAACGGCTGGTACGTCATGTACGGCTCGGGGGTGACCACCACGATCTCGGCGGTGCCGGCTCCGAGCTCCGTCCTGAGCTGCCGCTGGAGGCGCAGCGCGGTGTACATGCCGACGTAGCCACCGCCGACCACGAGAATGCGCGCAGGTTCGGTCACTGTCCCATGACGCACCCCCGTCCGTTGTTTGTCCACAGGCTCGGCAAATTGTGTGACCGGAGGGGTACGGAGGCGCGGGGTGGCGCGCGAGGGGCGCCCGGGGCGAACCGCGCAGGTCACGGCGGGTGGGGGCGGTTCGGAGAGGGGTCGGAATCGGGAGCCTTCCGGGCCTTGCTCCGATCGGGGGGCGCACCGGACGGAACTCCCCCTTCTGAATTGACCCCGACTCAACTATGTTCGTACTTCGTCGGGGTGTCGGATCGGAGCGCGCGTGGACCGAAGCGCTCGTCCGCCGGAGGCCCCGTGTCAGGGCGGGGAAGTCTCCGGGGGGAGACATCATGAGCGGGGGAACGCTTATGCAGATTCAGGATTCACGGTGGCAGTCGGGCGCCGGGACGGCGACCGTCGTCGACGGGCACGTCCCGGGGGCGGCCGACGCGCGTAACGGGGCGCCGGTGGCGGGCGGCAGGGCCGCGCCGCTGCGGGTGGACGCCCAGCGCAATCTGGAGCACGTGCTGCGGGCCGCCCGCGAGGTGTTCGGCGAGCTCGGCTACGGGGCTCCGATGGAGGACGTGGCGCGCCGCGCCCGGGTCGGCGTCGGCACCGTCTACCGCCGCTTCCCCAGCAAGGACGTGCTGGTGCGGCGGATAGCCGAGGAGGAGACCTCCCGGCTGACCGAGCAGGCGCGGGCCGCGCTGGGCCAGGAGGAGGAGCCGTGGTCGGCGCTCTCCCGGTTCCTGCGGACCTCGGTGGCCTCGGGTGCGGGCCGTCTCCTGCCGCCGCAGGTGCTGCGGGTGGGCGTGGACGACCCGGGCGCTCCGCTCGTCGGGGACGACGCGGACGAGGCGGCCCGGGTGCCGTACCAGCGGGGCGGTGTCGAGCAGGGCGACGCGCGCGTGGTCGCGCCGCGCGGGGTGCCGGTCGACGAGCGGGACGACGCGGGGGCCTCGGAGCTCCTGGAGGTCGTCGGGCGGCTGGTCGACCGGGCGCGTGAGGCGGGTGAGCTGCGGACGGACGTGACCGTGGCGGACGTCCTCCTCGTCATCGCCACCGCCGCGCCGGCGCTGCCGGACGCGGTGCAGCAGGCGGCGGCCTCGGCCCGGCTCCTCGACATCCTGCTCGAGGGTCTGCGCTCCCGGTAGGAGGTCCTCGGTCGTTCTCGTACGGCCGTTTCCGTGCGGTCGTTCTCGTATGACAGCGCTTCTCGTGGTCCGGGCGGACCCATGAGCATGACACGAACGCGTGAGCGGTTACGCCCGGATACACGAAGTCGCCCCGGACGAGTGGTAAGTGGACGCGGCGCTTCGGCGTGCCCGCGCGCTGTGGCACGCTTGGCCGGTATTCGGGTCTGAGCGTGCGTACGGGGGCTTCCGCGATGAGCGGTGACAGTCGGGACGATCCGCTGGGCAGCGGCGGCGGCGCGGAGACCGGAGGCCTTCCCTCCCGGCAGGTGCCGAGCCAGGGC
Source organism: Streptomyces sp. NPDC053513 (assembly GCF_044544765.1). Lineage (NCBI taxonomy): Bacteria > Bacillati > Actinomycetota > Actinomycetes > Kitasatosporales > Streptomycetaceae > Streptomyces > Streptomyces sp. NPDC053513. The sequence continues at coordinate 7,223 of NZ_JBITXP010000002.1, forward strand.
GGGCCGGGAGGTCTCTCCGGCGCACCGTCGTCATCGGCCGGACCGGCCGGGGCCGTGGCCGGATCGTCGGGCCCCCCGGGAGCGCCGGCCGGACACGCCGAGTCGCTCGACGCGAGCGTCCCCCAGCAGCGCGAGGGCAGGCCCGGGGGGCCGGACGGCGGGGCGAGACCCACCGACGGAGACGCCTCCGACAGCGAGGGCGACGACGTCCACGGGGCCGTCCACGAGGGCGACGTGCACGGCGGTCACGCCGACGGCGACGTCCACGAGGGCGACGCGCACGGCGGTCACGGCGACGTCCACGACGACGCCGACCCCGGCGAGCCCGACACCGTCCTTCCGCCGCCGCGCGAGCTGCCGCCCTCCGACGCCGAGCTCGTCCAGCTCATGCGGGACGGCGACGACTCCGCGTACGAGGAGCTGTTCCGCCGCCACTCCGAGGCCGTCCGCCGCTACGCCAGGACCTGCTGCCGGGACGCGCACACCGCCGACGACCTCACCGCCGAGGTCTTCGCCCGCACCCTCCAGGCGGTCCGCGGCGGCGCCGGGCCCGAACAGGCCGTGCGCGCCTACCTCATGACCACCGTCCGGCGGGTCGCCGCGAACTGGGTCAGGACCCAGAAGCGCGAGCACCTCGTCGAGGACTTCGCGGTGTTCGCCGCGGACGCCGCCCGCGCCTCCGAGGTCTCCGACCAGACCGCGTCCTTCGGAGCGGGGACGGACCTCGGCGCGGACGTCCGCGCCATGCACGAGGCCGAGCAGTCCCTCGCCATGCAGGCCTTCCGCTCGCTGCCCGAGCGCTGGCAGGCCGTGCTCTGGCACACCACCGTCGAGGAGGAGTCCCCGAGCGAGGTCGCCCCGCTCTTCGGACTGACCGCCAACGCCACGGCCGTGCTCGCCAGCCGGGCCCGTGAGGGCCTCAAGCAGGCCTACCTCCAGGCACACGTCAGCCAGTCCCTGACCGCGGGCGGCGACTGCGCCCGCTACGCGGACCGGCTCGGCGCCTACGCGCGCGGCGGGCTGCGGATGCGGGCCGAGCGCGGCCTGCGCAAACACCTCGACGAGTGCGCCAAGTGCCGGCTCGCCGCCGGTGAGCTGGCCCATGTGAACGCCGGGATCCCCGCGCTCCTGCCGGTCGCCGTCATCGGCTGGTTCGCCGCCGGTTACTCGCTCAAGGCCGCCGGCGTCGTCGCCGGTGGCACCGCCGCCGCGGCCGGTGCGGGCGCGGCGGCCGCCGCCTCCGGGTCCTCCGGGGGCGCCGCCTCGGGCGGTGTCGCCGCCGAGGGCCTCGGCGCGCCCGCGAAGGCCGGCATCGCGGCGGCCGTGGCGGTCGCCGCGGCGGCCGGCCTCGTCTGGGCGATGGCCGGGGACCCGCAACCCGTGGCCGCGCCCCGGCCCACCCAGCCGGTCGTCACCCCCGTCGTGCCGCCGAAGCCCGCGCCGCCGGCGAAGCCCTCCCCGAAGCCGAAGCCGAAGCCGCCGGCCCCGCCCGCCGCCGAGCCGCCCGCGCCCACCCCGCCGCCTCCCCCGAAGCCCAGCCCCACACCGACGCCCAGGCCCGCGCCGAAGCCGACGCCCAAGCCGTCCCCGAAGCCCACGCCGGCGCCCACCCGCGAGAAGCCCCGCCCCAAGCCCGCCCCGAAGCCCGCGCCCGCCGTCTACCAGGTCAGCGAGCTGCGGTACGCCACCTTCGGCGACGGCACCGAGCCCGAGGTGTCCCTCTCGGACAGCAGCTGGATGTGGCAGCGCGACGGCCTGTCCATCAGCGACACGCAGTACGCGCACGGGGTGAGCGTCCACGCGCCGTCCTCGCTGCTCATCGACCTCAACCGGCAGTGCGCGAGTTACGACGCGATCGTCGGCGTCGACGACCTGAGCGCCCGGCTCGGCGTGGGCGGCGTCCGCTTCTCCGTCTACGGGGACGGGGCGCGGCTCTGGCGCTCCCGGGTCGTCCAGGCGGGCGACCCGCCGGTCCCGGTGCACGTCGACCTCTCCGGGATCTCCACGATCCGGCTCGTGGTGGAGGAGCACACGCCGTTCGGCCGGGCCGCGGTGGCCGACTGGGCGGAGTCCCGCATCAGCTGCTCCTGACGCCCGCCCCGGCGGGGGCGAAGGGTTCGACGAGGTCGAGGACCTCGTCGAGGCCGAGGCCCGCGCCGGCGGCGCGGGCCGCCGCCAGGGCCGACGCGTCGAGCTCGGCGAGCGCCCGGGCCGTCACGGACTCGACGTCCTTCAGCTCGGGGACCGAGCGGGGCGTGTCGCGGCGCCATCGGTCGACGGCGGCCAGGACCCGTACGGCGAGCTCGGTCTCGCCCGCCTCGACCAGGGTGATGGCGAGCGCCTCCCCCAGGCCCGTGGTGACGAAGTCCGCGCACTGCGCGTCCCGTGCGGTGCGGAGCGCGGTGATGGCCGTGGCGACGGCGGCGGCGCCCCTGCCCTCGTACGCCTCGACGCGGGCGGCGATCCCGGTCACCGCCGCCTCGAAGTGCGGGGGCGGGGTGCCGAGCGCGACCGTGCGGCCCGCCTCCTCCAGCTGGGCGCGGGCCGCCGGGACGTCACGGCGGTGGAGGGCGAAGGCGGCGCGGAGGAAGCAGACGTACGTCTGGGTGTCCCGTACGTGGTAGCGGTCGGCCTCGCGCGCGGCCTCGTCGAGGGTCCGCTCGGCGGTCTCCAGGTCGCCGGTGCGGTAGGAGAGTTCGGCCAGGCGGGCGAGGAGAAAGGGGGCCTCGGCGTGGGCGCCGACCTCGCGGGCGAGCCCGAGGGCCTCCTCGTACGCCTCGCCCGCCTCCTCGTGCCGGCCCCGCATCGTGAACGACTCGCCCGCCGCGCTCGCGATCTGGGCGCCCATCCAGCGGTCGCCGACGCGTCGGGCGATGCCGCGGAGTTCGGCCAGGGCCTCGTCGACGCCGGGCATGCCGCCGGGCATGTCGACGGCCATGTGCGTGCGGAACATGAGGGTGACGCCGAGCTCCCAGTCGCCGCCGTGGCGGCGGCAGTTGTCGACGGCGGCGTCGAGGAGGGCGCGGACCGCGGCCGGGTCCTCGGTGAGGTACGCGGTGAAGGGCCAGAGCAGGCCGGGGAAGCGGGCCGCCTCGGGGCCGGGGTCCGCGCCGAACGCCTCGCGGACGCGCCGGACGAGCGCGAGGGTCTCCGGCTCCTGGAAGTCGCTCATCGTCCGGCTCTCGACCGCGAGGAAGAAGTGCAGCATCCGCAGGTGCATGCGGGGCCAGTGGCGGGGGTCGGCGGGGTCGGACGGGTCCTCGCCGAGGGCGATCGCGCGCTCGACCCAGGCCAGGCCCTCGGGGCGGTAGTTCCGCAGCCACCAGAACCAGCCCATGGCGAAGACGAGGCGGAGGGCGGCGGCCTCGTCGGAGGGGGGTCCCCCCTGCTCGGACGAAGCCGAGAGCTTGGGGGACGTGACGAGGGTGCGGTGGAGGGCGGCGCGGATGTTGTCGAGGTCGCGCTCGACGCGGTCGATCCAGGGGAGCTGCTCCCCCGAGCGGAGGCGGGGTTCGGCGGTCTCGGCGAGGGCGGTGAAGTGGGCGGTGTGGGTGGCTTCGGCGGCGGCGAGCAGCTCGGGTTCCTCGGCGGCGCGCTCGGCGGCGTACTCGTGGATGGTCTCCAGGAGCCGGTAGCGCATCTCGCCGTCCTCGGTGGGGGTGGCGACGACGAGGGACTTGTCGACCAGGGCTCCCAGGGAGTCGGCGGCGTCCGGGGAGAGGGCCTCGGCGGCGGCCAGGTCCCAGCCGCCGGCGAAGACCGACACCTGGCGGAGGAGGGTGCGCTCGGCCGGGTCGAGCAGGTCCCAGGACCAGTCGACGACGGCGCGGAGGGTCTGCTGGCGGGGCAGGACGGTCCGTGAGCCGGAGGTGAGGAGGAGGAACCGGTCGTCGAGGCGGTCGGCTATCTGGCGCGGGGTGAGGAGGCGGAGGCGGGCGGCGGCCAGTTCGATGGCGAGGGGCAGGCCGTCGAGGCGGCGGCAGATCTCGTCGACGGCCTCGCCGCCGTCGCGGGCGAGGTCGAAGGAGGGGCGCACGGTGCGGGCCCGCTCGGCGAAGAGGCGGTGGGCGGGGTCGGGCGGGAGGGGCTCGACGGGGCGGACGGCCTCGCCGGGGACGCCGAGGGGTTCCCGGCTGGTGGCGAGGACGCGCAGCTGCGGGCAGTGGGTGAGCAGGGTCTCGGCGAGGGCGGCGGCCGCGTCGATGACGTGCTCGCAGTTGTCGAGGACGAGGAGCAGCGGGCGGCGGGCCAGGTGCTCGACGAGGTGGGCGGTGGGGTCGTCCTGGAGCTGTGCTCCCTCGCGGGTGATCAGGTTGACCTCGCGGAGGCGGAGCGCGGAGAGGACGGCTCCGGGGACGGCGTCGGGGTCGTCGAGCGGGGCGAGTTCGGCGATCCAGGCGGCGGGGCCGGCGGCCCGGAGCGCGGCCTCCTCGGCGAGCCGCGTCTTGCCGGAGCCGCCGGGTCCGGTGAGCGTGACGAGCCGGGAGCGGGCCAGGTCCGCCTGGAGGGCGACGAGTTCGGGCTCGCGCCCGACGAAGGAGGTGAGCCGGGGCCGGATGTTGCCGGCTTCGGGGGCGGGCGGGGCCAGGGCGGGTGGCGCCGGGGGCTCGGTCGCGGGTGGGGCCGGAACCGGGTCCGGGGTGGCTCCGGTGAGGAGTTCGTGGTGGAGGGCGGTGAGCTCGGGGCCCGGGTCGGCGCCGAGGGCGTCCGCGAGGGTGCGGCGGGCCGTCTCGTACGCGGCGAGGGCGTCGGCGTGGCGGCCCTCGGCCCGCAGGGCGCGGATGAGGTGGGCGCGGAAGGCCTCGTCGTACGGGTACGTGGTGGTGAGCTCGGTCAGCTCCGGTACGAGTCCGTCGGTGGCGCCCCGGCGCAGGTCGGCCTCGACGCGCTGCCGGAGCGCCGCGAGCCGCTGCGCCTCGGGGCGGACGCCCGCCGGGTCGGGCAGGTCGGCGAGGGCGGGGCCGCGGAAGAGGCCGAGGGCCTCGCGGAGGAGGGCGGCGGCGGTGTCGGGGTCGCCGGCGTCGAGGCGGGCGGCGCCTTCCCCGACCCGGCGCCGGAAGACGTACAGGTCGATGTCGTCGGGGTCGGCGACGAGCCGGTAGCCGGGGCCGGGGGTGGAGGCGACGGCCTCCCGGCCGAGGACGCGGCGGAGGCGGCCGACGAGGGCCTGGAGGGCGGCGGGGGTGTCCTGCGGCGGGTCGTCCCCGTACACGTCGTCGGCGAGCTCGCCGATGGAGACGGCCCGTCCGCCGCGCAGCGCGAGCGCGGCGAGCAGCGCGCGCAGCCGGGCACCGCCGAGGGGCAGCGGGGTGCCGTCGGGCCGGAGGGCCTCGGTGGTGCCGAGGATGAGATACCGCACCGGCCCATTGTGTCGGGCGGGCGCGGGGGGCGCCTCGGGGTTTACCCCGGTGGGTCCCCTAGAAGGCGCCGGTGTCCAGGTCGAAGCCGAGGGGGTGGGGAAGCGGGACGATCGTCCCCAGCTTGTGGATGTGCTTGTGGGCGAAGTCGTCCCCGACGGGCTCGGAGCAGACGACGGCCTCGCCGGTCTCGCGGTCGATCATCAGATACACCGGGATACCGGCCCGGGCGTAGGCTCGGATCTTCTGTACACGGTCGCGACCGGCGGTGGAAGAGGAGGTCACCTCGGCGACGAGGAGGACGGGGTGGGGGTCGTGCCACTCCTGCTGGTCGTCGAAGCTGTCCCTGGGAGCAATCACGAGGTCCGGGATGACGCGCACGGTGCCGGTGGCTCCGGGAAGGCGCAGGCCGATGCCCGTGGAGTTGCGCAGTTCCTTGTCGACACGGCGGGCAATGACCTGTTCCACCAGCTCGGTCACGATCTTCTCGTGCTCGCCGTTGGCCGGAGGCACCACGTAGATCTCCCCTTCGATCAGCTCCACGCGCCAGCCCTTGGGGGCCAGCGCACTGAACAGCTCGAAGGTCTCCTGGGTACTCGCGCCCTCACGGTCGGGCAGCACCTCGGAGTGCGCGTCCTCCGGGACCGGCAACGGCATAGCCATAGCTGACCTCCTTCGCTCGGGTGCGACGGTTTCAGCTTAGGTCCGGCGTCGAGTCGAAGTCCGGAACGCGTTCACTCGAACGAGCGTGCTGTGACGTTTCGCCCGCTCGGCGGAGCCTCACGCCGGCAGCGACCGCCTCGATGCCGGGATCAGCGGTCCCCGGGCCGCACGCGGAGGGCGGGGGGCCGTGGTGTCGGTCCAGCAGGAGCCCCGGCGGGCGAGGAGGCGGCGGAGCCAGAGTTCGGTGGAGACGAGGTCGGCGAGGCCGTCGAGGGGGACGGGGGCGCCGTCGGCCGCCGCGCGCAGGGCCTTGCGGACGACGCGGGCCTCGATCAGGCCCGCGTCCGCGAGGAGCGGCGCGTCGAAGAGGGCGAGGAGTTGCGGGAGCGCGGCGCGCAGGCCCGCGCGCGTGGCGGCGGCCGGGACGGCCGGGTGGGGGGCGCCCCAGCCGGCGGGGACGTCGTGGACGCCGGCGCCGGAGAGGACCGTGCGCAGGACGCCGGCCCGGGCGTCCGGCTGGACCCGGAGCGATTCGGGGAGGTCGCGGCAGGCCCGTACGACCTGGTTGTCGAGGAACGGGGCGTGGAGGCGTTGGCCCCGGATCTCCGCCGCCTGTTCCAGGACCCGGTGGTCGGCCGCCGCGCGGACGAGGGCGGCACGCGCGCGTGCCTCGCCCGGGCGCTGGACGGCGGCCGGGAGGGTCGCCGCCCGGTTCAGGCGAACCGATACTTCGGCGAGGGCCTCGCCCGTCAGCCAGCGCGCGGCCGGGCCCGGCCGCGACCAGGCGAGGGCGGAGAGCGAGGCCTCCAGGGGCCCGAAGCCGCCGGGGGCCGTGCGGTTCGCCTCCAGGACCCGCCGCGCCGCCGCCTCCAGGCCCGTCCGGTACGGGGTGCGGGCCAGTCTCCGCGCCGCCCGGTACACCGTCAGCGGAACGAGCAGCGAACCCGCCGAGGGGCCCGAGGCCTTCGCGAGCGCCGTCACCGGCCGCACCAGGGAGCGGCGCCTGCGGTCCATCAGGAGGTCGGCGAGGCGCGCCGGGTGCGCGTCCAGGACCTGCTTGGCGCCCATGCCGGTGAAGTGGTCGGCGCTGCCGCCGGCGAGGCGTCTGCGGTGCCGTTCCGCCGTGACGAGCGCGGGGCCCGGCTCGTCCGTGAGGGGTCCGTCGAGCGCCGCGTACGGCAGGGCCTCCTCGCCGCCCGCGACGACGACGTGGTGCAGCCGGGGGTCGGCGGCGATCGCGCGGGCCCGTTCCAGCTCCGCCGTGCGGCGCGCGCCGGCCCGGGTCGCCAGGTCGTTGAAGGTGACGGCGAGCAGCCGCTCCCCCGCGCCCGTGCCCTGCCCGGTGATGGTGCCCGGCACCCCGGGGAGGCCCGCCGCGAGCAGGGCGAGCGTGCCGGAGGCGCTGCCGCCGGACAGGTCGGCGCCGATGCCGGGCGCGGGGCCCGCGCCCCGGGCGGCGCGCCGGTCGGCGGGACCCATGCCGGGGACCGGGCCCGGGTCGGGGAGCGGCGTCTCGGGGGCGTGCCGGGGGGCGGTGAGCCGGGCGCGCACGGCCTCGACGAGGGCGTCCCGCACCCCTTCGACGGCCTGCCGGGGGTCGGCCTCGGGCGTGGCGACGGCGAGCGAGGCCACCTGTTCGTAGCCGGTGATCTCGCGCGAGCCCTCCCGCAGGATCAGCGCGTGGCCGGGGGGCACCCGGCGCACGCCCTCGTACGGGGTGGAGTCGCGCAGGGCCTCGGGGGTCTCGGGGCAGGCGAGCAGGGCGGCGAGGTGGCCGATGTCGAGCTGGGCCTCGACGAGGTCGGCGAGCGGCAGGGCGGCGGTGGCGTACGCGGTGCCGCCCGCCCACGGGGTGTGGAAGACGGGCCGGGCGCCCGCGAGGTCGCCGGTGACGGTGACGCGGCGGCCGGCCTTCACGACGGCGGTGTAGCTGCCGGGCCAGGCGGTCAGGTGCCGCAGCGCTCCCCCGCGCGCGGTGAGCAGACCGATCCGCAGTTCCTCGTCGCTCGCGGCGCAGCAGCCGAGGACGGCGAGGCGGGTGTGGTCGTCGACGGCGATCACGCGGACCTCGTCGGGGCGCCAGTCGCCGACCGCCCAGAGCGGGTCGGGGCCGTCCCACAGGAGTTGTGCGCCCACCGGTTGCACCGTGCGCCCCTCGGCCGCGGGGCCGGTGCCGGAGCCGTACGGGGAGCCGGGGTCGTATCCGGGGTCGTACGGGGAGGCGGGTCCTGAGCCGGGGGCGCGCCCGGAGCCGTACGCGCCGTGCGCCGTTCCCGCCCGGCCCGCCGCGGTCGTTGCGAAGCTCGCGGCGACACTGCTCCAGCCCACCAGCCATCGCATCGGCGCCTCCACATCCGTTTCGGTGGAGGACATGCTGCCACGACAACGGCGCACGGGGCGGGGTCCGGGCGCACGCGCGCGAAAGCCGAATGCGCCCCTGGCATGGGCCGGTTGGGCTTCGGCAGGGCACCGGCGTCATTCGGCCAAATATCGATCCCCTGTGGGTGTTTCGACGGGCATCCGGGCACAAGGCCGGCCATCGGCGGTCCGGGAGGCGTTCCCGCCTCCCGGTGCCGTCCGCCGCCCGCGGGGAATGGGGCGGCGGTGTCCCCCAGCCCACTGGTCCGGGACACCTTCCCGGCCGAGCGGGCCGACCCACGCGGTACTCATGGAAGCGCTCCCCCACCGGCCGGACGAGAGCGCACGGCCGGGCGCACGGCCACACGGCGGGGGCACGGGTCGCCGCGCCGGGCCCGTTGGTCGCACGTTCACACAACAATCTCGCCATACGGAACACCGCCCCTTAACGGTAGGGATGCGGCGAACTACGCTGTGTTTACGAATGCCGCACGCCTATGCCCGGCGTCGTGGCGGCCGTCTGGGTTGTCGAGGGGTGGCGTCATGTCCAGGGAGCAACGCGGGCCGAACGAAAAGCTCGGCACGGTTCTCGCCCTCGCGGGAATCAGCAACGCCGGGCTCGCCCGGCGCGTCAACGACCTCGGTGCGCAGCGGGGCCTGACGCTTCGATACGACAAGACCTCGGTCGCCCGGTGGGTGTCCAAGGGCATGGTGCCGCAGGGCGCCGCCCCGCACCTGATCGCCGCCGCGATCGGGCAGAAGCTGGGCCGGCCCGTGCCGCTGCACGAGATCGGGCTCGCGGACGCCGACCCGGCGCCCGAGGTCGGGCTCGCCTTCCCGCGCGACGTCGGCGAGGCGGTCCGCTCGGCCACCGACCTGTACCGGCTGGATCTCGCCGGGCGGCGGGCCGGCGGGGGCGGCATCTGGCAGTCGCTCGCCGGGTCCTTCTCCGTCAGCGCGTACGCGACGCCCACCTCCCGCTGGCTGATAACCCCCGCCGACCCGTCGGTGGAGCGCGAGGCCCCGCGTCCCGGCGCGGGCACCGGCCTCGCCGCGGCGGGCACGGCGGCCGTGGAGCACGCGCGCGTGGGCCACAGCGACGTCGCCAAGCTCCGCGAGGCCGCCGAGGACGCGCGGCGCTGGGACTCCAAGTACGGCGGCGGGGACTGGCGTTCGTCGATGGTGCCCGAGTGCTTACGCGTGGACGCGGCCCCGCTGCTGCTCGGCTCGTACTCGGACGAGGTCGGCCGGAACCTGTTCGGGGCGACGGCCGAGCTCACCCGGCTCGCCGGCTGGATGGCCTTCGACACCGGGCAGCAGGAGGCCGCCCAGCGCTACTACATCCAGGCGCTGCGGCTCGCCCGCGCCGCCGCCGACGTGCCCCTCGGCGGATACGTCCTCGCCTCCATGTCCCTCCAGGCCACCTACCGGGGCTTCGCCGACGAGGGCGTCGACCTCGCCCAGGCCGCGCTGGAGCGGAACCGGGGGCTCGCCACCGCCCGCACCATGTCCTTCTTCCGGCTCGTCGAGGCCCGCGCGCACGCCAAGGCCGGCGACGGGGCCGCCGCCGCGGCCGCGCTCAAGTCCGCCGAGGGCTGGCTGGAGCGCTCCCGGGAGGGCGACGCCGACCCGACCTGGCTCGGCTTCTACTCGTACGACCGGTTCTGCGCCGACGCCGCCGAGTGCTACCGGGACCTGCGGATGCCGCGGGAGGTGCGGCGCTTCACCGAGCAGGCGCTGTCCCGGCCGACGGAGGAGTTCGTCCGCTCGCACGGGCTGCGGCTCGTCGTCTCCGCCGTCGCGGAACTGGAGTCCGGCAACCTGGACGCGGCCTGCGCGGCGGGCACGCGCGCGGTGGAGGTGGCGGGCCGGATCTCCTCGGCGCGGACGACCGAGTACGTACGGGACCTGCTGCACCGGCTCGAACCGTACGGGGACGAGCCGCGCGTCATGGAGCTGCGGGAGCGGGCCCGGCCGCTGCTCGTCGCGCCGGCGTGAGGGGCGTCCCGGAAGTGACGCGCGTCCCACGAGGTGGGCGTTTAGCCGCGTTGTCAGTGGGCCAGTGCACTATCGGGGACGGGAGGTGGGGCTGGTGTTTGACTGTGACGTGCTGGTGATCGGCGGCGGGATCGTCGGTCTGTCGACGGCGTACGCCCTGACGCGCACCGCCCCCGGCACCCGGGTCACGGTCCTGGAGAAGGAGCACGCCCTCGCGCGCCACCAGACCGGCCGCAACAGCGGGGTGATCCACAGCGGGATCTACTACCGGCCGGGGTCGCTCAAGGCGCGGTTCGCGGTCCAGGGCGCGGCCGAAATGGTCAAGTTCTGCGCGGAGTGGGGCATTCCGTACGAGGTGACGGGGAAGCTCATCGTCGCCACCACGCGCGAGGAGCTGCCCCGGCTGCACGCGCTCGTGCAGCGCGGCAGGGAGAACGGCATCCCGGTGCGCGAGCTCGGCCCGGCGCAGATCAGCGAGTACGAGCCGCGGGTGCGGGGCCTCGCCGCGATCCACGTCGGCACGACCGGCATCTGCGACTACGGGGCGGTCGCGGAGCGCCTCGCCGAGTCCTCCGGGGCCCGGATCCTGTACGGCGCGGAGGTCACCGCCGTCGACCGGCGGCCGTTCGGCGTGGCCGTGCGGACCGCCGACGGGCGCGTGGTGCGGGCCAAGGTCCTGGTGAACTGCGCGGGGCTCCACTGCGACCGGATCGCCCGGCTCGCCGGCGACGACCCGGGCATGCGGATCGTCCCCTTCCGGGGGGAGTACTACGAGCTCGCGGACCCGTCGCTGGTCCGCGGCCTGGTCTACCCCGTCCCGGACCCGGCCTTCCCCTTCCTCGGGGTGCACCTCACCCGGGGCATCGACGGCGGCGTCCACATCGGGCCGAACGCGGTCCCGGCGCTCGCGAAGGAGGGGTACGGCTGGTCCGTGGTCCGTCCGCGCGAACTGGGCGCCACCCTGGCGTGGCCCGGCTCGTGGGCGATCGCCCGGGAGCACTGGCGGTACGGCGCGGGCGAACTGCACCGGTCGCTCTCGAAGCGGGCCTTCACCGAGGCGGTGCGGCGGCTGCTGCCGATCGTCGAGGAGTCCGACCTGCGGCGGGCGGCGCCGGGGGTGCGGGCGCAGGCGGTGCTGCGGGACGGGACGCTCGTCGACGACTTCCTGTTCCGCGAGGCGCCCCGGACGGTGCACGTCCTGAACGCGCCTTCGCCCGCGGCGACGGCGTCCCTCCCGATCGGCCGCGAGATCGCCACCCGGGCCCTGGCCCACGTGTAGCCCGCCCGCCCCGTTGCGGGCGGTCGTTCCACGGGGGCCCGGGGTGGAGGGGGTTCCGGTGGAGAGGCCCCTCGGGGCGGGGCGCCGTAGAATCGGGCGCATTGTGTCTGAGCAGATTGAGAACGGCCCGCAGCCCGTCGCCGACCCCGCACAGCCCGTCGCGCGGCGGGGCAGTCGGATGTTCGCCCCCGGCGAGGGGCCCATGCCCGACCCCGCCGGGGCCCACCACGAGCGGCGGATCCGCAGTTTCCAGCCGCGCCGCAGCCGTGTCACGTACGGGCAGGCCGAGGCCATGCTGAAGCGCTGGCCCGACTGGGGCCTCGACATCGACGGCAAGCGGGTTCTCGATCTCGACGAGATGTTCGGCGGGCTGCCCGTCGTCCTGGAGATCGGCTTCGGCATGGGCGAGGCCACCGCCCAGATGGCGGCCGCCGATCCCGGCACCGGCATCCTCGCCGTGGACGTGCACACCCCGGGCCAGGGCAATCTGCTCGGCCTCGCGGACCGGAACGGCCTGACCAACGTCCGGGTCGCCAACGGCGACGCGGTCATCCTGCTGCGCGAGATGCTCCAGGACGCCTCCCTCGACGGCTGCCGGGTCTACTTCCCGGACCCGTGGCCCAAGGCGCGCCACCACAAGCGGCGGCTCATCCAGCCGGAGTTCCTCAGCCTCCTGGCGCCGCGGATGAAGTCCGGGGCCGTGCTGCACTGCGCCACGGACTGGGAGGAGTACGCCGAGCAGATGCTCGAGGTGCTCTCCGCGCATCCGGACTACGAGAACACCCAGGCCGACGGCGGCTACGCGCCGCGCCCCGACTTCCGTCCCCTCACCCGCTTCGAGGGGCAGGGGCTCGACAAGGGGCACGTCGTGCACGACCTGCTCTTCCGGAGGAAGTAGAGGAAGCGGGGGAAGCAGAGGAGAGGGCCTGACTCCGTCGCCGGTGTCGGTGCGGGTCGTTAGGGTCGCTCACGTGTCGAACTTCGCCACCGGCGCCCCGCCGGACGCCGCTCCCGTCCCGCACCGGGACACCGAGGAGCCGGCCTTCCCCGCCGCCGCCGACCGTTCCCAGTGGCGCTACCGGCCCCGCCGGGCCTTCTGGCGCAGCCGGCTGGTCCGCGCGATCACCCTCGTGACGCTGCTCGCGCTCTGCGCCCTGGTCATCCTGGCGCTGGTCCGCGAGCAGACCGGCACGCAGGGCTTCCTCGTGGGTCTGGGTCTGGCCGTGCTTCCCGTACCTCTGCTGCTGTCGGCGTTCCGCTGGCTCGACCGGGTGGAGCCGGGGCCCTGGAAGAACATGCTGTTCGCCTTCGCCTGGGGCGCCTTCGCCGCCGCGCTCGTCGCGATCCTGGCGAACTCCTTCGCGGTCCGCTGGATCGCCACCGCCACGGCCGATCCGGACTCCGCCGACACCCTCGGGGCCACCCTCGTCGCCCCGGTGGTGGAGGAGAGCGCGAAGGCGGCGGCGATCCTGTTGCTCTTCCTCTTCCGGCGGCGGGACTTCGGCGGGCTCGTCGACGGGGTCGTGGTCGCCGGTTTCACCGCGACCGGCTTCGCCTTCACCGAGAACATCCTCTACCTGGGGAACGCCTTCGGCGAGGACCAGGAGTTCGGTTCCTCGGGGATCGGTTCGGTGACCGCCGCGACCTTCTTCGTACGGGCCGTGATGTCGCCGTTCGCGCATCCGCTGTTCACCGTGCTCACCGGCATCGGCTTCGGCTTCGCCGCCCTCGCGCCGCGCGGGAAGCGGCTGCGCCGGGTGCTGCTGCCCCTGGCGGGGCTGCTGCTCGCCATGGGCCTGCACTCCGCCTGGAACGGCTCGGCCACCTTCGGCGGCCCGCTGGTCTTCTACGCGGTGTACGGGGCGCTCATGGTCCCGGCCTTCGGCCTGCTGACCTGGCTGGCGGTGTGGAGCCGGCAGCGCGAGCTGCGCACGATATCCGGGGTGCTCCCGGCGTACGCGGCGGCCGGCTGGCTCGCGCCCGCCGAGCCGCTCGCGCTGTCCTCGATGCGCGCCCGGCAGGTGGCCCGCTCGTTCGCCGCCCGGACGTACGGGCCGTCGGCCGCGCGGGCGGTCGGCGAGTACGAGTCCTTCGCGACGACCCTCGCGTTCCTGCGGGACCGGGCCCGGCGCGGCACGGCGGGGCCCGACTTCCCGGCCCGGGAGCAGGAGCTGCTGCACCATCTGTGGCAGCGCCGCGAGGTCGCCTCCCCGGCCCTCACGTACGCGGCCCGGGCGACGGGCCGGGCCTGGGCGCCGCCGCAGTACCTGGACTACGACGGCTACAACCCGTACCGGAGCTAGAGCGCGGAGGCTTCCGTCAGGAGGGCCAGTTCGGTCTCCGTCAGCGTCAGGTCCGCCGCCGCGACCAGGGCCGGGAGCTGTTCGACCGTGCGGGCCGAGGCGATCGGCGCGGCGACGGTGGGGCGGGAGGCGAGCCAGGCGAGGGCGACGGTGGCGAGCTCCGTCCCGTGCGCCCCGGCGACCGTGTCGAGGGCGGCGAGGACGGCCCGGCCGCGCTCGGTGTCCAGGTGCTTGGCGGCGCCGGCGGAGCGGACGCTGTCGACGTCGGCGCCGGGGCGGTACTTGCCGGTGAGGAAGCCGGCGGCGAGTCCGTAGTACGGGACGGCGGAGAGCCCGGCGTGCTCGACGGTCTCCAGGAGCGGGCCCTCGTAGGTGTCGCGCGAGACCAGGTTGTAGTGCGGCTGGAGGGCGACGTACCGGGTGAGGCCCTCGGCCTCGGCGAAGTCGAGGGAGGCGCGCAGCCGCTCGGGGGAGATGTTGGAGGCGGCGACGGCGCGCACCTTGCCGTCCCTCACCAGCTGGTCGAGGGCGGTGACGATCTCCTCGACGGGGACGGACTCGTCGTCGAAGTGGGTGTAGTAGAGGTCGATGTGGTCGGTGCCGAGGCGGCGGAGCGACTCCTCGGCGGCGGCCTTGATGGTGGTGGCGGAGAGTCCCTTGAAGCGGGGGTGGGCGCCGACCTTGGTGGCGACGACGATGTCGGAGCGGTTGCCCCGGGAGGCGAGCCAGCGGCCGATGACGGTCTCGGACTCGCCGCCCTCGTTGCCCTCGGCCCAGGCGGAGTAGACGTCGGCGGAGTCGACGAAGTTGCCGCCGGCGGCGGCGTAGGCGTCGAGGACGGCGAAGGACTGCGCTTCGTCGGCGGTCCAGCCGAAGACGTTGCCCCCCAGGGCCACGGGGAAGACGTGCAGGTCGGAGGTGCCCAGTCGGCGGAGAGAGGTCATGAGTGGATCAACCGTCCCCGCCGCCGGGCCTATTCCGTGGGGTGGCTAGAGGCTCAGGCCCTTGGAGCGGAGCCAGGACGCCGGGTCGATGCCGTCGCCGCCGGCCGTGTGGACCTCCATGTGGAGGTGGGCGCCGGTGACGTTGCCGGTGGCGCCGACGCGGCCGACGGTCTCGCCGGTGGAGACGGTCTGGCCGGCGCTGACCAGCATGGACGAGAGGTGGCAGTACCAGATCTCGGTGCCGTCCTCCAGCTCCAGGACGATCCGGTAGCCGTAGGAGCCGGACCAGCCCGCCGACTTGACGGTCGCGCCGTGGACCGCCTTGAGCGGGGTGCCGGTGGGGGCGGCGAAGTCGAGGCCGGTGTGGTAGCCGGAGGACCACATCGAGCCGGACTGCATGTAGGTGGCGGTGAGGGTGTACGAGGAGACCGGCAGCGAGTAGCTGGCGGCGAGCTGGGCGAGGCGCTCGGCCTCGGCCTTCGCCTTGGCCTCCGCTTCCGCCTTGGCCTTGGCTTCCGCCTCGGCCTTCGCCTTCGCCTCGGCGGCCGCCTTCTCCGCGGCGGCCTCCTTGGCCTTGGCCTCCGCGGCGGCCTTCTCGGCCGCGGCCTTCTCCGCGGCGGCCTTCTCGGCGGCGTCGGCGGAGGCCTGCTGCTGCTCGGCCTGCTGGAGGATGCGGGCGCGCAGGGCCTCGCCCGCGGCGGGGGCGGCGGTCTGCTCGGTGCGCTCGTCGGCCGCGGTGGTGTAGGCGGCGGCGGTGAGCGGGTTCGGGTTGACGCGGTCCGCGGCGACGGGCGCGCTGTGCTCCTCGGGGAGGAGGTCGCCGACGCCGGGGAGGTCGTGGGCGTCCGGCAGGTCCAGGTCGGGGAGGTCCGGCAGCGATATGGCGACCGGGGGCTTCTCCTGCGCGGTGGCGAGGCCGCCCGCACCGACGGCCGCGATGACGCCGACGCCGAGGACGGTGGAGGAGCGGGCGAAGTTGGAGCGCTGCTTGACGACCCGGTGCCGGCCGCCGGAGCGGCTCTCGGCGCGGAGGGAGCCCTCGGTGGGGTTCCACTCGGTGTCGGAGGCGGCGGCGGGGCCCGCACCGCCACCGAACGCGTCGAAGGGGGCTTCGGGTGCGGGGGTGTTGGACGCCACGGGGGCGCGCTCCTTTCCTTCCTTCTCGCCTACCGGGTTAGCTGACGGGTTCGGAGCAGGAAGGTCTCCTACGGGCTCGACCGCGCGCGTGCGTGGTTCGCACGGGTGCGAAGGGGCCCGATTCACCCCAAGTGGTGGTTCCCCGGTTCCTTTTCAGGATTCGGCGCGTGCGCACGGTGCCGCCTCTTGCGACGGCTGGGACGACCGCGCTGCGTTATCGAACGTTAATAGACAGGGGGTCCCGATTCCAAGCCGTTCCCCTTGATCATTCATTGAATTGATGGTGTATCGCCCGAGTTGACCCCCCTTCAGAGAGGCATAAGGGGGGCGGGGCGAAACCCTCGCGACCTGACGTTATGTCAATTGTTATCTCAGTGACACCCCTCGACTACGCCCGGTGACCGGGCCCGCCCGGCGGCACCACCGGCATCGTCCGGCGCCGTTCGGGCTGCCCCGTCGCCGGGCGGCTCACCGCGAGCAGCGCCATGTCGTCCGTCGACCCGCCGCCCGTGTGGAGCCGTACGTCGTCCACGAGCGCGTCGAGCAGTTCCTCGGGCCCCGGGAAGATCCGCCCGGCGAGCCGCGCCGCCGGATCGTAGAAGACGCCGTGCGCGTTCCGCGCCTCCGAGAGGCCGTCCGTGTAGAAGAGCAGCGTCGCGCCCGGCGGGAACGGCCGCGCCTCCGCCCGGTCCGGCCACGCCGCCAGGTCGCCCATGCCGAGCGGCAGCGCCGCCTCGCCCGGCTCCAGCGACTCCAGCCGCCCGTCGGCGTGCAGCATCAGCGGCGGCGGGTGCCCCCGGTTGACGACCCGTACGAAACCGCCGAAGGTCCCGCTCCCGTCGGTGCGCGGGATCTCGGCCAGGACGGCCGTGGTGAACCCCTCGAAGGCGTCGAGACCGTGCCGGCGGGTGCCCTCCCGGGCCAGGGCCCGTTCCAGGCGCTGTGCCACGCCCTCCAGGGTCCGCTCCTGCTCGGCCGCCTCCCGGAAGGCCCCGATGACGACGGCGACGGCCTCGACCGCGTCCAGCCCCTTGCCCCGGACGTCCCCGACCACGAGCCGCACCCCGTGCGGGGTGTCCTGGACGGCGAACAGGTCGCCGCCGATGAACGCGTCGGCCTGCGCCGCCTCGTACCGCGCCGCGCACTGCAGCCCGCCGATCCGCTCGGCGGGCGTCGGCAGCACCGCCTTCTGCGCGGTCTCGGCGATGACCCGTGCCGAGGCGAGCCGCTCGCCGCTGCGGCGCACGACCCGGTTGATGAGGAGGGCGAGCACGGAGACGGTGAGCACGGTCAGGGTCTCGGTGAGGGCGGGGACCTCGTCGGCGGTGCCGTTGTAGAGGTGCAGCCCCACGGAGGCGAGGACGGCGCCGATCCCGGTGAGGAGGGTGGTCAGCATCGAGAAGAAGGGCGCGGCGATCAGCGGGGCGGCGGAGAAGAGCGGCGACGCCGTGTACGCGGGCGGGGTCGCCAGGTCGAAGGCGACCCCACCCACGATGACCAGCGGGGGCAGCGCCCGGATGAACCGCCGGGCACCGCCGTACTCGGGACGGTCCCCGCCGCCCCGCCGTCCTCCGCCCGCCGCTCCTAGGGGGTTCCCCACCTGTGCTCTCCTGCCCGGTCCGACCCCGGCCGCGGTCCGTCCGCACCGCGCCCTCCCAGAGTGGCCGCCGCCGCCCGCGGCGGCGACCCCCACGGGGCCGAGTGGCGTACGGGGTCAGCCGGCCGCGAGCCGCCCGCCCCGGGCGAGGAGCGCCGTCGCCGCCGCGCACCCCAGGCCCACCGCGCACAGCGCGAGCCACGGCGCCGCCGACCAGCCGGTGACGTCGAGGAGCGCGCCGGTCCCCAGGTTCCCGAGGGTGATCCCGATCCCGCACACCGTGTTGTAGAGCCCGTAGTGGGTGGCCACCCAGCGTCCCCGGGACAGGGCGACGAGCGTGTCCATCTCGTACGGGTAGAGCACCGCGTTCGCGACGGCCAGAACCGCCGCGCACAGCAGCAGACCCACCGGCCCCCGACCCAGGACGGCCGGGACGAGGAAGGCCCCGCCCATCAGCGCGAGCCCGAGGACGAGACACCGCTCCCGGCTGAGCCGGCGCCGGGTCCAGGCCGTGATCCGCAGCTGCCCTGCGAGCGCGACGAGCGCCGAGACCACGAACAGCGCGGTCGTCACGCCCGTGCCGCCCGCCGCGAGCGGCAGCGCCAGATAGACCTGGAAGGACAGCACGTACGAGCCGGTCATGGCGAGCGAGAAGAGCCAGAAGGTGCGGTGGGAGAGCACCGTGCGGAACTGCCCCCGTCGTTCCCTGGGCGCTTCGGAGACCCGTACGGGCAGATGCCGGAGCTGTACGAGGGTCAGGCCGGCGAACAGCACCGCCGCGACCACGCACGTCAGCCGGAACGACACCCCCGTCAGGGCCACCCCGACGAGCGGCCCGAGCAGGATGCCCGCCTGGTAGTACGCGTTGAACAGCGCGAAGGCCTCCACCCGGCGCTCCTCCCCCGCCTCCGCCGCCAGACAGGCCCGCACGGCGGGGTTGAACAGCGCCCCCGCGAGGCCCGTCGCGAGCGAGGCGGCGATCAGCGTCGGCAGCGACTGCGCGAAGGCGAGCGCTCCGAAGCCGACCGTCCGCAGCGCGCAGCCGGCCACGATGAGCGGCTTGAAGCCGAGCCGGTCGGCGAGCGCCCCGCCGACGAGGAACATGCCCTGCTGGGAGAGGTTCCGGGCGCCGAGGACGAGACCGACGGCCCAGGCGGCCATGCCGAGCCCGTCCGCGAGGTGCGCGGCCAGGTACGGCATGAGCATGTAGAAGCCGAGGTTGATGGTGAGCTGGTTGAGGAAGAGGAGCCGCACGGCCGGCTCGAAGGTGCGGGTCTGCCGCCAGATGCCGCCCCTGGCCTTCGCGGGCGTGGTCGCCGTCGTCGTCACCGGACACGCTCCAGGACCCGGCGGGTCCAGCCGGTGACCGTGTCGTCGGAGACGTACGCGGCGGGGTCCTCCCGTACGGGACCGTCGAGCAGCCCGTGCGCCGCGCAGAACTCGTCGTTGAAGACGGTGTCGAAGTACCGCTGCGGCCCGTCCGGGAAGACCGCCGCGATCCGGGTCCCGCGCGGCCGCGTGCGGGCCAGCCAGCCGGCGACCAGCGCGACCGCGCCCACGCTCCAGCCACCGGTGGCGAACTGCCGCGAGGCCAGTCGGCGGGCCGCGCGGACCGCCTCCGCCGGGCCGACCCAGTGGATCTCGTCGAAGGCCGCGTGGTCGACGTTCCCGGGGTGGATGGAGGAGCCGAGGCCGCGCATCAGCCGCTCCCCGGCCGGAAGGCCGAAGACGGTGGAGTTCACGGAGTCCACCCCGACCAGCTCCAGGGCCGGGCTGGAGCCGGCGCGCAGGGCCCGGGAGATCCCGGCGGAGTGGCCGCCGGTGCCGACCGCGCAGACGAGGACGTCGATCCGGTCGAGCTGCGCGGACAGCTCGGCGGCGAGCCCCGCGTACGCGGCGGGGTTGTCGGGGTTCCCGTACTGGTCGGGCCACCAGGCCCCGTCGAGGCTCCCGAGCAGTTCGGCGACCCGGTCCATCCGGGCCTGCTGCCAGCCGCCGCGCGGGCTGGGCTCGGGGACGACGTGGACCCGGGCGCCGTGGGCGACGAGCATCCGCTCGACGATCGGTTCGAGCCCGGGGTCGGTGACGACGTGCACGGGGTGGCCGTGGAGCACGCCCGCGAGGGCGAGGCCGAGACCGAGGGTCCCGGAGGTCGACTCGACGATCGGGGCGCCGGGCCGCAGGTCCCCGCGGCGGCGGGCCTGCTCGACCATGTAGAGGGCGGCGCGGTCCTTGATGCCGCCGAAGTTGAAGCCTTCGAGCTTGGCCCAGTAGCCGTCGTCCGTCCACAGGACGGGGGTGTTGCCGACGGTCTGTCCGTCGACGGGAAGCGTCAGGGGTGCGGTCATGGGGAGGTGTCCTCGGGGTGGGTACGCGGAAGGGAACCTGGTCACGCGAGTGCGGGACCCGGCTCAGTTCCGGTCCACTCCGAGGGCGACGAGCAGCCGGCCCGGCTCGGGGCCGGGGCCGGCCCGGTACCGGACGCAGCGCGCGCGGGGATCGGTGCGCAGGTCCGCCGCGTGGTACGGGACCGCGGCCCCGCCGGCGTCGGGCGCGGCGAGCGGGGAGGCGGGGGCCTGCGCGGGGAGGTGGGCGTCGAAGGTCCAGGCCTCCCCGGACCGCTCGCAGCCGTGCGGGAGCGCGGGGGCGGAGACGGTCGCGGTGCCGGAGGTCGGCAGCACGTGCCCGTGGGAGCCGTGGCAGACGCTCACGAGGAGGGCGAGGAGCGCGAGCAGGACGAGCACGGCGGGCGCCCGCCGGATCGCATCGCTCACACGCTCGTCACTCATGGTGCGCGCGAGATTACGGTGGGGTGGGGGCTGCCTCCAAAGAGGCAGGCACGGTTTTGGCCACCGTTTACTTCAGACAGGCCCGTCCTGCTCAGGACAGCTCCGTCCTGCTCCGACGGGTCCGCCCCGCTCAAGGCAGCTCCGTCCTGCTCAAGGCAGCTCCGTCCTGCTCGGACGGGTCCGTCAGAGGTTCCGCTCCGCGTACACCTTCATCGCGTCCCGGACGAGGACCGCGGTGCCCTCTCCGTGCTTGTCGTAGTTCGCCGTGAAGCGCGGATCGTCGACGTACATCTGCCCGAGGCCGATCACGTACTCCTTGCTCGGCGTCGTGGTCGTCGACAGCCACGCGACCTGGCGCCGCGCGATCGCCTGCACCTCGTCGCTGTCGGCGGCCAGGCCGTCCCGGGCCGCCCGTCCGAAGTCGCGGGCGATGCCGGCCTGCTCCTCCATGAACGCCTTCTTCCGCTCGTCGCCGAGCGAGCGCCACCAGCGGTCGCCCTTCTCGTACGCGTCGCGGCCCCAGCGCTCGGTGACCTCCTCCTCGTACACCGTGTGGTCGAAACCGTCGAACACTTCCTCAGCCATGAGTTCCTCTCCTTCCTCGGTCTTCCGCAGAGTGGTCCGCACCGACGCGATCTGGCGTCCGATGCGCTCGCGCTCCTGCTCCAGGAGGGCGAGATGGGTGCGCAGGGCGGCGGAGGTGTCCCGCTGCCCGGCGAGGACCTCGGCGATGGCGGGCAGGGAGAGCCCCAGCTCGCGCAGCAGCAGGATCCGCTGCAGGCGCACGAGTCCCGCCTGGTCGTAGTACCGGTAACCGTTCGCGCCGATCCGGCTCGGCTCCAGCAGCCCGCGCTCTCCGTAGTGCCGGAGGGTGCGGCTGGTGGTGCCGGCCTTCTTGGCGATCTCCTGGATCGACCACTCCATGCCGAGAACGCTAGATCTTGACGTTGCGTCAAGGTCAAGCGGAGAAGAACCGGACACGACGAAGGCCCGGATCCAGTGACTGGATCCGGGCCTTCGTTGCTACTGAGTAGCGGGGACAGGATTTGAACCTGCGACCTCTGGGTTATGAGCCCAGCGAGCTACCGAGCTGCTCCACCCCGCGTCGGTGAACACGACTCTACGGCATGGACGGGGCGATCACGAAATCGGTTTTCCTCAGCACCCGCAGTCATCGGAGTCGACCGGCGCCGTCAGCGGGTCGGCGGCCTTCTCCGCGGGCCCCTCCCACGTCTCGTACGCGAAGCCCTCGCGCACCCAGTACTCGAAGCCGCCGAGCATCTCCTTCACCTGGAAGCCCAGCTCGGCGAGGGCCAGCGCGGCGCGCGTGGCGCCGTTGCAGCCGGGACCCCAGCAGTACGTGACGACCGGCACGGACTTGTCGAGCAGCTGCTCGGCCTGCTCGGGGATGAGCGCGGTCGGCAGGTGGACCGCGCCGGGGACGTGACCCTGGTCCCAGGAGGCGGTGGACCGGGAGTCGATCACCACGAAGCCCGGGTCGGTGCCCTCGGCGGCGGCGGTGGCGAGCGCGGAGGCCACGTCGGAGACGTCGGCGTGGAAGGCGAGGCTGGCGGAGAAGTAGGCGGCCGCCGCGGCGGGAGAGGCCGGCGGGGTGCGGAGTACGGGGTTGACCTGCGGCGTCGTCGTCGTCATGGTGATCAATCTACGGATGAAGATCACCGTGCTGAAGTGGGGATTCACGGCGATCGGGGGCATCGACCGGGAAATCCCGGGCGTTCGCCGGGAGACGGCGGGGATCTCACGTACCGAAATCCGGAAGCCCTGTCCCCGCTGTCACATCCGCAGCATTCCATCCGTCATGACGGCATGACGGGACGCGAACGGGGAGATCGACGAGTGGACCACGAAACGGCAGTCGGCCGGGGATCCGACAAGGAATTCCTGGCCCGGCGCTTCGACGCCGACCGCGGCCATCTGCGGGCGGTGGCCTACCGCATGCTGGGCTCGCTCAGCGAGGCCGAGGACGCCGTCCAGGAGGCCTGGTTCAAGCTCAGCCGCAGCGACGTCAGCGGGGTGGAGAACCTCAGCGGCTGGCTGACCACCGTCGTCGGCCGCGTCTGCCTGGACATGCTGCGCTCGCGCGGCTCGCGCCGCGAGGACCCGCTGGAGTACTACGTCCCCGACCCGGTCGTCCGGGTCGCCGACACCACCGACCCGGAGCACGCGGCCGAGCTCACCGAATCCGTCGGGCTCGCGCTCCTCGTCGTCCTGGACACCCTGGGGCCGGCGGAGCGGCTCGCGTTCGTGCTGCACGACATGTTCGCCGTCTCCTTCGACGAGATCGCGAAGATCGTGGACCGCACCCCGGCGGCGACCCGCCAGCTCGCCAGCCGCGCCCGCCGCCGGGTCCAGGACGCCACCCCGGCCCCCGGCCCGGACGCCCGGCGCCAGCGGGAGATCGCCGACGCCTTCCTCGCCGCGGCGCACGGCGGCGACTTCGAGGGGCTGCTCGCCGTCCTCGACCCGGACGTGGTGCTGCGCGCGGACGGCGGCAGGACTCTCGCGGCCGTCTCCCGGGTCGTCCGGGGCGCCGAGGCCGTCATCGCGCAGGCCCTCACGTACGCGAAGTTCCGTACGGGGGTGCTGCAGGTGGTGGCCAACGGCCAGCCCGCGGTCCTGTCGGTCGTCGAGGGGCGCCCGGGCTCGCTCATGACGTTCACGATCGTCGAGGACCGGATCGTCGAGCTGCACATCCTGGCGGACCCGGAGCGGGTGGCCACGCTGGGCTTCACGGAGGAGGAACTGGCCCGCGCGACGTACTGACCGGCCTCGCCGGCCCTGCCCGCACCGTCGGCACCGTCGGCACCACCGGCACCACCGGCACCACCGGCACCACCGGCACCACCGGCACCGACCACACCGTCAGGCGCCACCGGCACCGTCAGGCGCCACCGCTCCTGGCGCTGGCGCCTGACGCCCGGTCACCTCTTCCTGGCGGCCCACCAGCTCCCGGCCGCCAGGGAGACGCCCGCGCTCGCGATGCCGAGGAGGCCGCCCGCCGCGACGTCGCCGGGGTAGTGCACCCCGGTGTGGACCCGGGAGTAGCCCACGGTCCACGCCAGGGCCGCGAGGGGCAGCGACAGGGGCGGCAGCACCGACCCCACGGCGGTGGCGAAGGCGACCGCCGACGCGGTGTGCCCGGAGGGGAACGACGCCGAGGTGGGCATCGGGACGTGACGGCCCACCACCACCCGGGCCGCCTCCCGGTCCGGCCGCGGCCTGCGGACCAGCCGCTTGCCCAGCAGGTTCGCCGAGGCCGAGGCCACCGCGATCGCCCCGACCCCGGCGAGCGCGGCGCGCCGCGGCCGGCCCGGCACCAGCGCGAGGGCCGCCGCGACGGAGAAGGAGATCTTGGAGTGGTTCGCCGCCGTGGAGAGCCGGCGGAGCGCGGTGTCGAGCGTGGGCGTGGAGGTGGCGGCCACCGCGGCGTACACGGCACCGTCGACGGCCCGGATGTCGTGCAGGACCGCCCGGAAGGTCCCGGTCGTCGTGTCGTCCGTCATGCTCCGCTCCTAGAGGGTTCGGTGGTACGGGAGTTCAAGGCGTGCGGGAGCCCCACGGGCCGCTCCGGCCCGGCTCCTCGGGGAAGGCCAGCCGGGTCAGGCGCCGCCAGTCCAGGCGCGGCGGTGGCACCGGCGACCCCGGCCGGTCACGGGGCACGAGGACCCGCAGGGCGCGCGGACGCAGGGTGCAGACCACGGGCGTGGGCAGGGTCAGCGCCTCGCCGTCCACGGCGACGGAGATGACGGCGCCCGCGCCGGGGCCGCCCCCGACCTCCACCCTACGGGCCGTCAGGACGTTCAGGCCGGTGGCCTGGGTGCCCAGGACCGCCAGTTCCGCCGCCTGGGCGGCCCCGTCCACCCGGACGCCGATCACCCCGAGCTCGCCGCCGTCGAGACGCGTCCGGCGGGCGGCGACCGTGCCGAACGGATCGGGCGCCGCGTACGGGTTGTTGCTGACGAGGAGCGCCTGCTGCCCGGTGAGCGGGGTGGAGTCGGCGAGCGCGTCGAGCCGGTCGCCCTCACCGCCCTGGAGCAGATCGGGCAGGACGTCGATCGCGGTGCCGGCCTTGTCGTCGCGGTACTCCGGGTGCTGGACCACGTCCGCGTACACCCCGAAGGAGACCGTGTTCACGAAGGGGCGGCCGGCGACGTCGCCGAGGTCGACCCGGAGCTCCTCGCCGTCGGTCAGCGCGTCGAGGCACCGCGACGGGTCGGTGCGGTCGAGGCCCAGGTCCAGGGCGAAGTGGTTGCGGGTGCCGGCCGAGATCACCAGGAACGGCAGGTCGTGCTCGGCGGCGACCTCGGCCACCAGGGCCTGCGTGCCGTCGCCGCCGGCCACCCCGAGCAGATCGGCGCCCTCCGCCACGGCCTTGCGGGCGAGGCCGGCGACGTCGGCCGGGGCGGACGGGTCGAGCAGGACCACCCGGGCCCCGAGCGCCTCCGCCCGCTCGACGAGCCGGAACCGCTCGACCTTCCCGCCGCCGGACTTCGGGTTCATGATCAGGACGGGCCGGCGGGGCGGGGGAACGGCCGCGCCCCGCATCAGCGCGTTCCGCTCGTCCTCCGGCCGGCGCAGGGCGGACCGGGCGCAGGACAGCGCCACGCCCCACGACCCCAGGGCCACGAGGGCGTTCACCCAGACGCCCCCGACGACGTACAGGTAGAGGGTCACGAGGGGCGCGGCCACCGCGAGCGCCCCGCCGAGCAGCCGCAGCGGCCCGCGGTGCGCGAGGAACCACCAGACGCCGACGGCCGACGCGACGAGCCCCACGAGCCCGCTCAACAGGACCAGCGGCCCGCTGCCGAGCGCGGCCAGCAGGGCCGAGCCCGCGACCGCCATGGCGATCAGCGCCCAGCGGGCCAGCCGCTGGGCCTCCCCCGCCGGATCACCGGAACCGCTCGCCGTCACCGACCCCACCTCCGCACTCCGCGTCCACGCTTCCCCACCTTCCCCCCGCCCGCCCCCGGGACGACCCCGTTCGGAGGAAAGCCTCCGGGAAGACAGGACGGCAGGAACCCGGTGGAAGGTTCTCAGAGGGACGACAGCTCCCCGGCAGCCGCCCCTCCACGGACCGGCGCCGCCCACCCCCGCCGTTCGGCAGGCCGTGTGGGACTCGAAGTCTCTCGGCAGCGACTTCGGATGCACAGAGGACGCGGTAACGGCCCGTGAGACCGATCGAGCAGGGAACGGACACCGTAGGGTGCCCGGCTCGACGGAACATCGGGCCGACACCGGGGAGAGGCTCGGTTCAGAGGTCAGGCGGGAACGCCGGCCCGTTCCAGGACGGCGGCCATCTCGGCCTCGGGGAGCGCCGGGTTGGCGCCCGCGCTGGAAGCCAGTTCGGGGACGTGGAGGGCCTCGCGGAGCCGGTGGAGTGGGAGGCGCGGGTCACCGGCCGCCGCCTGACGCGTCCAGACCGCGGGATCGTGGCTGAGCCGTTCGATCAGCTCCGGCGTGGCCGCGGGGTCCCGGACGGCCAGCCGGCGGTAGTTCCCGTCCGGGTGGTCCGCGTAGCGCGCGGCGAGACCCTCGCGGGGAAAGCGGGGATGCGTCTCCGCCATCCAGGCGGAGAACGTCCCGCCGAGCCGCGCGAACACACGCATCAGGACCTCCTCCGGGGTGTCGGGGTGGTAAATGCCCAGGAGGTTCTCCAACACCGGGTCCTCGACGCGTGCGAGGAGGCGCAGAAGGTCAGGCGGCAGGTGCGGACTCCTGGCGGCGGCGCGCTGGAGCAGCGGGTGGGCGGAGGTCGCGGCCCGACGCAGCACCTCGGGGTCGGCGAGCCCGTCCCGTACCCACCGCACGCCGTCTCCCCTGTCGAAGTCCCCGGCCGTGAAGTCGATCGCCATGCGCCGCGTCTCGTCCAGCTCGGGCCTGAGGGAGACCGCGAGCCGTACGGCCTCGTCGGGGTCCACGGCGAGCCGCTCCACGAGGTCGGCGGGCAGCGACGGGTTCTCGGCGAGGGCCGCCGGGTGCGTCCGCTCTGCGACGCACCGCTCGGCGTCGGCGCGGACGAGGAGCCCGCAGCGTTGCGCCTCGGCGGCGGACTCGGGATCGCGGAGGAGTTCGGCGGTCACTCGTGCGTCCCGCCGGCACTCCCGAAGTGCGGCGGCCCGCCGCACCTCGGCATCGGGGTCGGCCAGCAGCGCCGCCTGCTCGCCCGGCGGCAGGATCTCCCATGCGCGCACCGCGCACCGGCGTGCCTCCGGATCGTGGTGAGCGGCCATCGAGGCCACGAACGACGGCGCCAGATGGGGCGAGTTCAGCAGGGCCGCGCGGACGGAAGGATCCGGGTCGTCGAGCAGGCGGGCGCACACGGCGTCCGGCAGCGGCTCGACCGTCGTACGCGGAAGGCGCTCGGGGCCGTATGCGAGAGCGGCCCGCACCTTGGGGGAGGGGTCGTCCGCGAGCCGGGCCCGCTGTGCGGGCTCCGCCCTGGCGCTCATGGCGAAGTCGATCCGGACGCCCGGATCCGGGTGGGCCAGGATCACCCCGACGGCCGGCTCGGGGAGTCCGGCCCGCTGGACGGCGTCACGGGGCGGATGGCCGCCGCCCTCGTCGAAGGCGAGCAGGCGCAACAGCAACGGCGTCGGCAGCGCCGGATTGCGGGCGACTCCATCCAGAGCGGATGCGTAAAACGCGACCATGATTCCCCTGCCCCTGCGTCTTCCCCCGGTTGGTCCGCAGCCATGATCTCCCGGACGCCCGTCAGGAAACGCCGAGCGGCACCGACCGCCCGGCCGGGTCCGCGTCGCCCGGGTGCCGGACGATTCAGCCGTGCCGAGCGGTGAACCGGTCCAGCAGCCGGATCGCCCTGTCGTGGTCGTAGAACCGGGCCATCTCGTAAGCACTGCTTCCGCCGTCGGGGGTGGCGGTGGGGTCGGCACCGTGGGCAAGGACGATCGCGGTGAGAGCACTGTCGATCGGCTGCCCTGGCTGAAGAGCCGAGTCCCCTTCCAGTGCGATGGCGTGCGTCAGCAAAGTCATGCCGGAGCAGACCTCGTTCACGTCGGCTCCCCCGTCCAGGAGGCGCGTGAGCGTCGCGTGACCGCTCGACTCGACCGCCTGACGGGCGGGCGTCCAGGGTTCGATCTCCTGCCCGGACCGTCCGCTCACGCACGATCCCCCGAACGACGGAGCGCCCCGCCCGGTCGAAACCGGGAGGGGCGCTCCGTAGCAGGTCAGAGGGGATCCCCTCGCCTGCCTCGCGTAGGCCGTGTGGGACTCGAACCCACAACCAATGGATTAAAAGTCCACTGCTCTGCCAATTGAGCTAACGGCCCGTGGACAAGCACACCCGAGCAGCATAGCCCGAGAGGGGCCGGGAACCGATCGGGTATCCGACACCGGCCGTGGCGCGGGCGTGGCGGGAAGGGCGAGGGGCGCGGTGCTCGTACGGGACAGGGCCCGTACAGGCACCGGGGTGCTCGTACGGGCCCTGTCTCAAAGGGGCGGGCTGTGTCAGCCGTTGCGCTTCCAGCGCGGCTTGTCGTCGCGGCGGCCGAAGGAGCCGCCGGTCGAGCCGGTGCTGCCGCGGTGGTCGTCACGACGGCCGTACGGGCGGTCGCCGCCCGAGCGGAAGCCGCCGGCGGGGCGGTCGTCACGACGGTCGCGGTTGAACGGACGGTCGCTGCCACGGTGGCCGCCGCGGTCGTCGCGGTTGAAGCCACCCGACGGGCGGTCGTCGCGGCGGAAGCCGCCGGACGGACGGTCGTTGTCACGACGCTCGAAGGAACGGCCGCCGCGGTCGTCGCGGTTGAAGCCACCCGACGGGCGGTCGTCACGACGGAAGCCACCGGAGGGACGGTCGTCGCGGCGGAAGCCGCCGGACGGACGGTCGTCGCGACGGAAGCCGCCACGGTCCTCACGGTTGAAGCCACCCGACGGGCGGTCGTCACGACGGAAGCCACCGGAGGGACGCTCGTCGCGGCGGAAGCCGCCGGACGGACGGTCGTTGTCACGACGCTCGAAGGAACGGCCGCCGCGGTCGTCGCGGTTGAAGCCGCCCGACGGACGGTCGTCGCGACGGAAGCCGCCACGGTCCTCACGGTTGAAGCCACCGCGGTCACCGCGGTCACGGCGCTCGAAGTTGCCCCGCTCGTCGCGGAACGTCGAACGCTCCTCGCGGCGCTCCTCGGCCTTCGCGGCGCGCTCGGCCTCGACGACGGCGGCCGCGACCTCGGCCTCGGCGGCCTCGGTCACCTCGGCGACGGCGGCCTCCGGGTCCTCGCCGCGCTCGCGGGCGGCACGGGCGACCAGACGGTCGGCCTCCTCGCGGAGCTCGACGGCGCGGCGCTGGAGGCGCTCCAGCTGCTTGGTCAGGTCGACGACCTCGCGCTCGGCCTGCTTGGCCGAGTTGTTCGCGGAGTCGGCCTGGACCTCGGTCAGCGAACGGGCGCCGGTGATCTCGGCGACCTCCGGGTCGAAGGCGCCGGCACCGCCGACGATGTGGCGCGAGGCGTCGACGCCCGCGTCCTCCATCAGGCGGAAGATCTGGCGGCGCTGGTG
The DNA here is from genome assembly GCF_044544765.1 of Streptomyces sp. NPDC053513. Lineage (NCBI taxonomy): Bacteria > Bacillati > Actinomycetota > Actinomycetes > Kitasatosporales > Streptomycetaceae > Streptomyces > Streptomyces sp. NPDC053513. The sequence goes on from NZ_JBITXP010000002.1 coordinate 36,180, forward strand.
CGGCAGGGCCAGGGAGACCACGACGCCGGAGCGGCCGGCACGGGCGGTGCGGCCCGAGCGGTGCAGGTAGTCCTTGTGGTCGCCGGCCGGGTCCACGTTCAGGACCAGGTCGATGCCGTCGACGTGGATGCCTCGGGCGGCGACGTCGGTCGCGACGAGCGCGTTGACGTAGCCGTCCTTGAAGTCGGCCAGGGTGCGCGTACGGGCGCCCTGGGTCATGCCGCCGTGCAGGGCGTCGGCCTTCACACCGGCCTCGCGCAGCTGCTCGGCGATGCGGTCCGCGCCCAGCTGGGTGCGGACGAAGATGATCGTGCGGCCCTTGCGCGCGGCGATGGCGGCGGTGACCGGGGCCTTGTCCTTCGGCTTCACGACGAGGACGTGGTGGGTCATCGTCGTGACGGCACCGGCGGACGGGTCGACCTCGTGCGTGACCGGGTTCACCAGGTAGCGCTTGACGAGGGTGTCGATCTCGTTCTCCAGGGTGGCGGAGAAGAGGAGACGCTGGCCGCCCTCGGGGACCTGGTCGAGCAGCTCGGTGACCTCGGGCAGGAAGCCCAGGTCGGCCATCTGGTCGGCCTCGTCGAGGACGGCGACCTGGACCTGCTCCAGGGAGCAGGCGCCGCGGTTGATGATGTCGCGGAGGCGGCCCGGGGTGGCGACGAGGATGTCGACGCCGCGCTCCAGGGCGTAGATCTGGTTGCCCATGGACGTACCGCCGCAGACGACCTTCATCTTGAGGCCGAGCACGTCGCCGTAGGGCTGGAGGGCGTCCGCGACCTGCATCGCGAGCTCACGGGTCGGGGTGAGGATGACGCCGCGGGGCTTCTTCTTCTCGGTGTGGCCGTCCGCCAGGGTGGCGAGCAGCGGCAGACCGAAGGAGAGGGTCTTGCCGGAGCCGGTGCGGCCGCGGCCGAGGATGTCCTTGCCGGCCAGGGCGTCCGGGATGGTCGCCGCCTGGATCGGGAAGGGGGTGGTGACGCCGTTCTGCGCGAGCTTGCGCACGACGCCCTCGGGGAGACCGAGGTCGCCGAAGGTGATGGTGGGCTCGTCGGAGACGGTCTCCTCGACGACCGTCTCGGCGGTGTCGTCGGCCTCGACGGCGACGGTCTCGGTGGCCTCTACGGCCTCGACGATCTCGTCGTTCTCGGGCATGACGGCGTGGTCAGAACTGAAAATGGACATGCGAAATGCGAAACCTTCCGGAGTCTCGGCACGCGCCCGTCAACTCCGTGATTTCGCAAACGACCGCCTCAATGCGGTCAGCCACGGCTAGGGAGAGTACGCGCCACACGGCGCTCTTCTGTGTCGGCGCCGGGCAATGGGATCAAACGATCTACCACCATACGCACCCTCCCCCACCTGTGGCAAATCGGACTACGTCACACCGGCCCGACCTGCGGGGATGCCGTCGGCTCCGGGGGTGCCCCCGGCCCGTCCGCCGCCCGCATCGCGCCCATCTGGGTGTCGGTGCCGGAGCTCGGCGGATCGGTGGGGTTGGAGGTCGGTTCCGGCGTCGGCTCGGGCGTCGGTTCGGAGGTCGGCTCCGGCGTCGGCTCGGGGTCCGGCGGGGTCGGCTCGGGCGTGGGCGTGGACCCGCCGCCGTCCTGGCCCCCTGCGCCTCCGCCGCTGCCGCCGTTCCCCCCGCCACCGCTCCCGCCGCCGTTCCCTCCGCCACCGCTCCCGCCGCCGCCCGTGGCCTCGTGGCCACCGGCGGCCGGCTGCGGCTTCGAGGGCCCTCCGGGTCCGCCGGGGCCCTCCACCGGCAGCACCGCGCCCGGCGAGGGCTTCGCCGTGCCCGACGGCGAGCCGCTCGGGACCGGGGACTCCTTGCCCGCGCCGGCCGGGGCCGGGCCGCCCCTCTCCGGCCTGCCGTTCCAGGGCCCGCCGTCCCCGCCCCGGGCACCGCCGCCGTCGTCGGTCCCGACCGCCGCACCGTGCTTCCCCCCGGACGCGCCGGGCGCCGGCTTCGCCTCCTCGTCACTCACACTCATACAGCCGCTCAGACCGGCACAGGCCGCGACGGCCAGCGCGGTGGCGGCCCATCTCACCGGGGTGGGCAAATGGCGCACGGGGGGCACCTCCAGGACACAACAGGCAGGAACGGAACGCGTCGCACTGCCCAACTCCCCGGGCACCACAAGGGACACGGCCCCCGCGCACCCTCCCGATCCGGCCGAAGCCACGCGATCCGGCCACGCCCCACGCCGTCCGATCCGGCCGGGCCCCACGGCACCCGATCCGGCCACGCCTCCGATCCGGTCGCGGCCCGCGCCCCCGATCCGGCCGGAGCCACGCGCTTTGGTCGCGGCCCGCGCCGACGCCCGGGCCCGCCCCGCTCAGCCGTAGCCGAGCGCGTGCAGCCGGTCGTCGTCGATGCCGAAGTGGTGGGCGATCTCGTGCACGACGGTGATCTCGGTCTCCTCGACCACGTCCTCGCGCGACTCGCACATCCGCAGCGTCGGCCCCCGGTAGATCGTGATCCGGTCGGGCAGCACCCCGGCGTACCACTCGCCGCGCTCGGTCAGCGGCGTCCCCTCGTAGAGCCCGAGCAGCTCGGGGTCGTCCGGGGAGGGCTCGTCCTCCACGAACACGGCGACGTTGTCCATGAGCCGTGTCAGCTCCGGCGGAATCCGGTCCAGGGCCTCGGCGACGAGCTCCTCGAACTCCTCGCGCGTCATCTCCAGCACGGGCCCATTCTCCCCCGCTCGGGAACCGTTTTGGCGATAGCGGCCGGCATCCCATATGCTTCTCACGTCCCCGACGCACTGAGAAGTGCGCAGGTGAGCCTCTAGCCCTCATCGTCTAGTGGCCCAGGACGCCGCCCTTTCAAGGCGGTAGCACGGGTTCGAATCCCGTTGGGGGCACGCATTACCGTGTGCGAGACTAGTGATCGCACGAAGCAAGGTCCTGTGGAGCAGTTGGTTAGCTCGCCACCCTGTCAAGGTGGAGGTCGCGGGTTCAAGTCCCGTCAGGATCGCTGAGGTCGGAAACGGCCTCGTGGCTGGGTAGCTCAGTTGGTACGAGCGATCGCCTGAAAAGCGATAGGTCGCCGGTTCGACCCCGGCCCCAGCCACAGAAGGAAGGCCCCGTTCGAAAGAACGGGGCCTTCTTCGTTCCTGAGGAGTCGTTCCCCGGGAGCGATTCCCCGGGGAATCGCTCCCGGCGAGTGCGACCGTACGGGGGAAGGGCCCGGCCCCCTCCCCCGTACGGCTCAGACCTCCTCGTGCCGCCGCGCCCTGCGGCCCCGCACCGCGAGCCCTGCCGCCACCACCGCCACGACCCCGGCGAGCAGCGCCCAGTCCGGCACCGAGCGGCCCAGCGCGGCGACCCGCTCCTCCACCGCGAAGGACTCGTCCACCGAGAGCAGGCCCGGCAGCCCGGTCGTCCCGTCGAAGACCAGGAAGAGGGTGCCGAGGGCGATGAAGAAGAGGCCCGAGAGCAGCGAGGTGGAGTGGACCTCGAAGCGGCCGGCACGGAGCGGCCGGCCGCGCAGCCAGCGCCGCCGGCCCAGCTCGTACCGCTCCCAGAGCAGCGCCAGGACGAACAGCGGGACGGCCATGCCGAGCGCGTACACGGCCAGGAGCAGTCCGCCGTACACCGGGCTGCCGCTCAGCGCCGCCACCGTCAGGACGCTGCCCAGGATCGGGCCCGCGCAGAAGCCCGCGAGGCCGTAGACCAGGCCGAGGGCGTAGACGGAGAGCGCCGACGTGGGCCGGATCCGGCCGCTCGCCTCGGCGATCCGGCGGGAGGCGAAGCCGAGGCCGAGGACCTGGAGGACGCCGAGGCCGATGATCAGCCAGCCGCCGGCGGTGACGAGCAGCTCCCGGTGGCCGTAGAAGAACCGGCCGGCGAGGGAGCCGGCCGCGCCGAGCGGGACGAGGGTGGTCGCCAGGCCCGCGTAGAGGATCCCGGTCCTGGCCACCAGCTTCGCGCGCGTGTCGATCGAGTACGCGAAGAAGGCGGGCAGGAGCAGGGCGCTGCACGGGCTGAGCAGGGCGAGGAGGCCGCCGAGGAAGGCGGCGAAGTAGCCGATGCCGGAGGTCACCGCGCGCCCTTCGAAGACGCGCCCTTCGAAGGCGCGGCCTTCGCCGCCGCCTCGATCGCCTCCGTGAAGGCCTCCAGGGGCTGGGCGCCCGCGATCGGCCGGCCGTTGATCAGGAACGACGGGGTGGAGGAGACGCCGAGGTCGTACCCCTGTCCCCGGTCGACGCTGACGGCCTCACGGGACACCGCGCCGAGGCGGTCCTGACGGAACCGGGCGAGGTCGGGCACGCCGGCCTCCTTCGCGAGGGCGGCGAGGCGCTCCTCGCCGAACCCCTTCTCCTTGGCTCCCTCGGCATAGGCGGCCTTGTGGAACTCCCAGAACCTGCCCTGCTGCCCGGCCGCCCAGGAGGCGCGGGCGGCGGCCTCCGACTCCTCGCCGAAGATCGGGAAGTTCCGCCACTCGATGCGCAGGACCCCCTTCTCCACGTACTTCTTCACCAGGACGGGCTCGGTGTCGCGGGCGAACTTCCCGCAGTACCCGCACTTGAAGTCGGCGTACTCGATGAGCACGACGGGCGCGTCGACGCGGCCGAGGGCCAGTTTGTCGGAGGCGTCGCGGCGGGCGTACCCCTCCAGCTCGGCGTAGACGCCGGCGGAGGGGTCGGCGGAGACCTCGGCGACGGACGAGGGGCCGGAGGAGCCGGGGGACGGGGGCCTGGTGGCCGTGTACGAGGCGACGCCGGCCAGCACGGCGACGACCGCGACCCCGGAGACGATCGCGATGGGCTTGGACTTGGACCTGGACATGCGGAAGCGCTCCTGAAGGCGGGAGGGAAGGACGGCGGGGGACGGCCGTCCGCCTACACCCTCAGGACGGAGAGCTCCACGGGGGTCCGCACGCGCGCGGGTGGCTCCCGGCCCTGCCGTGCGACCGGGCCGGCCGTGTCCGGCCGCCGGACCGCGGGCGGCACCCGGTCGGTGGCCAGGGCCGGCAGCAGCTCGGCGAAGCCGTGTGCACGCGGTGGCACGCCGGGGCCCGCGGCCCCTTCGTCACCGGGGTGACCGGGGTCGCAGCCCGGCACGGCGGCGCCGGCCACGACCGGCGCGTCCCCCGGCGACGGACTCGCGGGGGCGCCGCAGACCAGGAAGGAGAGCACCAGCCCCAGGAGCGCGGCGAGCGCCGCCGCGCGGGTGGTGCGGGACATGCGAAACCTCTCCGGTCCGGGCCAGATGCCCGAAATACTACGCACCGCCGCCCGGCCCCCCTCGTAAATGGGTTCGCCGCTTCTCGTCCGCAGGTGCGATCCTGGATCCCGTATGTCTACTTCCTTCGCCGCCCTCCAGTCCGTCCTGGCCGAGGTCTCGCTGCGGGACTCCCACCGGCTCGGCCGCCGTCTCGAAGGCGCCCGCCGCATCCGCAAGCCCGAGGCCCGCGCGGCCGTCCTGGACGAGATCGCCGCCGAGGCGGCCAAGGCCAAGGAGCGCGTCGACGGGCGTGCCGCCCGCGTGCCCGCGGTCACGTATCCCGAACAGCTGCCCGTCTCGCAGAAGAAGGACGAGATCCTGGAGGCGATACGCGACCACCAGGTCGTGATCGTCGCCGGTGAGACGGGCTCCGGAAAGACCACCCAGATCCCGAAGATCTGCCTGGAGCTGGGCCGGGGCGTCCGGGGCATGATCGGGCACACCCAGCCCCGCCGGATCGCCGCCCGCACGGTCGCGGAGCGCGTCGCCGAGGAGCTGAGGACGCCGCTGGGCGAGGCCGTCGGCTGGAAGGTCCGCTTCACCGACCAGGTGAACCCGGACGCGACCTTCGTGAAGCTGATGACGGACGGCATCCTGCTCGCCGAGATCCAGACGGACCGCGAGCTGCGCGCGTACGACACGATCATCATCGACGAGGCCCACGAGCGGTCCCTCAACATCGACTTCCTGCTCGGCTACCTGGCCCAGCTGCTGCCGAAGCGCCCCGACCTCAAGGTCGTCATCACCTCCGCGACGATCGACCCGGAGCGCTTCTCCCGGCACTTCGGCGACGCCCCGATCGTCGAGGTCTCCGGCCGTACGTATCCGGTCGAGGTCCGCTACCGCCCGCTCCTCGAAGAGGACAGCGAGGAGTCCGACCGGGACCAGATCACCGCGATCTGCGACGCCGTCGACGAGCTCCAGAAGGAAGGGCCGGGCGACGTCCTGGTCTTCCTCTCCGGCGAGCGCGAGATCCGCGACACCGCGGACGCGCTGACCAAGAAGAAACTCTTCAACACCGAGATCCTGCCGCTGTACGCGCGCCTCTCGCACGCCGAGCAGCACCGGGTCTTCCAGGCGCACTCCGGCCGCCGGATCGTCCTCGCGACGAACGTCGCCGAGACCTCCCTGACCGTCCCCGGCATCAAGTACGTGATCGATCCGGGCACCGCCCGCATCTCCCGCTACTCGCACCGGACCAAGGTGCAGCGGCTGCCGATCGAGCCGATCAGCCAGGCCAGCGCCAACCAGCGCAAGGGCCGCTGCGGCCGTACGTCGGACGGCATCTGCATCCGCCTCTACTCCGAGGACGACTTCCTCACCCGTCCGGAGTTCACGGACGCGGAGATCCTCCGTACGAACCTGGCCTCCGTCATCCTGCAGATGACCGCTGCCGGCCTCGGCGACATCGAGAAGTTCCCCTTCATCGACCCGCCGGACCACCGGAACATCCGGGACGGCGTGCAGCTCCTCCAGGAGCTCGGCGCGATCGACCCGGCGGAGAAGGACCCGAAGAAGCGGCTGACGCAGCAGGGCCGGAAGCTGTCCCAGCTGCCGGTGGACCCGCGGCTCGCCCGGATGGTCCTGGAGGCCGACAGGAACGGCTGTGTCCGCGAGGTCATGGTGATCGCGGCGGCGCTGTCCATCCAGGACCCGCGCGAGCGGCCGGCGGAGAAGCAGGCGCAGGCCGACCAGCTGCACGCCCGCTTCAAGGACGAGACGAGCGACTTCCTCGCCTTCCTCAACCTGTGGCGGTACGTCCGCGAGCAGCAGAAGGAGCGCGGCTCCAGCTCCTTCCGCCGGATGTGCAAGCAGGAGTACCTGAACTTCCTGCGCATCCGCGAGTGGCAGGACATCTACGCCCAGCTGCGGACGGTCGCCAAGCAGATGGGCATCCACCTGAACGAGGAGGACGCGCCGGAGCAGTCCGTGCACGTCTCCCTGCTCGCCGGTCTGCTCTCCCACATCGGCCTGAAGGACGTGAAGGAGAGCAAGGAGAGCCAGGGCTCCAAGCGCGAGGGCACCCGGAACGAGTACCTGGGCGCGCGGAACGCCAAGTTCGCGATCTTCCCCGGCTCCGCGCTCTTCAAGAAGCCCCCGCGCTTCGTGATGTCCGCCGAGCTGGTGGAGACCTCGCGGCTCTGGGCCCGGGTCAACGCCCGGATCGAGCCCGAGTGGATCGAGCCGCTCGCGCAGCACCTGGTGAAGAAGACGTACAGCGAGCCGCACTGGGAGAAGGACCAGGCGGCCGTGATGGCCTTCGAGAAGGTGACGCTGTACGGCGTCCCGATCGTCGCCGACCGCAAGGTGAACTACGGGCGGATCGACCCGGAGGTCTCCCGCGACCTGTTCATCCGGAACGCGCTCGTCGAGGGCGACTGGCGCACGCACCACAAGTTCTTCGCGGACAACCGCAAGCTCCTCACCGAGGTCGAGGAGCTGGAGCACCGGGCCCGGCGCCGGGACATCCTCGTCGACGACGAGACGCTCTTCGACTTCTACGACAAGCGCGTCCCCGAACACGTCGTGTCCGGCGCCCACTTCGACTCCTGGTGGAAGCACAAGCGCCGCGAGGAGCCGGAGTTCCTCGACTTCGAGCGCGAGATGCTCATCAACGAGAAGGCGGGGGCGGTCACCAAGGACGACTACCCGGACTCGTGGCGGCAGGGCGCGCTGAAGTTCCGGGTGACCTACCAGTTCGAGCCGGGCGCGGACGCGGACGGCGTGACCGTCCACGTGCCGCTCCAGGTGCTCAACCAGGTCACCGACGAGGGCTTCGAGTGGCAGATCCCGGGGCTGCGCGCGGAGGTCGTCACGGAGCTGATCCGCTCCCTGCCGAAGCCGATCCGCCGCCACTACGTCCCGGCGCCGAACTTCGCGACCCGCTTCCTCGACTCCGTGGTCCCCGTCCAGGAGCCGCTGACGGGCGCGCTCGCCCGGGAGCTCCAGCGGATGGTCGGCGTCCCGGTGACGGCCGAGGACTTCGACTGGGCGAAGGTCCCCGAGCACCTCAAGGTGACCTTCCGGATCGTCGACGAGCGGCGCCGGAAGCTGGCGGAGGACAAGGACCTGGAGGCACTGCGGCTGAAGCTGCGCCCCAAGGCCCGTCAGGCGCTCTCCAAGGCCGCCCAGGCGGCCACGGCGGGCCCGGACGGCTCCGGGCCCTCCCTGGAACGCTCGGGGCTGAAGGACTGGACGATCGGGACGCTCACGAAGGTCTTCGAGACCAAGCGGGGCGGCCAGCCGGTGAAGGCGTATCCGGCGCTGGTCGACGAGGGCGACTCCGTGGCCGTGCGGCTCTTCGACTCGGAGGCCGAGCAGGCGCAGGCGATGTGGCGGGGCACCCGGAAGCTGATCATGCTGAACATCCCGGTGAACCCGGCGAAGTTCGCCTCGGAGAAGCTGACCAACCAGCAGAAGCTGGCCCTGTCGTCGAACCCGCACGGCTCGATCCAGGCCCTCTTCGACGACTGTGCCACCGCCGCGGCCGACAAGCTGATCGCGGACCACGGCGGCCCGGCCTGGGACGAGGAGTCCTTCCGGAAGCTGTACGACAGGGTCCGCGCGGACCTCGTCGACGCGACGGTACGGACGGTGGGGCAGGTCCAGCAGATCCTGGCGGCCTGGCAGGCGTGCGAACGCCGGCTGAAGTCGACGAACAGCCTGGCGCTGATCAACAACCTGAGCGACGTGCGCGCGCAGCTCGCCTGGCTGATGCCGGCCGGTTTCGTCACCCGTACGGGGCTGAAGCGGCTGCCGGACCTGATGCGCTACCTGGTGGCGGTGGACCGGCGGCTCCAGCAGATGCCGACGGGCGTCCAGCGGGACACCACCCGGATGGAGAAGGTCCAGGAGATGCAGGACGAGTACGCCTGGCTCCTGGAGCAGCTCCCGAAGGGCCGGCCGGTGCCGTCGGAGGTCACCGACATCCGCTGGATGATCGAGGAGCTGCGGGTGAGCTACTTCGCCCACGCGCTGGGGACGGCGTACCCGATCTCGGACAAGCGGATCGTGAAGGCGATCGACGCGGCGGCACCGTAGGACGGGGCCGGTCCCTGGGGCGGGGCCGGCCCCGTGGGACGGGACCGGCCTCATGGGGCGCGACGAGCCCCGTGGGGCGTGGCAGACCCGGTGAGACGCCACCGGCCCCGTGGGGCGCGGCAGACCCCGTGAGGCGCCACCGGCCCCGTAGTGGGACCCTCGCCGTCGGTGAGTTCGACCAGACCCCCTGACCTGCTGTACAGTCTCTCTCGCAGCCAAGGTCCTGTGGAGCAGTTGGTTAGCTCGCCACCCTGTCAAGGTGGAGGTCGCGGGTTCAAGTCCCGTCAGGATCGCCTCTACGAAGGCCCGCATCGTGAGATGCGGGCCTTCGTTGTGTTCCCGTGTCTTGACGGGGTCACGCGTCCGCCGGTACCCCGGACTTCAGGGAGTCGGGGGCCCACACCGGAGGTGGTCGCGCATGGCCGCGGCGTCCGCAGCACGACATGACACCCGCGCGCTGCTGCGCGCCCATCTGGCGGCCGCTTCGCGGTACGGACACCTCACCCGCCAGTGCCCGGTCTGCCATCGCCTCCTGCGGCTCGCCATGGAGGCCCCGGAGCCGGAGATCTCGATGCCGGGGGCTCCGGAGCCCGAGGAGCCGGCGGACGGCGCCGAGGACGAAAGTCCCACCGACCCATGACCAACGGCGGGTTGGGGGCGTTCCGCGAAGTGGGAGGCTGTTCCTTGGCAAGACTTCCGCAGTGTGACGGGAGTCACTGAAAGAGTTTCAGAAACCCCTGTCCTTACACCCTCCCTACACCACCCCGATTTAATATGTGCAATTGCACCAGCCTGGGCACCACCCCGGAGGGTCCCGCCCCGGAGGGAGTGTGGCGCCGGGCACAAAAAGATCGCGCTGGACCCGGCGGAGTCCAGCGCGATCGTTGACGGAGACCTGTTGGGGCAGGAGTCCGTCGGCAGTGCTAGGGGTGGGCGACCGGATTGGGGGATCCGGAAAGGCCCGGTGTTACGGGGTGTTGCAGGGTGCTGCAGGGTTCTGCGCGACCTCAGGCCTCGCTGCGCTGCTGCGGGATGCCCGCCAGCAGGGCGCGGACCTCGGCCTCGCGGTACCGGCGGTGCCCACCCAGGGTGCGGATGGACGTGAGCTTGCCCGCCTTCGCCCAACGGGTAACCGTCTTCGGGTCCACGCGGAACATCGTGGCAACCTCGGCGGGGGTCAGCAGCGGCTCGGCATCAGGGGTGCGAGCGGTCATGAGCGGCCTCCTCGGGAGAACCGAACCTATCTCGGTTCTTTCCTCTAAATTCTGCACCTTGACCCGCCATGCCCGAAATGGCAGAAGCGGGTCGAGTCGGTTATAGGACGAACGGCTTGTCCTCGGCACTACAACTACACCATCCGTCCAGCCGCGTCGGCCAAACCGATGGAATTGCCCTCGCAGGTGTTCATCAGCGGCGGAAGTCGACTGACCATGCCATAACGGACAGTCACGCCACTGTGACGATCAGTCACAGAGCGATCAGGAGTCCTCAGACCCCCCATAGAGTGCAATGCTGAGCGTTCCGCCCGAACTTGGGCGGAAGGAACCCTCCCCGGACTCCTTGTCCTATTTTGGCACGAGGGTGGGTGATGGGCGCAAGGGTGCGTTACGTGCTGTCCGTCACGCTTGAGCCAAAGGCCCGGATCGGGACCAACGTCCCCGCGCCGCCGGTGCGAAAGCCCCGGCCGGCCGGACGGGCATCGATCCGGCCACCGAAACCGGCCACCGCCTCGAAGATCATTTACACCCGCCGGACATGTCTTGTCGATACCGACCTGACGAACTTGTCCGACTGGTGTCAGTTCGCGAACCGCAGGTCCCTGACGGCCCGCCAGCGCTCCGCGAGCCGCCCGTACACCTCGCTCGCCGCCTCTCCGTCCCCGTCCCGCAACGCGGCGATCCCCTCCGCCAACTGGGCCGCCGACCGGTCCTCCGCCAGCCAACGCGCCGGCAGCGCGTGCACCAGGCCGCCGAAGTCCAGCTCCACGAGCGCCCGCGGGTGGAACTCCTCCAGCCAGCGCCCCACTTCGACCAGGCCCCGCGTCATCGGTCCCTCGTCGATCGACTCCCGCAGCGCCTTGAGCGCCCGCGCGAGCCGCCGCCGCGCCTGGGCCATCGTCGTCCGGTAACGCAGCACCGGCGCCCGGCCCGCGACCGTGCTCCCGGGGTCCCCCGGCTCGTACTCCCGCTCCTCGTCCCCGAAGAGCGCGAACCAGCGCAGCGGCACCTGCCAGACCCCCGTACGGATCCACGGCCGCGCGTCCGGGTTCCGGCTCAGCCAGCGCTCGTAGTCGCTCGCCACCTGGGCGCGCACCACCGGCGGCAGCATCGCGTCGAGCACCGCCGCCGGATACGGGCCGGCCGCCAGCTCCTCCATCGCCAGCCAGCCGCGCAGCCGCGTCCGCCACGGGCAGATCACCACCACCCCGTCCAGGTGCGCGACGAAGGCCTCGCCGCTCTCGTGGACCGGCACCGGGACCGGTGGCGTCGGCAGCAGGTCCGCGAGCGAGCGGCGCAGCTCCTCCTGCGCCCCCGGGACGCCCGGCCGGCGCGCGTAGCGCGCCCAGTGGGACCGCTCCGGCTCGGGGAACGCGGCCAGCGGCTCGTACACCCGCAGATAGGACGCATAGGGAACGGGGACCTTGGAGGCGACCGACATGTCGCAAATCCTTCCACGGAGGTACCCCCGGAGGGGGTGATCCTCGGCACTGCGGCCGATCTACGCCCAGGTAGGACTTACTCTCTTGCCGAACTGGTCCTCCCCCACCCACAGGGAGGGCCGAAACCGCCGCTTCGTACTTGGGAGTCACCACCGTGACCGATGTGACCGGCGTTCCTGGCGACGTACTGAACACTCTGTTCCACTCGGAGCAGGGTGGCCACGAGCAGGTCGTCCTCTGTCAGGACCGCGCCACCGGCCTCAAGGCCGTCATCGCCCTCCACAACACCGCCCTGGGCCCGGCCCTCGGCGGCACCCGCTTCTACCCGTACGCCACCGAGGCGGAGGCGATCGCCGACGCGCTCAACCTGTCGCGCGGCATGTCGTACAAGAACGCCATGGCCGGGCTCGACCTGGGCGGCGGCAAGGCCGTCATCATCGGCGACCCCGAGCAGATCAAGACCGAGGAGCTCCTCCTCGCCTACGGCCGCTTCGTCGCCTCCCTCGGCGGCCGCTACGTCACGGCCTGCGACGTCGGCACCTACGTCGCCGACATGGACGTGATCGCCCGCACCAACCAGTGGACCACCGGCCGCTCCCCCGAGAACGGCGGCGCCGGCGACTCCTCCGTCCTCACCGCCTTCGGCGTCTTCCAGGGCATGCGCGCCGCCGCGCAGACCCTCTGGGGCGACCCGACCCTCCGCGGCCGCAAGGTCGGCGTCGCCGGCGTCGGCAAGGTCGGCCACTACCTGGTCGAGCACCTCCTGGAGGACGGCGCCGAGGTCGTGATCACCGACGTGCGCGAGGAGTCGGTGCGCCGGATCACCGACAAGCACCCGCAGGTCGCCGTGGTCGCCGACACGAACGCGCTGATCCGCGTCGAGGGCCTCGACGTCTACGCGCCCTGCGCGCTGGGCGGCGCCCTGAACGAGGAGACCGTGCCGTTCCTGACCGCGAGCGTCGTCTGCGGCGCGGCCAACAACCAGCTCGCCCACGCGGGCATCGAGAAGGACCTGGAGGCGCGCGGGATCCTCTACGCGCCCGACTACGTGGTCAACGCCGGTGGCGTGATCCAGGTGGCCGACGAGCTGCAGGGCTTCGACTTCGACCGCTGCAAGGCGAAGGCGACGAAGATCTTCGACACCACCCTGGAGATCTTCGCACGTGCGAAGGCCGATGGCATTCCGCCGGCCGCCGCGGCCGACCGGATCGCCGAGCAGCGGATGGCGGACGCCCGCCGCCGCTGATCCCGCGCCGCGCGTCAGCACGGGACGCCGGCCCGTCGCCGGGGAGACTTCGCTCACCCCTTTCGGCGGGTCGGCGGCCCAGAAGAGGTTAAAATCGCGATTGACCAGCGAGGAAAGGGCACCTCGAAGGTTCTGTACCGGGGTATGTGATGCGCGCGGCGTACCGTAGACCCACGGAAACAGGTACCGTTGAAGCCCTACGGACCGGTCTCTCTGTCGAGAGTCCGTTCCGAACCATGAACGCGTGTCAAGACTCTGGGGCCGACGAGCCCCGTCACCGAGGGGGTCGAGCCATGGGGCGCGGCCGGGCAAAGGCCAAGCAGACCAAGGTCGCCCGCCAGCTGAAGTACAGCAGCGGCGGGACGGACCTGACGCGTCTGGCCAATGAGCTGGGCGCTTCGACTTCGAGCCAGCCGCCGAATGGCGAGCCGTTCGAGGACGACGACGAGGAAGACGACCCGTACGCCCAGTACGCGGATCTCTACAACACGGACGACGAGGACGAGGACGACCAGTCCGGTCCGAGCACGTCCCCGCGTCGCGCTTGACCTTCTGAATCACCGAAACCCGGCCCCGGGGTCACCCGGCCGGGTTTCTGTGCTGTCCGCGCCCTGACCCCGCTGTTCCTGCGGATCCCGCCGATCCCGGCGGAAGCGGGTACGCGAACGGGGCGCCCCCTCAGGGGCGCCCCGGCGTACTTCCTACTTGGCGTAGTCCCCGACCAGCTCCGCGCCGGTCGTGTGCGCCCCGCGCTCGGTGATCTCGCCCGCGACCCACGCCTCGACCCCGCGGTCCTCCAGGGTCGCCAGGGCCACGTCCACGGACTCGGCCGGCACGACGGCCATCATGCCGACGCCCATGTTGAGGGTCTTCTCCAGCTCCAGGCGCTCCACCTGGCCGGCCTTGCCGACCAGGTCGAAGATCGCGCCCGGCGTCCAGGTCGAGCGGTCGACCGTGGCGTGCAGCCCGTCCGGGATCACCCGCGCCAGGTTGGCGGCGAGGCCGCCGCCCGTGATGTGGCTGAAGGCGTGGACGTCCGTGGTCCGGGTGAGGGCCAGGCAGTCCAGCGAGTAGATCTTCGTGGGCTCCAGGAGCTCCTCGCCGAGCGTCCGGCCGAGCTCCTCGACCCGCTGGTCGAGGGTCATGCCCGCGCGGTCGAAGACCACGTGCCGGACGAGCGAGTACCCGTTGGAGTGAAGGCCCGAGGACGCCATGGCGATGACCGCGTCCCCCGTACGGATGCGGTCCGCGCCGAGCAGCCGGTCGTGCTCCACGACGCCCGTGCCCGCGCCGGCGACGTCGAAGTCGTCCGGGCCGAGGAGGCCCGGGTGCTCCGCCGTCTCGCCGCCGACCAGGGCGCAGCCGGCCAGGACGCAGCCCTCGGCGATGCCCTTGACGATGGCGGCGACCCGCTCCGGGTGGACCTTGCCCACGCAGATGTAGTCGGTCATGAAGAGCGGCTCGGCGCCGCAGACGACGATGTCGTCCATGACCATCGCGACCAGGTCGTGGCCGATCGTGTCGTACACGCCCATCTGGCGGGCGATGTCGACCTTCGTGCCGACGCCGTCGGTCGCCGAGGCGAGCAGCGGACGCTCGTAGCGCTTGAGGGCGGAGGCGTCGAAGAGACCGGCGAAGCCGCCGAGGCCACCGAGGACCTCGGGGCGCTGCGTCTTCTTCACCCACTCCTTCATGAGCTCGACGGCGCGGTCGCCCGCTTCGATGTCGACGCCCGCGGACGCGTAGCTGGCGCCGCCTGCGGCACTGTCGGTCTGAGACATGGGTTCAGAACTTTCGTGTCGTACTGCGGGTGTGCAGCGGGGTCTTACGGGCGACGGAGGGCGTCGGAGGCCGCGGTGGCGGCCGGGCCGGCGGCCAGCTCGGTCTCCAGGAGCTGCTTGCCGAGCAGCTCGGGGTCCGGCAGCTCCATCGGGTACTCGCCGTCGAAGCAGGCACGGCAGAGGTTCGGCTTCTGGATCGTGGTCGCCTCGATCATCCCCTCCAGGGAGATGTACGAGAGCGAGTCCGCGCCCAGCGACTTGCCGATCTCCTCGACCGACATCCCGTTGGCGATCAGCTCCGCGCGGGTCGCGAAGTCGATGCCGAAGAAGCAGGGCCACTTGACCGGCGGCGAGGAGATCCGGATGTGGACCTCGGCCGCACCGGCCTCGCGGAGCATCCGGACCAGGGCGCGCTGGGTGTTGCCGCGGACGATCGAGTCGTCGACGACCACGAGCCGCTTCCCCTTGATGACTTCCTTGAGGGGGTTCAGCTTCAGCCGGATGCCCAGCTGGCGGATGGTCTGGGAGGGCTGGATGAAGGTGCGCCCGACGTAGGCGTTCTTCACCAGGCCGGCACCGAAGGGGATGCCCGAGGCCTCGGCGTAGCCGATGGCGGCCGGGGTGCCGGACTCCGGCGTCGCTATCACCAGGTCGGCCTCGACCGGCGCCTCCTTCGCGAGGCGGCGGCCCATCTCCACGCGGGAGAGGTACACGTTCCGGCCGGCGATGTCGGTGTCGGGACGGGCCAGGTACACGTACTCGAAGACGCAGCCCTTGGGCTTCGCTTCCGCGAATCGCGAGGTACGGATGCCGTTCTCGTCGATCGCGATCAGCTCGCCCGGCTCGACCTCGCGGACGAAGGTCGCGCCGCAGATGTCGAGGGCGGCGGACTCGGAGGCGACCACCCAGCCGCGCTCCAGCCGGCCGAGGACCAGCGGGCGGATGCCCTGCGGGTCACGGGCCGCGTAGAGCGTGTGCTCGTTCATGAAGACGAGGGAGAAGGCGCCCCGGACGTCGGGGAGGACCTTCGCGGCCGCCTGCTCGATGGTGAGCGGCGTGCCGTCCTCGGCCACCTGGCCCGCGAGGAGCGCGGTGACCAGGTCGGTGTCGTTGGTGGCGGCGACCTGGGTCGCGCGGCCTTCCTTCTTGGGCAGGTCGGCGACCATCTCGGCGAGCTGCGCCGTGTTCACCAGGTTGCCGTTGTGGCCGAGCGCGATCGAGCCGTGGGCGGTCGCCCGGAACGTCGGCTGCGCGTTCTCCCACACGGAGGCCCCGGTGGTCGAGTAGCGGGCGTGACCGACCGCGATATGACCCTGGAGGGAACCGAGAGAAGTCTCGTCGAAGACCTGGGAGACGAGTCCCATGTCCTTGAAGACGAGGATCTGGGAGCCATTGCTGACCGCGATTCCCGCGGATTCCTGACCCCGATGCTGGAGGGCGTAGAGCCCGAAGTACGTGAGCTTTGCGACCTCTTCACCCGGAGCCCAGACACCGAAGACGCCGCAAGCGTCCTGGGGGCCTTTCTCACCGGGGAGCAGATCGTGATTGAGTCGACCGTCTCCGCGTGGCACGTTTCCGAGTGTAGACGGGCTCGACCACTGGTCCGAATTGAGGAAATGCGGGGGTGCCCGCACTCGTGCGATCGCACGAAATGATCGAAAGCGGCTTGGAGAGGCCCACGAAGCAGGCGGGGTAAGGGATTCCGGCCCCCGGGCCCCGACGAGCGGACGCTCGTACCAGGCCCGGGGCGGTCCGGCGATGTGACGGACGCCGCAGTCGGCGTCCGTTCAGCGGGCGGTCGCGGTCGTCGTGAGGCCCTCGCCGGAGGCGTCGGTGAGGGTCAGCGTTCGGTGGTTCAGCCGATACGTGAGCGGGCCGTCGAGGAGCTCGTACAGCCGCGTCTCCAGCTTCATCTGCGGGCTCGTGCACATCATCCGGGTCGTCGCCGCCGGGCCCTCGACGGTGAGCGTCCGGGCCTTCTCGTCGACGCGGGCGGTCGCGGAGAAGTCGTTGCAGCCGAGATTGCCGGTGAGCTTGCCGTCGGCACCGAGGACGAGGCGCGCCTTGGCCCCGCTGCCGGCGGGCAGGGAGGAGGCCGTGTCGCCCGAGACCAGCCCCTCGACCTTCCAGGTGGTGCCCCGCAGCGGCGCCTCCTCCTCGGCCGTCAGCTCCACGCCGTTCCGCCCGTCGGCCGAGGCCAGCCGGAGGCCGTCGCCCTTCAGCGTCCCCTTCAGCGGGCCCGAGAAGGCCTTGAGCAGTTCCTCCTCGAAGCGCTGCCGGTCGGCGGGGCAGCCCTTCTCGGTCACGCTGTGCGGGGTGACCGTGAGGGTGTCGCCCTCGACCACCACACCGGCGTCCAGGGAGTTGCAGCCGGTGTCGCCCGTGACGCCGCCGTTCTCCTCGAAGTCGACGCGCGCGCCGTCGGGCGCGGCCGACCTGCGGCCGTCGAGCGTGACGGCGTCGACCGTCCAGTGCGTGCCCGCGACCGGCAGATCGGGCTCTCCCGCGGCCGCGCCGCTCCCCGCCCCTCCTTCCGTACCGCAGGCGGTGAGCAGGAGGAGGGGGACCAGGACGGCGAGTGCGCGTGGCTTCGGCATGTCGATGGGACGGATCGGGCGGCCGTACGGTTCCGGGGTCAGCCCATCAGGGGGAGCAGACCGCTCAGATCCGCGCGCTCCCCACTCGCGCTGACGTGCGCCGCGTCCAGTTCCACCGCCCACTCCGTACGGCCCGTCGCCAGCCGGAGCCAGGTCAGCGGGTCCGTCTCCACCACGTTCGGCGGGGTGCCCCGGGTGTGCCGGGGGCCCTCCACGCACTGCACCACCGCGTACGGCGGGATCCGCACCTCGACCGCCCCGCCCGGCGCCTTCGCCGCGAGCGCGTCGGCGAGCAGCCGGGTGCAGGCGGCGAGCGCCTGACGGTCGTACGGGACGTCGGCGCCGGTCGCCGCGTTCAGGTCGTCGGTGTGGACGACGAGTTCGACGGTCCGGGTCACGAGGAAGTCCCCGAGCCTCATCGCGCCGAAGCGGCTCGGGACGAGCCGCTCGTCGGAGACGGCCGCGAGCGCCTCCTCGTACCGCGCGAGGGTCTCCGCGTACAGCGCCGGCAGGTCGCCCGTGTCGATCGCCCGGGTGTCCTCGTCGATGCTCGCCGCCGCCGTCGCCGTGGCCAGGGGCCAGTCGACCAGGGCGAGTTCCTTCCGCGCGGGCTCGGGCTCGGCGAGCTTCCGGGACAGGGACGCGAGCACCATCGTCAGGTGCGCCGCCAGGTCCCGTACCGTCCACTCCCCCAGGCGCGTCGGCCCGTCCAGCTGCTCGGGCGTGAGCGCGGTCACCGCCTCCCGGACGTTCCGGAACTGGGCCAGGACGGCCCCCCGGGTCCTGGCGGAGTCGTAGCTGCGGGGGCGCTTCTTGGCAGGTGGCATGGCCCGAGGCTAGCCCCGAGACTGGAAGGAACGGAGCCAATCGCAGCGAAAGCAGGCGACGGGACCATGACCCACCACGAACACCCCCACGCCGCCCTGGTGCGCCGGGGCTACGAAGCGTTCAGCAGCGGCGACATGGAGACGCTGGGCTCCATGATGACCAGCGACTGCACCCACCACGTGCCCGGCGAGAGCCAGATATCCGGGCACTACAAAGGGCGCGACAACGTCCTCGGCGGCTACTACCGGATGCTCGGTGAGCTGAGCGGCGGCACCCTACGCGTCGAGCTCAAGGGCGTCTACGTGGACGGCCGCGGCCACGCCATGGCCACGCACCGGTTCTTCGCCGAGCGCGGCGACCGCGGCATCGAGATGGACGGCGGCCTCTTCTTCACCGTCGTCGGCGACAAGATCTCCGACATCGACGAGTGCGTCGCCGACATCACGGAGACGGACTCCTTCTGGGGCACCGGCTGACAGCACGGAGCCCCCGCCCGGGAAGGGCGGGGGCTCCGTTCCGTACGGGAGCGATCAGGCTCCGCGCGGAAGCGATCAGGCCAGCAGGCCCGGGATCGTCGCCTCGTGCGCCTCGCGCAGCTCCGTCAGGGAGAGCGTGAACTCGCCCTGCACGTCGACCGCGTCGCCGTCGACGACACCGATCCGGGTCGCCGGCAGGCCCCGCGCGCCGCACATGTCGGTGAAGCGGAGCTCCTCGCTGCGCGGGACGGCGACGACCGCACGGCCGGCCGACTCGCTGAAGAGGAACGTGAAGGCGTCCAGGCCCTCCGGGACGACCAGGCGCGCGCCGTTCCCGCCGCGCAGGCAGGACTCGACGACCGCCTGCACGAGACCGCCGTCGGACAGGTCGTGCGCCGCGTCGATCATGCCGTCGCGCGAGGCCGAGATCAGGATCTCGCCGAGCAGCTTCTCCCGGTCGAGGTCCACGGCCGGCGGCATGCCGCCGAGGTGCTGGTGGATCACCTCGGACCAGGCCGAACCGCCGAACTCCTCCTTGGTGTCGCCGAGCAGGTAGAGGAGCTGGCCCTCTTCCGCGAAGGCGATCGGGGTGCGGCGGTTGACGTCGTCGATCACACCGAGGACGGCCACGACGGGCGTCGGGTGGATGGCGACCTCACCGGTCTGGTTGTAGAGGGAGACGTTGCCGCCCGTCACCGGGGTGCCCAGCTGGAGGCAGCCGTCCGCGAGACCACGGGTGGCCTCGGCGAACTGCCACATCACGGCCGGGTCCTCGGGCGAACCGAAGTTCAGGCAGTCCGAGATCGCCAGCGGCTTGGCGCCGGAGGCGGCGACGTTGCGGTACGCCTCCGCGAGCGCGAGCTGCGCGCCCGTGTACGGGTCGAGCTTGGCGTAGCGGCCGTTGCCGTCGGTCGCCATGGCCACGCCGAGGTTGGTCTCCTCGTCGATGCGGACCATGCCCGCGTCCTCGGGCTGCGCCAGGACCGTGTTGCCCTGTACGAACCGGTCGTACTGGTCCGTGATCCAGGACTTGGAGGCCTGGTTCGGCGAGGAGACGAGCTTGAGGACCTGGTCCTTCAGCTCGGCGCCGTCCTGCGGCCGGGGCAGCTTGCCGGCGTCGTCGGCCTGGAGCGCGTCCTGCCAGTCCGGGCGCGCGAACGGCCGGTGGTAGGTCGGGCCCTCGTGGGCGACGGAGCGCGGCGGCACGTCGACGATCTGCTCGCCGTGCCAGAAGATCTCCAGGCGCTCGCCCTCGGTCACCTCACCGATGACGGTGGCGATGACGTCCCACTTCTCGCAGATCTCCAGGAAGCGGTCGACGTGCTCGGGCTCGACGATCGCGCACATGCGCTCCTGCGACTCGCTCATGAGGATCTCCTCGGGCGAGAGCGTCGCGTCGCGCAGGTGCACCAGGTCGAGGTCGACCCGCATGCCGCCGGAGCCCGCGGAGGCCAGCTCGGACGTGGCGCAGGAGAGCCCGGCGCCGCCGAGGTCCTGGATGCCCGCGACCAGCTTCTCCTTGAAGATCTCCAGGGTGCACTCGATGAGGAGCTTCTCCTGGAAGGGGTCGCCGACCTGGACAGCGGGGCGCTTGGTGGGCTTGGTGTCGTCGAAGGTCTCGGACGCGAGGACCGAGACGCCGCCGATGCCGTCGCCGCCCGTGCGGGCGCCGTACAGGATGACCTTGTTGCCGGGCCCGGAGGCCTTGGCGAGGTGGATGTCCTCGTGCTTCATCACGCCGATGCAGCCGGCGTTGACCAGCGGGTTGCCCTGGTAGCAGGAGTCGAAGACGACCTCGCCGCCGATGTTCGGCAGGCCCAGGCAGTTGCCGTAGCCGCCGATGCCGGCGACGACACCGGGCAGCACGCGCTTGGTGTCGGGGTGGTCGGCCGCGCCGAAGCGCAGCGGGTCGACGACCGCGACCGGGCGGGCGCCCATGGCGAGGATGTCGCGGACGATGCCGCCGACGCCGGTGGCCGCGCCCTGGTAGGGCTCGATGTACGAGGGGTGGTTGTGCGACTCGACCTTGAAGGTGACCGCGTACCCCTGGCCGACGTCGACGACGCCCGCGTTCTCGCCGATGCCGACGAGCATGGCGTCGTTCTCGGGGGTCTTCTCGCCGAACTGCTTCAGGTGGACCTTGCTGCTCTTGTAGGAGCAGTGCTCGGACCACATGACGGAGTACATGGCGAGCTCGGCGCCGGTGGGACGGCGACCGAGGATCTCGCGGATGCGCGCGTACTCGTCCTCCTTGAGGCCGAGCTCCTTCCAGGGCTGCTCGCTGTCCGGCGTCTCGCTCGCGTGCTTGACGGTGTCGAGGCTCATCAGGCGTTGACCAGCTTCTTGAGGATCGAGGTGAAGAAACCGAGGCCGTCCGTCTTGCCGGTGCCGACCAGCGGCTCGACGGCGTGCTCCGGGTGCGGCATGAGGCCGACCACGTTGCCCGCGGCGTTGGTGATGCCCGCGATGTCACGCAGCGAGCCGTTGGGGTTCATGTCCAGGTAGCGGAAGGCGACCCGCCCCTCGGCCTCCAGCTCGTCGAGCGTGCGCTCGTCGGCGACGTAGCGGCCGTCCATGTTCTTGAGCGGGACCTCGATCTCCTGGCCCTCGGTGTAGTCCGAGGTCCAGGCGGTCTCCGCGTTCTCCACCCGCAGCTTCTGGTCGCGGCAGATGAAGTGGAGGTGGTTGTTGCGGAGCATCGCGCCCGGCAGCAGATGGGCCTCGGTGAGGATCTGGAAGCCGTTGCAGATGCCGAGGACGGGCATGCCCGCCTTCGCCTGCTCGATGATCGTCTCCATCACCGGCGAGAAGCGGGAGATGGCTCCGGCCCGCAGGTAGTCGCCGTAGGAGAAGCCGCCGGCCAGGACCACGGCGTCGACCTGCTTGAGGTCCTTGTCCCGGTGCCAGAGCGACACGGGCTCGGCGCCCGCGAGGCGGGCGGCACGCAGCGCGTCCCGGTCGTCGAGCGTTCCGGGGAACGTGACGACGCCGATGCGTGCGGTCACGACTCCACCTTCACGACGAAGTCTTCGATCACGGTGTTGGCAAGGAAGGTTTCGGCCATCTCATGGATGCGGGCGAGGGCGGCGTCGTCGACCGGTCCCTCCACCTCCAGCTCGAAGCGCTTCCCCTGACGGACGTCGGCGATTCCGGCGAATCCCAGGCGAGGCAGTGCACGCTGCACCGCCTGCCCCTGAGGGTCGAGGATCTCCGGCTTGAGCATGACGTCGACTACGACGCGTGCCACTGGCACTCCCGGTGGTGTGTTGCGTGGGCGGTTCCCTCAGCGTACCTGCCTCCAAATTCTACGCGGGTAGAGATCTGAAGGATCCTACAAAAGCCCGGTTCGGAGCGGTGTGCGTCACACGAACGGCATCCGAACCCCGGACACACACTCCACACAAAATTCGAGCGAAAAATTGCGGACCGCAATGTGCCGGGACACGCTGAAACAATTGACGGGGCTTCACAATGCGACGCCCACCGCTGTACAAAGGAATCCAGAAGAAAGCAGCATTGTCCCGGCACAGCCGTACGGTCGGCATCGCCGCACGTCAAGGGCGCCACAAGTGTCCTCGTGACCGCGGCGGCCGCAGGAAAGGACCGATATCCGTGGCTCAGCGTGTGGTGGTCACTCTCTCCGACGACATCGACGGTGGAGAAGCGGCTGAAACGGTCGCGTTCGGCCTGGACGGGAAGATGTACGAGATCGACCTGAATGCTGCCAATGCAAAGAAACTCCGCAAGGCCCTCGCGCCCTACCTCGCCGCCGGGCGCAAGCTGCCGGCCCGGGTGACGACCGGCCGGAGCGGCCCGGCCGCCTCGTACACGCACACCGCCCTCGCCCCCGACCCGGCGGCGGTCCGCGCCTGGGCCCAGTCCAACAAGATGGACGTCCCGGCCCGCGGCCGGATCCCGAAGCGCGTCTACGAGGCCTTCCGCGCGGCGAGCTGAGGCGGGACGCCGGGGGGCGTCGCAGGGGCCGCCGCGGGAGGCGGCCCGAGCCCCGGTCCGAGCCGATTTGCATTGCACCCCCCTTGATCGGCTAGAGTCTGGATCACGCCGAGGGGCGAGGCCGAAAAGCCGAGTCCCCAGCAGCGTGCGGGTGTAGTTCAGTAGCAGAACAGCCCCCTTCCAGGGGGAAGGCGCAGTGTGCGATCCCTGTCACCCGCTCTGCGAGAAACGCGTTACCGACCACTCCGGTGGATCAGGTAGAGTGGTGCTCGCACCGAGCAGCGAAAGCTGACCGGTAGCAATGCGGACGTGGCTCAGTTGGTAGAGCATCACCTTGCCAAGGTGAGGGTCGCGAGTTCGAATCTCGTCGTCCGCTCAGGGAGTACGAAGGCCCCGGTTCTCAGGAACCGGGGCCTTCGTCGTGTCACCGGCCCGTCCGCCTCCCCCTGAGGGCATGACATTTGTCAGCCGGGACGATGACAGCACGCACTGCCCTCCGCCCCGAGCGGGCCGGAGGCTGGAGCCATGACAGCCGAAGCCCTGACACCGGCCATCCAGGCGACCGACCTGAGCCGCAGCTACGACGGCGGTTTCGAGGCGGTGCGCGGCATCTCCCTCTCCGTGCCCCGGGGCGAGATCCTCGCCCTGCTCGGCACCAACGGCGCCGGAAAGACCTCCACCGTCGAACTCCTGGAGGGCCTCGCCGCCCCGACCGGCGGCACCGCGCGCGTCCTCGGCCACGACCCGTACCGCGAGCGGGCCCTCGTCCGCCCGCGCATCGGCGTCATGCTCCAGGAGGGCGGCTTCCCCTCCGACCTCACCGTCGCCGAGACCGTACGCATGTGGGCCGGCTGCACCAGCGGCGCCCGCGCCGCCGGCGAGGTCCTCGGCCCCGTCGGCCTCGCCGGCCGCGAGAAGGTGCGGATCAAGCAGCTGTCCGGCGGCGAACGCCGCCGCCTCGACCTCGCCTGCGCCCTCCTGGGCCGCCCCGAGGTCCTCTTCCTCGACGAGCCCACCACCGGCCTCGACGCCGGGGGCCGCCGCGACACCTGGGAACTCGTCCGCGCCCTGCGCGAACAGGGCACCACCGTCCTCCTCACCACGCACTACCTGGAGGAGGCCGAGGCGCTCGCCGACCGGCTCGCGATCATGCACCAGGGCCGGATCGTCCTCTCCGGCACCCCCGCCGAGGTCACCGCCGCCCAGCCCGCCCGGATCCGCTTCACGCTCCCCGCCGACGTGCCCGCCGCCCGGCTGCCGCTCGGGCTGAAGGCCGCGGCCGACGGCGACCGGATCGAGATCCGCACCCACGCCCTCCAGGAGGACCTCACCGAACTCCTCGGCTGGGCCCGCGAGCACCGCGTCCGGCTCGACGGGCTCGACGCCCGCTCCGCCTCCCTCGAAGAGGCCTTCCTCGACATCGCCTCCCGCACACAGGACACCCCTGCCGGCCCGAAGGAGTCCGTGACCCGATGAGTGCGCCGACCACGCAGAGCACGCACACCCCCACCGCCGGCCGGGCCTCCACCCCCCTCACCCGGATCGCCGCCCTCGGCCGGGCCGAACTCACCCTCCTCGGCCGCAACCGCAACAACCTCTTCGTCGCGGCCGCCATGCCGCTGCTGATGATCTTCCTGCTGCGGTCCTCGCTCAAGAACGTCGACGAAGCCACCCTCGGCATCTCCCCCGGCGCCGCCACCCTCATCGGCGGCACCGGCACGGTCCTGCTGCTCGTCGTCTACATGAGCCTCACCTCCAGCCTCGTCGCCCGCCGCGAGGAACTCGTCCTCAAGCGGCTGCGCACCGGCGAGGCCACCGACGCCGAGATCCTCACCGGCGCCGCCCTGCCCGCCACCGCCATCGCCCTCGCCCAGTGCGCGATCCTCACCGTCGGCGGCTCCACCCTCCTCGGCTCCGACGCGCCCGCCCGCCCCGACCTGCTCGTCCTCGGCCTCGTCGCCGCGATCGCGCTGCTCGCCGGGCTCGCCGCCGTCACCACCACCGTCACCCGCACCGTCGAAAGCGCCGGCCTCACCACCCTGCCGCTCTTCCTGGTCTCCTCCTTCGGCTCCGGCCTCTTCGTCCCCCACGACGCCCTGCCCGAGCTCGCCGCCGACCTCGCCCTGCTGCTCCCGCTCAGCGGCGCCATGGAGTTCGTCCGGGCCGGCTGGCTCGGCACCGCCCACGCGGGCAGCCTGCTGACCGCCGCCCTCAATACAGTGGCCTGGGGCGTCCTGACGGGGTGGGCGGCCCGCCGCTGGTTCCGCTGGGAGCCCCGGCGCTAGGGCGGAACGGGAGGGGGACGCGGTGTCCGCGATGACGGGATGGTGGGCACGGCGCAGCGTCGCCGGGAAGGTCGAGCTGTACACCCGGTGGACCTTCCACCTCATGGCCCCGGTCGAGGTCCTCGCGTTCGGCGGCGCCCCGCTGGGCAGCGGCGGGCGCAGCGGGCTCGGCACGGGCGGAGCGGTCGGCCTGGCCCTGTGGGTCCTGGTCCACGCCGTGCTCTGCGGGGTGCTCGCCTCCCGCGCACTCGACCACACCACCGGCACGCGGCCGCGTCCCGTCCGGCTCGCCGCCGTCCTCGCCGCCGCCACCGTCCTCGCGAACCTCGCCGTCTCCGGCCTCTGGGCGGCCGGGGTGCTGACCGACGCCTCCGTCGTCGCGAGCGTGCTCGTCGGCACCTCGGTCTTCACCACCGGCGCGCTCGTCTTCTGCCTGGACCGGGTGCGGCACATGGCGTACGCGGTCGCCGGCGCCGCGGTCGCCGCCGCGCTGCCCGTCACCGCCTTCGGCCACGGCGCCCCGGAGGGCCTGATCACCCTGGCCGCCGTCCTCGTCGGCGGTGGCGCCTACGCCTCCGCCTGCGGCTTCTCCTTCTGGCTGCTCGGCGTCGTCCGGGAGCTGGAGCGCTCCCGCGACCTCAAGGCCCGGCTCGCCGTCGCCGAGGAGCGGCTCCGCTTCGGCCGCGACCTGCACGACGTCATGGGCCGCAACCTCTCGGTGATCGCGCTCAAGAGCGAGCTGGCCGTCCGGCTCGCCCGGCGCGGCCGCCCCGAGAGCGTGGACCAGATGGTCGAGGTCCAGCGGATCGCCCAGGAGTCCCAGCGGGAGGTGCGGGAGGTCGTCCGCGGCTACCGGGAAGCCGACCTGCGGGTCGAGCTGGAGGGCGCCCGGGGCGTCCTCGACGCCGCCGGCATCGACTGTGCCGTCGACGCCCCCGCCCTCGACCTGCCCGCCGGGGTGCAGTCCGCGCTCGGCTGGGTCGTCCGCGAGGCCACCACCAACGTGCTGCGGCACGGCGACGCCCGCCGCTGCGCGATCACCCTGCGGCGCGCGGCGGACGCCGTGCTGCTGACCGTCGAGAACGACGGGGCGGCGGTGCGGGACGGGGCGGGCGCCCCCGGCCGGACCGGCTCCGGGCTCGCCGGACTGCGCGAACGGCTCGGGGCGGTGGGCGGCACCCTGGAGGCCGGGTTCACGGATCCGCAGTCCTTCCGCGTGACCGCCCGGGTGCCGTCGGCCGCCCTGCGGCCCGTCCCGCCCGCCGCCCGACAGGAGCCCGCCGCCCGACAGGGGCCCACCGCCCGACAGGAAGAGGAGACGGTCGCGTGACCGAGCCCGTGCGCGTACTGCTGGCCGACGACGAGCACCTGATCCGGGGCGCGCTCGCCGCCCTGCTCGCCCTGGAGGACGACCTGGTCGTCGTCGCCGAGGCCGCGACCGGCCCCGAGGCGCTCGCCATGGCCCGCGCCCACCGGCCCGACGTGGCCGTCCTGGACCTCCAGATGCCGGGGGCGGACGGTGTGACGGTGGCCACATCCATCCGGGACGAACTCCCCGACTGCCGCACGATGATCGTGACCGGCCACGGCCGCCCCGGTCACCTCAAACGGGCGCTCGCGGCGGGCGTCCGCGGCTTCGCCCCGAAGACCGTCAGCGCCCAGCGGCTGGCCGAGCTGATCCGTACCGTCCACGCCGGAAACCGTTACGTGGACCCCGAGTTGGCGGCCGACGCGATCGCCGCCGGGGACTCCCCGCTGACCGCCCGCGAGGCCGAGGTGCTCGAACTCGCCGCCGACGGCGCCCCCGTCGCGGAGATCGCCCGGCGGGCCGCGCTCTCCCCCGGAACCGTCCGGAACTACCTCTCCTCCGCCACCGCGAAACTCGGTGCGGAGAACCGTCATGCGGCGGTGCGTCTCGCACGGTCGAGAGGTTGGGTATAGTTAGCAGCGCGCTACGGCGCATGCGGACGTGGCTCAGTTGGTAGAGCATCACCTTGCCAAGGTGAGGGTCGCGAGTTCGAATCTCGTCGTCCGCTCAGGAAGTGCGAAGGCCCCGGTTCTCAGGAACCGGGGCCTTCGTCGTGCGTCCTCGCGGCCACCGGAATGCCGTACGGGCCCCGGAGAGGGACCCGTACGGCATGTCCGTCGCCTAGACGCCCTCGGACCAGGCGTTCCCGGTCAGGAGCTCGTACGCCTCGATGTACTTGGCGCGGGTCTTCTCCACGACCTCCTGCGGCAGGGCCGGCGGCGGCTGCTCGCTCTTGCGGTCCCAGCCGGAGGCCGGCGAGGTCAGCCAGTTCCGCACGATCTGCTTGTCGTACGAGGGCTGGGCGCGGCCCGGCTCCCACTCGGAGGCCGGCCAGAAGCGCGAGGAGTCCGGGGTGAGGACCTCGTCGGCGAGGACGAGCGTCTCCCCTTCGAAGCCGAACTCGAACTTCGTGTCGGCCAGGATGATCCCGCGGTCGCGGGCGATGTCCCGGGCCCGGGAGTAGACGGCGAGGGTCGTCTGGCGCAGCAGCGCGGCCGTCTCGGCGCCGACCTGGCGGGCGACCTCCTCGTACGACACGTTCTCGTCGTGGTCGCCGACGGCGGCCTTGGTCGCCGGGGTGAAGATCGGCGCGGGCAGCTCGGAGCCGTCGGTCAGGCCCTCGGGCAGCGCGAGGCCGCAGACCGTGCGGGACTCGTTGTACTCGAGCAGGCCGGAGCCGGTGAGGTAGCCGCGGGCGACAGCCTCGACCGGGACCATGTTCAGCGACTTGCAGATGAGGGTGCGGCCCGCCCAGTCGGCGGGGGCGCCGGCCGGCAGTTCGGTGGAGAGCACGTGGTTCGGGACCAGGTCGGCCAGCTTGTCGAACCACCACAGGGAGAGCTGGGTGAGCACCCGGCCCTTGTCGGGGATCTCGGTG
Organism: Streptomyces sp. NPDC053513; assembly: GCF_044544765.1. Lineage (NCBI taxonomy): Bacteria > Bacillati > Actinomycetota > Actinomycetes > Kitasatosporales > Streptomycetaceae > Streptomyces > Streptomyces sp. NPDC053513. Next base: position 64,182 of record NZ_JBITXP010000002.1, read on the forward strand.
GGGAGCACCCAGTCGTAGGCCGACATGCGGTCGCTCGCCACCATGACGAGGTCGCCCGCCTCGTTCCGGTACAGGTCGCGGACCTTGCCCGTGTGGAGATGGGTGAGGCCCGGGACCTGGACGGGCTCGGGCTTTTCTACGAATCCGGACACGGTTCCTCCGCGTAGGTTGATCCAGGAGCGAGTCCGATTCTCTCGCACATGAGGACGGATCCCGTCGTCGGACCCTGTGAGCCCCCGCTCAGTCCCTCTTGCAGATGCGGTCGAGGAGGTTCGCGGTGGCGCGCTGGATCCTGGCGTCGACGTGGCCCGGCCGGTCCAGCGCCGGCGACCAGGCGAACGTGCCGGACGCGAAGACCCAGGCCCCGGACGGCGCCCGGTAGAGGCTCGTCTCCTGGTGGCGCAGCGCCCCCTCGCCGTCCCGGTAGGGCGAGTGCGCGAGCAGGATGCGGCCCTGGTGCTCCGGCAGCGCGGTGCGCGGGAAGTAGCGGTCGGCCTCGCCCGCGACCAGGCCCGGGAGCTCGTCGCCGTCGCCCGCGCCGGTGGCCTCCCAGAGCCAGTGGTCGGCGTTCCGCACGACCAGCGGGGTCGGTTCGGGCACCCGGCCCGCGTACTGGATGCCGAGGAGCTGCTGCTCGGGCCGGTCGACCTCGCGCCAGAGCGCGGGGCGGCCGGGACCGCGCCGCTTGCGGCAGGTGAGGAGGCGGTCCGGCACCCCGGACGGCGAAGGGCCCAGCTCCACCTGCCAGTACATGGTGTTGGCGGAGAGGAAGACGAGCGAGGTGCCCTGGTCACGGGCGAGTTCGACGGTCCGGCGCATCGGCACCGACCAGTACTCGTCGTGGCCCGGGAAGACGAGCCCCCGGTAGCGGCTCGGGTCGACCCGCCCGGCGTGCAGGTCGCGGGTCTCCGCGTACGCCAGGTCGTAGCCGTAGCGCTCGGCCCAGCGGATGAAGTCGTAGGCGTGCCCGACGTGCAGGGGCAGCCCCGCGCCCGCGTACGGACGGTCGAAGGAGACGGTGACGGCCGCCTCCTCCTCGCCGAGCAGCCGGCCCTCCTCGTCCCAGGCGTGGTAGAGGCTGGCGCCGGTGCGGCCGTCCTCCGGGTAGAGGTTGTACGCCTGCCAGGTCACGTCCGGGAGGACGAGCAGCAGGTCCGCCGGGTGGTCGTCCCGGACCGTGAAGGGGATGTGCGAGCGGTAGCCGTCGACGGTGGTGAGGACGGCGACGTACGCGCCGATCGTCCAGTACGTGGGGACCTGCAGCCGCCAGGACTGCCACCAGTGGTGGCAGGAGACCGTGCGGTCGGCGGTGAGCGGGGGCGGCTGGACGATCCCGGCGAGACGCGGGCTCGTGGTGATCTTCGCGGCGCCGTCGCCGCCGTAGTGCCCGATCCGATAGACGTCGACCGAGAACTGCTGCGGCGGGTCCACGGTGACGTGGAAGTCGATCGACTCGCCCGGCGCCACGGCCCCGCCCGACGCGAAGCCCTTGATCTGGCGCCGGACGTCGTCCGCCGTGCGCGGACCGCCGCTGCCGCCCCGGGCCAGGATCTCGTCCGCGTACCAGGGGACCATCTGCCCGGTGTCGTCGAAGTAGTTCTCCGAGCCGCGCAGCCAGGGCAGCGGGCCCTGGCCGAAGGGATCGGAGACGGCGTGCGCGAGCGCACCCGACTCCCACCGTCTGATCTGCTCCGCCCCCATGTGCGCCCCTCCCTCGGCTCCCCCGGTCGGCCGGCCGGTACGTGTGGCTGCGTGTTCGGTGTGTGCGGTCTCTGCTCAGTGCCTGTCCGGTGCCCGCTGGTACCTGCCGGCGCCTGTCGGTTCCTGTTCGGTGTCCGCTCAGCGCCTGTGAGGTGTGCCGGTGGTCCGTGCCTCTGTCAGTGACGGTCTCCAGCACATCACATAACGCACGCACTCCGTCACCGTTCGTCGTGAATTGACGAGAGTGGAAGCCGAGGCTCCGGCCGGCGCCCCTTTCCCGGGGTCTCAGACCAGGCGTACGGGCTTCTCCGGGCGCACCCCGGTGCGGGCGAGCCAGGCCCGCAGCGGCTCCGGGTCGCCGTCCTCGACGAGCGCGAGGACCCGGGGCCCGAGATCCGCCGCGCGCTCGCCGCCGACGAGCAGGGCGGGCCCGTCGAGCCAGTCGAGGCCGGGAGCGGCCTCGGCGGTGTCCACGGCCGCGCAGCAGACCATCGCGGTCACGTGGTCGGCGAGCAGGTCTCGGCCGGTGCGGGGCGGCTGGAGCGGGAACAGCGGCAGGGGCCCGTCGGGGCCGCTGACGGCGTCGGGGGCGGCGGCACGGCCGCCCTTGTCGGTGGCGCGGGCGGACTCGGCCGCCGCGGCGACCCGGGCCTCCCGGGCCGCCTCCTCCCGCGCGAGAAGCGCGCTGAGCGCCCCGGCGAGCGCCTCGGCGGCGGGGTTGACCGGCTCGTCGTCGTCCTCTTCCGGACCGGCGGGGAGAAGGCCGAGGTCGGAGTCCGAGTCGGGGTCGGGGTCGGGGTCGGAAACGTGCTCGGGGGCGGCGGCGGAGGTGGCGGCGGACCCGGGCTCGTCGGCGCCGGCTCCGGCACCCCTGCCGCCCCGGGTCGCGGCCCCTTCGGCCGCGGCCCCCTCTGCCGTGTCGGCGAAGGGCTCCGGCTTCGGCTCACGCAGGCCGGCGTCGCGCCCGTGCTCGCCGACACCGGTGTCGGGCTCGTACCGAGATTCCTCGGCGCCCGTATCGCGCTCGTACCGGGGCTCCTCGACACCGGTGGCGCGCTCGTGCCGGGGCTCGTGCTCGGGGCGGGGGGCCGTCAGGTGGGCCATCACGCGGGTCAGGGTCGGGCCGGTCGTGCCGGAGGCCGGTCCGCCGGCGGGGGACGCCACGCCGAGGCCGTCGAGGACCTGGTGCAGGCGGGCCGCGTCGGTGCGCCACTTCCGGTCGACGACCTCCTCCGGATACTGGCTCCACTCCACCGGCGCCCAGTCGGGGCCGGGCTCGGCCGGGCCGCCGTGGAAGAGGCGGGCGGCGAGCAGCGAGGTGGCCTCGTCGACGGCGCCGGGCTCCTCCAGGAGGTCGCAGGCGGGGCGCTCGCCGAGCCGGGAGGAGAAGCCGTCCGCGAGCCGGTCCCGGCGGGAGAGTTCGGTGAGGGCGGAGACCACGCCCGCGTCGAGCTTGGCGGGCCAGCGGCCCATGCGCCAGGCGGGCAGCGCGACTCGGGTGAGCAGCCGGTCCCAGCCCGCGTAGGCCAGGCCGACCTGCTCCTGGGCGACGATCCGTACGCCGTAGTCCACGGCCTGGGCGCGCTCCGAGCCGGCGGCGGCGACTCCGCGCTCCATCTCGGCGGCGTGCCCGCGGCAGGCGCGCAGCAGTACGCGGGCGACCTGACCGACTCCGTGGGCGCCGAGGCGGCGGAGCGGGCCGAGGCCGGGATCCCGGGGCACGGCGACGGCGGCGTCCAGGCCGCGGACGAAGCGGCGGGCGGCGGCTATGTCGGGCTGGGCGGCCGGTCCCGTACCGGCGACGACGGGGGCGAGGACCGCCCGCAGCTCGCCGACGCGCATCCACCACAGGAAGGGCGAGCCTATGACCAGGATCGGGGCGCCGTCCCCGCCGGAGGTCCGGTGGAGGCGGTGGGCCCGGTGGGTGCGGTCCTCCAGCCAGCTGTCGCAGTCCGGGGTGAGGGCTATCGCGGCGGGCGGCGGGACGCCGAGCCGGTCGGCCAGATCGCGGACGAGCCGGTAGAGATCGGGGGCGGCGGACTCGGCGAGCTCCACCGTCGGCGTGGCGGCCGGACGGGCCCGGGTGACGACGAGGGCGACGGCCGCCGCGGCGAGGAGCACGACGACGGCGAGGACGGTCACGACCCAGCGGGCCGTGTCCCAGCCCGTCCCGGTGAAGTGGCCGGTGACCCCGCCCGCGTACAGGACGACGGCCACGGCGGCGGGGAGCACCGCGAGGCCCAGCGCCCTGCCCCGGACGCGGAGGACGGCGAGGGCCCGGGAGCGCGCGGCGCGCGCGCCCCACTCCTCACCGACAACGGAACCGGTACCGGACACGCCGTTCATCACCCCCTCCTGTCCTCGTCGGGACTGCCCGTGGCGGTGTTGCTCACTCCCCCACTGTGGCACCCGCCACTGACATCGCAATGCCGGTGGGCCAAGTGCCGGAATGCCTTCGCCGCACCCTAGTTGGGGCTGTGGCGGGCGTCATCCGTATGGCCGAGCCGTCACTCGATGGAATGGCTTTGGGCAAAGGTGATGGCGCACTTGTGGCCGTGTGGTTCACGGGTTCCGCACCACACGGCCACAAGGGGAATCAGACGAAATCAGCCGGAATCAAGCGGGATCAGGCCTCGGCGGCCTTCCGCGCGATGTCCGTACGGTGCTGCGAACCGTCAAGGCGGATACGGCCGACCGCCGCGTACGCCCGCTCGCGGGCCTGCGCCAGGTCCGAACCGGTGGCGGTGACCGACAGGACGCGTCCGCCGGCGCTCAGGACCGCGCCGTCCTCGCCCCGCTTCGTGCCGGCGTGCAGCACGTACGCGTGCGGGGCGTCCTTCTCCGCGACCTCGTCCAGGCCCTCGATCGGGTCGCCCGTGCGCGGGGTGTCCGGGTAGTTGTGGGAGGCGATGACCACGGTGACGGCGGCGTCGTCGCTCCAGCTCAGCGGGGCCTGGTCGTCCAGGGTGCCGTTCGCGGAGTTCAGCAGGACGCCCGCGAGCGGGGTCTTCAGGCGGGCCAGGACGACCTGGGTCTCGGGGTCGCCGAAGCGCGCGTTGAACTCGATGACCCGGACGCCGCGGCTGGTGATCGCCAGACCCGCGTAGAGCAGACCGGAGAACGGCGTGCCACGGCGGCGCAGCTCGTCGACCGTCGGCTGCAGGACGGTCTCCAGGACCTCCCCGACCAGCTTCGGGTCGGCCCAGGGCAGCGGCGAGTAGGCGCCCATGCCGCCGGTGTTCGGGCCCTCGTCGCCGTCGAGCGCGCGCTTGAAGTCCTGCGCGGGCTGGAGCGGGAGGACGGTGGTGCCGTCGGTGATGGCGAAGAGGGAGACCTCGGGGCCGTCCAGGTACTCCTCGATGACCACCCGGTCGCAGGCGAGCGCGTGCGCCCGCGCCTTCTCGACGTCCTCGGTGACGACGACGCCCTTGCCGGCCGCGAGGCCGTCGTCCTTGACCACGTACGGAGCGCCGAAGGCGTCGAGGGCCTCGTCGATCTCCTCCGGGGTGGTGCAGACGTAGCTGCGGGCGGTGGGGACCCCGGCGCCGGCCATGACGTCCTTGGCGAAGGCCTTGGAGCCCTCCAGCAGCGCCGCTTCCCGGGAGGGTCCGAAGACGGGGATGCCGGCCGCGCGGACGGCGTCGGCGACGCCGGCGACGAGCGGGGCCTCCGGGCCGACGACGACCAGTTCGGCGCCCAGCTCGGTGGCGAGCGCGGCGACGGCCGCGCCGTCCAGCTGGTCGACGGCGTGCAGCTCCGCGACCTCCGCGATTCCGGCGTTGCCGGGCGCGCAGTGCAGAGCGGTGACGTCGGGATCGAGGGAGAGAGAGCGGCACAGGGCGTGTTCGCGGGCGCCGCCGCCGATGACGAGGACCTTCACGCCTGCCAGGGTAGCCCGCGGGACGGGATGCCCCTTGTGCGGGCCACCGGGCGAGACGGCCCTACTCGTTCGTGTATTCCTCCACAACCGTGGCTCCGAGCTCGCGCACGATCAGGTCGTGCCCGGAGAGAGCGGAGTCGACGAGGTCCGGGTCGTCCTCCTCCGGGACGTCGTCCTCGGGCGCCACGGGCTGCGGCGCCGGCGGGGCGTACGCGGGCTCGGGAGCGGGCGGCGGGGCCTGCGGGAACGAAGGCGCCGGAGCGGGCTGCGCCTGTACGGGGGCGGGCGACGGGGCCTGCGAGAACGCGGGGGCGGGAGCAGCAGCGGGCGCGGGCGGCCGACCGCCGCCGAAGCCACCGGCACCGCTTCCGCCGCCGCCGAAGCCTCCGGTCCCGCCCGAGCCGCCGAAGCCGGTGGCGGCGGGCGGGGGCGCGGAGCCGCCCGAGGGGTCGATGATCGCCTCGATCTTCCAGTTCACGTTGAACTGCTCGGCGAGGGCCTGCTTGAGGACGTCCTCGCTGCCGCTGCTGGCGAAGTTGTCCCGGGCGCCGGCGTTGAGGAAGCCGAGCTGGAGCGTCGTCCCGTCGAACCCCGCCACCTGGGCGTTCTGGCTGAGCAGGATCCAGGTGAAGCGGCGCCGGTTCTTGACGGCGTCGAGGATCTGCGGCCACAGGTTCCGCACCTGGGCCGTGTCCCCGTCACCGCCGCCCGTGGCGGCCGGGGCCTGCGGGGCGGGCTGCGCCTGTGCGGGCGCGGGGGCCGGGACGGAGGGCGCCGCGGACGCGCCGGGCCAGGCGCCGGGCGCGCCGCCGCCGGGGGTGGCGGCACCCGGCCAGGCCCCGGGCCGGGCAGCGGCGGGCTGCTCCCGCACGGGAGCCTGCACGGCCGCGGGCGCCGGCTGCTGGACGGGCGCGGGGGCGGGGGCCGGCGGGGGCGGGGCCATCGGGGTGTGGGCCTCGGGGCCGGGCACGTACGCCATGGCGGGCGCCGGGGGGCCGGGCGTGAAGACGGGTGCGGGCGCGGCGGCCGCACCGCGCTCCAGCCGGTCGAGCCGCGCCTGGAGGGAGCGCTCGTCGTCGAAGGCGGCGGGCAGCAGCACGCGCGCGCAGATCAGCTCCAGCTGCAGCCGGGGCGAGGTGGCCCCCCGCATCTCGGTGAGCCCGGCGTTGACGAGGTCGGCGGCCCGGCTCAGCTCGGCGGCCCCGAACACCGAGGCCTGCGCCTGCATCCGCTCGATGACGTCGGCGGGGGCGTCGATGAGCCCCTTCTCGGCGGCGTCGGGCACGGCGGCGAGGATCACGAGGTCCCGCAGCCGCTCCAGCAGATCGGCGACGAACCGGCGGGGGTCGTTCCCGCCCTCGACGACCCGGTCGACGACCTCGAAGGCGGCGGCGCCGTCTCCGGCCGCGAAGGCGTCGACGACGGAGTCGAGCAGCGACCCGTCCGTGTATCCGAGGAGAGAGGTCGCCATGGCATACGTCACACCGTCGGCGGCGGCGCCGGCGAGCAGCTGGTCCATCACGGACATCGAGTCACGCACGGACCCGGCGCCGGCGCGGACGACCAGCGGCAGCACCCCGTCCTCGACGGGAATGCCCTCGCGTCCGCAGACCTCGCCGAGGTAGTCCCGCAGCGTGCCGGGCGGCACGAGCCGGAAGGGGTAGTGGTGGGTCCGGGACCGGATGGTCCCGATGACCTTCTCGGGCTCGGTGGTCGCGAAGATGAACTTGAGGTGCTCCGGCGGCTCCTCGACCACCTTCAGGAGGGCGTTGAAGCCCGCCGAGGTGACCATGTGGGCCTCGTCGATGATGTAGATCTTGTACCGGCTGGAGGCGGGCCCGAAGAAGGCCTTCTCCCGCAGGTCACGGGCGTCGTCCACACCACCGTGGGAAGCGGCGTCGATCTCGATGACGTCGATGGACCCGGGCCCGTTCCGCGCGAGGTCCCGACAGCTCTGGCACTCCCCGCACGGCGTGGGCGTGGGCCCCTGCTCACAGTTCAGACACCGGGCGAGGATGCGCGCACTGGTCGTCTTGCCGCACCCGCGGGGCCCGCTGAACAGGTACGCGTGATTGACCCGGTTGTTCCGCAGGGCCTGCTGCAACGGGTCGGTGACATGCTCCTGCCCGATGACCTCGGCGAAGGACTCGGGGCGATAGCGGCGGTACAGCGCGAGAGACGACACGTATACGAGGTTATAGGCGCCCACCGACAACCCGGGAAAACGGGAAGGGGGGCGGGGGCGGGGGCGGACGAGACGCGGTCCGGGGCGCGGCGCGAGCACGGGGGTCGGGGCCTGAAGACCCGAGCCGGGGCCCGGAAACGCAAGCGCCCCCCACGCACCTGCCAGAGCCGACCTACCCTTGCTGCCTTCCGGCCCTGGGGGAGTTCAGTCAGATAGCACCGCGTGAGGGGCTCCGCCCAGCGTACCCGATCCGAACCCGTGCCCGTCCCCCCTCCCCGACCTGCACCCCTCCCCCACCCCCACGCCGAGATCACGTGCGCGAGCACCCCTCCCGGTCATGTAATGTTCTCCCCGGAGGATTCGCCTAGAGGCCTAGGGCGCACGCTTGGAAAGCGTGTTGGGGGCAACCCCTCACGAGTTCGAATCTCGTATCCTCCGCCAGTGCCTCACCGGGCACGTTGTCGAAGGGCCCCACCGTTCGCGGTGGGGCCCTTCGACGTGTCCCGACCGTTCCGCTGCAGGCAGGCCTCTCGGGGACTCGGACGGGGGGCTCAGACGGGGCAGGGGCGGTACTCGAGGCTCAGCTCGCGGTCGACGGCGTAGCTCGTCCGCATCGACGCGTCGATGACCTGCTGCCAGGAGCCGTACTTGGCGTACAGCTGGTCCGCGGTGGGGCCGAGGGGGTTGCCGTACTTGGCGATGTTCCGCTCCTCCAGGATGCGGACCTCCTCGGGGGTCATGCCGGCGCGGGTGATCTCCTTGGCCTGGTTCCGCATGTCGACGAGCTCCCGCGCGATCTCCTCGTCCGTGAAGCCCGCCGCCCGCATGTCGGCCTCGGTGCGGTGCATGTCCTCCAGGAGCCCGTGGTAGCGCATCCGGGTCCGCTGGGCCTCGACCTTCTCGTCCATCGGCAGGACGCGGATCCGGCACACGACCGGGTCGGCGCTGGGGCAGGGGTCGTCGGCGGAGACGGGAGGGGCGAGGGGAGACGTGATGACGGACCCACACGCCTCGACCGCCCCGACCACGGACGAGCCGGCGGCACCCAGGAGGGCGACGGCGGCGACGAACGGGACGAGGGCGCGGCGCAGCAAGGAAGGGGAAGGACGCATGGGCGCATCCTGCGGGCGGCGGTGGGGGGCCTTCACGCAGGCGCACCGGTGATCACTCCTACGGAGGCGGGCCGTCCGCCGACACCCACGCGACCCGCCCACCCCCGGAGGGCTGAACGGGCCTCGCAGCAGGGGTCGTTCACCGGATCGGGGGGTGATCGGAGGAAGGGACGTTCCTGCTCCACCCTGTCTGTAGTGATGCAGATACTTTCTGTGACGACCAGTCGATGACCAGTCGGCACGATCAAACAGGGGACATCCATGAGGAAGTTGGCTGCAGTGGCGGGGGCCGTGGGGTTGTTCGTCGGAGGAGTGGGGGTTGCGGCGGCCGATTCGTGGCACGGCGCAGGGCTCTTCAAGACGACCGGAGCACGTTTCGTGGGCGGAAAGTACAAGTGGGAGCCCGCTGAGGTACATCAGGGCGCGTTCCACATCAAGGGCACGCTGCGTGACGCCGGCCTGGATGACAACCACAACGTGTATCTGCAGGTAAAGGTGCACGGCTACGGGTGGAACCGCTTCGACGGCGTGCAGAAGAAAGACGTCTGGATCGACAAGCTCGTCAACGACGGCGCCAGCCGGTACACGAACACGGCGCAGGTACGCGTGTGCCAGAACCGCGGCTCCCTGCACCCTGACAACTGCTCTCCGACGAAGTCCTTCAAGCGCAAGTAGGGCAGTCCACCTTCGCGGGGGCCGCTCACGGCGGCTCCCGCTCCCCAAGGAGTGCGCACCACGATGGACGTCATCCTCCGCGCCGAAGGCGTGGATCTCTTCTACGGCACCCAGCAGGCGGTTACCGGTGCCGATTTCACGCTCAAGCGCGGCGAGGTGGCCGCCATCATGGGCAGCAGCGGGTCGGGGAAGTCGTCCCTGCTGTACTGCCTCGCCGGGGTTCTTCCGCCTTCCAAGGGCACGGTGACCTTCGATGGAGAACAGCTCTCCTCCCTCCCCGACGCTGAGCTCAGCGCGCTGCGCCGTACGCGCCTGGGCTTCGTCTTCCAGTACGGGGAACTGCTGCCGGAGCTGACCGTCGAGGAGAACGCGGCGCTCCCCCTCCGGCTCGCCGGAATCAGCAAGACCCACGCCCACGCCATGGCCGGCCAAGTACTGGGGCGGCTCGGATTGGGCGATCTGCTGCGGCGCAGGACCTCGAAGCTGTCGGGTGGTCAGAGTCAGCGCGTTGCGGTGGCGCGGGCTCTGGTCCACCGACCGGACGTGGTGTTCGCGGACGAGCCCACAGGAGCCCTCGACAGCGCCAACGCAGCTGCCGTGCTCGATGAATTCCTTCAGCTGGCGAGAAGGCAGAAGACCGCCGTCGTCATCGTCACGCACGACGCCGACGTCGCCGCGAAGGCCGACACCCAGTACACGATGTCGGACGGTGTGCTGGCCCAGCGGGTGGCCGTGTGAACGCGTTCGTCCTCGGCATGCGTCTGTTGTGGGGAAGCGGGCGCAGGGCTCGGGCCCGCTTCCTCCTGATGGCACTCGGCTCCGCACTCGGGGTCGCCTGTCTGGCCGCCGCACTCACCATTCCGACGATCATCGCCGCCAACGATGCCCGGGTGACGAACCGCGCCGTTTCCTCGGGCGCGAACAAGAATGCCGTCTACCAGGAGTTCCTGGACCCCTACGGATCGCAGCCACTGCGGCGGATCTTCATCGGTCACAAAGGGACCGGCCCGTTGCCGGTTCCTCCGGGCATCAAGGCACTCCCCCGTGCGGGCGAAGCGATCGTTTCGCCGAAGCTGGGCGAGATCCTGGCAGCCAATCCCCGTGCCGCAGGCCTTGTGCCCGGTCGCGTGATCGGCACTATTTCCCCGGAGGGATTGGGCGGGCCGGACGAGTTGTACGCCTACATCGGCACCGATGCCGATGAACTGAGCGGGGCGGCGGCACTCGGCCACTTCGGCGACTCGTACCCGCGGCATGAGGTCATCGATCCCTCCACCCTGGACATCCTGCGGTTCACGCTCGGCTGCATCGTGTTGCTCCCGCTCGTCATCTTCCTCTCCGTCTGCGCCCGGCTCTCCGGGGAGTCACGTGCGCGTCGGCTCGCCGCACTCCGGCTCGTCGGCCTCAGCGTGCGGGACACCCTGCGGGTCAATGCCGGAGAGAGTGTGATGGCCGCCTTCGTCGGGGCTGTGATCGGGCTCATCGGCTATCTCGGCATCAATGAGGTCATGGCGTGGGTCGGGCTGCCCGGCTTGCGCTGGTACCCGGCCGATGGGCGGCCGGACGGCACGACCATCGCCGCGTGTCTGCTGGGGTGCCCTGCCCTCGCCTGGGTCGTGGGGCAGTTCAGCGCACGGCGAGCGGCCCAGTCGCCGATCAGCGTGCGCCGAACCGGCGAGCGTAAGCCTCCGAAGAAGTACGGGACGCTGCTGCTGATCCCCGGGCTCGGAATCATCAGCGGATACTGCCTGCTCAGCGCGATGGGGCGGAATCCGTCAGGGGGATCGGCCGGCGCCGTGCTGGTTCCCGGTGCTGTGCTGATGACCGGGGCAGGGCTTGTGTTCGGTCTGGCACCGATCACGGCGTGGCTCTCGCGTCGCCTGGCGGGCATGTCGCAATCGCTGCCGCTGTCGCTGGCCATGCGGCGCACGGAGGTCGATCCGGGGAGCGCCCTGCGGGTGGTCACCGGGCTCGTACTGCTGGTGTTCGGCGCCTCGCTCACTCAGGGGGTGCTCATCGAGTTGGATCAGGTCAGTCGACGGACGGCTCCGGTCCAGGAGTACAGCTTTCCGGCAGCAGAGTTGAGTGCGCGACAGCGATCAGAGATGACCGCGTTGAGTGGAGTAGAGGCCCATGGCCTGGTGGCCAGTTCATGGGTGGCGACGCTGGAAGAGGACCTCCCCACCATCCAAGGCGTCGTTGCCACGTGCGCTCAATTGGCTGCCTTTGCCAAAACTACGCACGGATGCATCGACGACAAGGTCCTCCGGATTCAGGACCCCACCATCTTGTCCGATAAGAACGCCCAGCTCGGTCGCAACTTCCCGTTTCTGCTCAGCAATGGACAAAAGCTGAATGTGTCTGTCCCCCGGGAAACTGTGGCCCTTCAGGCCTACGACCCCTCGGAGTTCGGCGGACCAAGCCTGCTCATCCCCCCCTCCCTCCTCCCCCCAGGCACCCAGCTCGCAGACGCCAGCTTCGTGCTCGTCAGTGCCTCCGATCCCACCACCATCCGCTCCGTCCTCGACGGCATCGGAGCCATCGCCCCCACCGCTTCCGTCGAGCCCGTCGGGATCGTCATCGACTCGCTCGCCCAGTTGACCGTCATCCGGAGTCTCCTGGTCGTCGGGATGGTGCTCGGGCTGGTGATCGGGGTGGCCGCGTTCGTCGTGTCCGTGGCCGATCGGGCCATGGAGCGGCGGGGGCAGGTCACCGCGCTGGTCATGTTGGGGGCTCGGGCGGGGACCCTGCGGGTGGTGCAGGTGGTGCAGGTGGTGTTGCCGTTGGTGGTGGGGCTGGGGGCCGCCATCGTCACCGGGTGGCTCGCCGAGTCCAGTTACCTGATCACCGGAGGAGGGGACGTGCACTGGGACTGGGACGGGTTGCCCCTGTTGTTCGCCTGTGCCCTGGGGGTCGTGCTCACCGCCGCCCTCGCCTCCGTGCCCATGGTGCGGCGGCACATCGATCCCGAGCACATCCGACGCGATTAGTTTTCGAGTCGGGAGCGGTCTTCTTCCACAGTCGTCCGCAAACCGGGGAGAACACCGTGTCCGAGAACGCCGTCAAGGGCCCCGCCGGCTACTTCCCCTCCATCGAGAAGAAGTACGGGCGGCCCGTCTCCGAGTGGTTCGAGATCATCCGGGACTCGCCGCTCACCAAGCACATGGAGCTCGTCTCCTGGCTGAAGGCCGAGCACGGGCTGGGCCACGGGCACGCGAACGCGCTCGTGGCCCACGTCCGCGCCGGCGGGCGGTAGGTCATGCCGCCAGGGCGTGGGGCGCCGTACGGGCTTCCACCCGGGCCCGCAGTACCAGGGTGGTCGCCGCCGTGGCCGTTCCCGCCGCCAGCGCCGTCCACCACAGCGCCGCCGGGCCCAGGGTCGTGTAGGCCGTCACTCCCAGGGTGAGGGCCCCGAAGCGGGCCACTCCCCACGTCCAGCTGTACGCGCCCTGGTAGCGCCCGCGGGCATGCGCCGGGGCCAGGTTGGCGAAGACGCCTGCCGCGATGCCCGCGACGACGACCTCGCCGAGCGACCAGACGACGACGGACAGCGTGTAGCCGGCGAGGCCGTCGGCCAGGCCGGTCAGCGCGACGCCCACCGCGATCAGCGCGCTGCCCGCGCTCTGCACCGCCAGCTGCGGGAACCGCGCCAGCCAGGCGGACGCGAAGGGCTGCAGCGCGACGACCAGGATCGCGTTGACGGCCGCCATCGCCCCGTACACCGCCGGTGAGAGGCCGCTGTCGCGGACGGCGAGCGGGAGCGCGACCTCGGTCAGCGAGTACACGAAGAGCTGGACGCCGAAGAGGGGGAGGAGGAGCAGGGCCAGGCGGTCCTTGAGGACCACTCCGTAGCCGATGCCGTCCTTCGTCCGTTCCTGCGGGGTCGAGCGCTTCGGTTCCGGCAGGCGGATCGCCACCACCGCCGCGTACAGGAGCATCGAGCCCGCGTCGACCGCGAACAGCAGCCAGTAGCCCTGGGCCGCCAGGTAGCCGCCGAGGACGCCCGCCACGGCGGTGCCGATGTTCACGCCCCAGCCGAAGAGTGCGTACGCGCGCTGCCGCCGTTCGCTGTCGACGGCGTCGGCCAGCAGGGCGTACGCCGCCGGGGAGACCGTGCTGCCGGCCGCGCTGATCAGCAGCGCCGACCCCGCCATCGTCCACACCCCCGGCGCCAGGAAGAGCGCTCCCTGCGCCGCCGCCGCGCCGATCAGGCCGATCAGCATCGTGGGGCGGCGGCCGATGCGGTCGGCGAGGATGCCGCCCACGGCGGGGCCGATCAGGTTGCCCGCTCCGAGGGCGCCGAGCACGTACGAGGTGTCCCCGCCGGTCACTCCCCGCGAGGCGAGGAAGAAGACCAGGAACGGCGTGACGAGGTAGCCGAGGCGGTTGACGATCGTTCCCGCGAAGATCGTCCAGACCTCGGACGGGAGGCCCTTGAAGGGGGTGGTGGGAGGGGTGGGGGCTGAGGTGGGGGAAGGGGCTGAGGTGACGCGGGGCGTTTCAGGCATGGGAGGAGCGTGCTTCCCGGGCCCTCTCGCCCTCCAATCATTAAGCTCAGGCCGAATCCATTCGCCACCCCCAGGACGTGGACCCCATGGAAGCCGGGCTCAGTTTCTCCACCGCCGACCTCGCCCAGACCCGTTTCGCCGTCTCCCCCATGTGGGAGGTCGTCACCAGCTACCGCATCGCCGCCCATCAACCCGACTCCGCCCCGCACGGACGCTGGGCCGCCCAGGTGCGGCCCCGGCTCGTCCGCGCCGGTCTCGACCGCAGCTGGCTCGCCGCGCTGATCCCCGGGGACGGCTACCTCGCCGACTTCCTCAACCCCACCCCCGCCGGGCCCTTCCCCACCCTCGACGTCGAGCTCGACGCCATTCGCCGCGCCCCCGCCGCGGACGTGCGGGACGACCTCGACACCCTGGAGCGGAAGGGCGTCGACCGGTCCCGACTCCGGCTGCTGCGCGAAGACCCCGAGGCCGTCCTCCCCAAGGTCGCCGACGAGATCGAGACGTACTGGGAAATCGCCCTCGCCCCCTACTGGGCCCGCATCCAGAAGGTCCTGGAGGCCGATGTCTTCCACCGGGCGCGGCAGGTCGCCGAGCACGGTTCGGCGCGGGTGCTGAGCGAGCTCCACGAGACCGTGCGGTGGGACGACGGCACCCTCCGGCTCGTACGGCGGCACTGCTCGCTCACCCGCGACCAGGCCGGCTCCGGGCTGCTGCTCATCCCCTCCGTCTTCGCCTGGCCCCGCGTCCTCACCCGCTCCGTCCACCCCGATCCGCCCCAACTCGCCTACCCGGCGCGGGGTTTCGGGAGCGTCTGGGAGCCCCGTACCACCGGTGCCACGGACGCCGTCGCCGCCGTCCTCGGCCGCTCCCGCACCCTGCTCCTCACCGAGCTCGACACCCCCGCCTCCACCACCCAACTCGCCGCCCACTGCGGCATGTCCGCCGCCGGCGTCTCCCAGCACCTCATCGCCCTCCGCAACGCCGGCCTCGTCACCGCCCACCGCAGCGGCCGCTCCGTCCTCTACGCCCGGACCGCCGTCGCCGATCAGCTCCTGCATCCCTAGTCACCGTCGCCGATCAGCTTCTGTGTCCCCGGACGCCGTCGCCGATCAGCTTCTGCGTCCCCGGCCTCCTCCGGTCACCCCTTGCCTTGGAGTGCACTCCAGTCCCTAGAGTGCGCGCATGCGCTATCGGGTACTCGGCGGGACCGGGATCGACGTCAGCACCTACTGCCTCGGCACCATGATGTTCGGAGCCGTCGGCAATCCGGACCACCAGGAGTCCGTACGGATCATCCATGCCGCCCTCGACCAGGGCATCAACTTCGTGGACACGGCCGACATGTACTCGGCCGGCGAGTCCGAGGAGATCGTCGGCAAGGCGCTGCGCGACCCGCGGCGCCGGGAGGCGACCGTCCTCGCCACCAAGGTCTACTTCCCGATGGGCGGCGAGGGGCCCAACAAGGGCGGCTCCTCACGGCGTTGGATCACCCTCGCCGTCGAGAACAGCCTCAAGCGGCTCGGTACGGAGTGGATCGACCTCTACCAGGTGCACCGGCCCGATCACCGGACCGATGTCGAGGAGACCCTCGACGTGCTCGGTGACCTGGTCACCCAGGGGAAGATCCGGGCCTTCGGCTGCTCCACCTTCCCGGCCGAGGAGATCGTCGAGGCGCACGCCGTCGCCGAGCGGCGCGGGCTGCGCCGGTTCCGCTCCGAGCAGCCGCCGTACTCGCTGCTCGCGCGCGGCGTGGAGGCGAACGTGCTGCCCACCGCCCAGAAGTACGGGATGGGGGTGCTGACCTGGAGCCCGCTCGCGTCCGGGTTCCTCACCGGCAAGTACCGGAAGGGCGCGCCCGTCGACCTCACCAGGGGGCGGGCCGCGCTCACCCCGCACCGGTTCGACCCCTCGCTGCCGGTCAACGCCGCCAAGCTCGACGCCGTCGAGGCCCTCGTCGAGGTCGCCGAGTCCATCGGGTGCTCCCTGCCCGAGCTGGCG
Source organism: Streptomyces sp. NPDC053513 (assembly GCF_044544765.1). NCBI lineage: Bacteria > Bacillati > Actinomycetota > Actinomycetes > Kitasatosporales > Streptomycetaceae > Streptomyces > Streptomyces sp. NPDC053513. The sequence goes on from NZ_JBITXP010000002.1 coordinate 80,241, forward strand.
ATCGCGTTCGTCGCCGCCCATCCGGCCGTGACGTCCGTGATCATCGGGCCCCGGACGATGGAGCAGCTGGAGGGGCTGCTGAAGGGCGCGCCGGTCGTCCTGACCGACGAGGTCCTCGACCGGATCGACGCGATCGTGCCCCCGGGGACCAACCTCTATCAGCCGGACGGTGCCTGGAAGCCGCCCTTCCTCACCGATCCGGCGCTGCGGCGGCGGCCGTTGGACGAGCGGGCCGCCGGCTGAGCTACGGGGCGAACTGTTCCGTGCCCACCACCCGCAGCAGGGCCAGGCGCTCCCCCGTGTCCGTGCCCGGCGGCGGGGTGTGGAGGACGAGGCGCTGTTCGCCCTCCGGGGCGAGCAGCACCTGGCAGTCCAGGTCGACCGTGCCGATCACCGGGTGGGCGACCCGCATCCGGGTGTGCCGGCGGACCGCCACCTCGTGGCGGTCCCAGAGCTCGGCGAACTCCTCGCTCGCCCCGCGCAGTCGCTCCACGAGGCGCGTGGCGGCCGGGTCGCCGGAGCGGCGGCCGACGGCCGCGCGCAGGTCGGCGACGTGGAGGCGGCTGTAGTACGCGTGCTCCTCGGCCGGGTACGGCGTCCGGACCGCCGGGTCGGCGAACCAGCGCCAGACCACGTTCCGCCCGTGCTCCGACACCGTGCACACCCCGCCGAGCAGGGACCGGGCCATCGCGTTCTGGGCGAGGACGTCCCCGAGGTCGCTCAGGACCTGCGCGGGGGTCGTCTCCAGCTGGTCCAGGAGGTGGAGGAGGCCCGGGGCGACGTGGTCGCCGGCCGTGGCGCCGGCCGGCGGGCGGTGGCCGGCGAGGAGGTGGAGGTGGTCGCGCCCGTCGGTGTCGAGGCGCAGTGCGCGGGCGAGCGCGGCGAGCATCTGCGGCGAGGGCTGCGGGCCGCGGGCCTGCTCCAGGCGGATGTAGTAGTCGGCCGACATGCCGGCGAGCTGGGCGACCTCCTCGCGGCGCAGTCCGGGGGTGCGGCGCCGGGGCCCGGCCGGGAGGCCCGCGTCCTGCGGGCGTACCCGCTCGCGGGAACGGCGCAGGAAGTCGGCGAGTTCTCGGCGGTCGATCGTCATGCCGATCATGGTGCCGGGCGCGGGGCGCCGTATCCAGGGATCGGCGGTCCCAGGGTCAGGAGGGCTCTCCCGGGTGCTTCCGGCGGGCGGAAGAGTCCTCGGTGTCAGCCACCAGGCACCTTGTGAGGAGCACCCGTCATGGCCACCGTCACCGTCGGCACCGCCCGCGTCCACTACGACGTCGAGGGCTCGGGCGACGGCCCCGCCCTCCTTCTCGTCCACGGCACCGGCTCCGGCGGCGCCGTCATCAACTGGGGGCAGACCGCGCCCCGTTTCACCGGCGACCGCCGGGTCGTCACGCTGGATCTGTCCGGTGCCGACCGGACCGTCGACGACGGCGGGCCGCTGACCGTCGAGGCGCTCGCCGCGCAGGTCGCCGCGGTGATCGAGGACGCGGGCACCGGTCCGGTGGACCTCCTCGGGTTCTCGATGGGGGCCCCGGTGGCGGCGGCCGTCGCCGCGCTCCGCCCGGAGCTGGTGGAGCGACTGGTGCTGGTGGCGGGGTGGGCGTACACCGACGGCGACGAGTACCTGCGGAACCTGTTCACGCTGTGGCAGCGGCTCGGCGAGTTCGATCCGGCGGGCTTCGGACGGAGCGTGACGATGACCGGCTTCAGCCGCGGCTTCCTCAACTCGATCGGCCGCGAGGGCGTCGAGGCGCTCGTCCCGAACATGCCGCCCACGCCGGGCACCCTGCGGCACGTGGCGCTCGACCTGACGGTCGACATCCGCGACCTGCTGCCCCGGATCGAGGCGGAGACGCTGGTCGTCGGAGGGACGCGGGACATCACCGTGCCGGTGGAGAACAGCCGGGAGCTGCACGCGGCGATCGCCCGCAGCACGTACGCGGAGATCGACGCCGGTCACGTCATGTTCTTCGAGAAGGAGGACGAGTTCGTGAAGACGGTGACGGAGTTCCTGGGCTCCTGACTTCATCATGGGGCCCATGGGAGACAGCAGGTTCATCGACGCGGCGGAACGGCGGGCGCGGATCGGGGTGCGGCACCGGCTGGCGGGGAGTGCGCGGGCGGGGTCGGCGGCGGAGGTCGGGGACGCGCTCGTGGCGCTGCACGGGACGGATCCGGCGAGCGTGTTCCTCGCGGTGGCGGCGCGGCTGGCCGGGGGCGTCGAGCCGGTGGGGGCGGTGGAGCGGGCGTTGTACGAGGACGGGACGCTGGTCCGGATGCACGGCATGCGGCACACCCTCTTCGTCTTCCCGGCCTCCCTCGCCGCCGCCGTCCAGGCCTCGACGACCCGGGCGGCGGCCGCCCGTGAACGCACCACGCTCCTCAAGCACTTGACGGCCGGCAGCGACTTCGACGAGGCGTGGCTCGCGGAGACCGAGCGGCTCGTCCTCGCGGAGCTGGCCGCCCGGGGGGAGGCGACCGGGGCCGAACTGGGCACGGCCGTGCCGAGGTTGAGGTCGACGTACGTGTACGGGCCCGGCACCCGTCAGGAAGGGACGCAGTCCGTGGCGAGCCGGGTGCTGCGGGTCCTCGGCATGGAGGGCCGGATCGTACGGGGCCGGCCGCAGGGGACGTGGACGTCGAGCCGCTTCCGGTGGGCGGTCGCCGAGGCCCACCCCGAGCAGGACCCGGCGGAGGCGCGGGCGGAGCTGCTGCGGCACTGGCTCGGGGCGTGCGGGCCGGCGACCGAGGCGGACCTGACGTGGTGGACGGGGTGGAAGGTCACGGACGTGCGCAAGGCGCTCGTGGCGGTGGGGGCGCTGCCGGTGACGGTGGACGAGGGGACGGGTTTCGTCCTGCCGGACGACCTCGGGGCCGTGCCGGAGCCGGAGCCGTGGGCGGCGCTGCTGCCCGCGCTCGATCCGACGGCGATGGGCTGGCAGGGCCGCGACTGGTATCTGGACCCGGCCCATCGGGCGGCGCTGTACGACCGCAGCGGGAACATCGGGCCGACGGTGTGGTGGAACGGCCGGATCGTCGGCGGCTGGGCGCAGCGGCCGGACGGGACCGTCGTGCACCGGCTCCTCGCCGACGTGGGGGCGGACGCGGAGCGGGCGATCGGGGCGGAGGCGGCACGGCTCGCGGAGTGGGTGGGGGACGTCCGGGTGACACCCCGCTTCCGGACCCCGCTGGAACGGGAGCTCGGGGGCGGGTAGCGGGTGGGGTGGGGCAGCAGGCGGGGCCGAGGCGGTCGGTGCCGGGGCGGGGCCGAGGGGCTCGGGGCCGGTTGGCGGGTGGGCCGAGGCGGTTGGTGCCGGGGCGGGGTGGGGCGGCCGGTGCCGGGGCGGGGCCGAGGAGCTCGGTGCTGGGGCGGTCGGGTGATTTCCGGCGTCTTCCCGGTTTCCGTCCGCGCGGTGTCGAGAACGGCCGTCCGGCTCCGACTGTGCTGCGAGAGGCAGACCGGCCCCGTGAACGAGGAGGACGTCATGAAGTACCTGGTGATGGTGCAGGGATCGCAGGCCGACTACGAGGCGATGACGGGCCGCGGCTCCGCGCAGAGCCCCGCCTGGGACAAGACGCAGCTCAAGGCCATGTTCGACCACATGAACGCGATCACCGAGGAGGTGTCCGCGAGCGGCGAGCTGATCGACGCGCAGGGCCTCGCCGCCCCGTCCACGACCCGCTTCGTCACGGTGGACGCCGACGGGAAGCCGATCGTCACCGACGGCCCGTACGCCGAGACCAAGGAGGTCCTCGCCGGCTACTGGGTCCTCGACTGCGCCTCCCTGGAGCGCGTCACCGAGATCGCCGCCCAGGTGGCCCGCTGCCCGGTCCCGCCCGGCTCCCCGGACCACCCGGTGGTCATCCGCCCGATCGACGAGACGGGCCCGGCCCAGGACTGAGCTCAGTGCGTCCCGTGGGCCCGCCCGTCCCGAGGAGCCGAGCGAGCGGCTCGTCGTCGACGGAGTGGGGATGTTCCTCCGCCGCCGCACGCCCTGACAGGTGTCATCCTTGGACTTCGACGGGACCCCGTGCCGGGGAGTAAATTACCCCCTGGGGTATCTGTGGAGGAGTGACAGTGGAACTCGATCTCGCGGGCGCCGAGCTCAAGTCCGTCCTGAACCGGCTGCGCCGGGCGCAGGGCCAGATCTCCGGGGTGATCCGGATGATCGAGGAGGGACGTGACTGCGAGGAGGTCGTCACCCAGTTGGCCGCCGCCTCCCGGGCCCTCGACCGGGCCGGGTTCGCGATCATCGCGACCGGTCTCCAGCAGTGCCTGACCGACATCGAGGGCGGGCGCAGGAACGGCGAGGACCCCGAGGCGATGCGGGCCCGCCTGGAGAAGCTCTTCCTCTCGCTGGCCTAGCCGAAGACGCGGATGGGGGAGTACCCCCGGGGCGATGCCCCGGGGGTACTCCCCCATCCGGCCGTCAGTCGTCCGCCAGGCCCTTCAGGCGCTTGGCGATGCGGGTCAGGCGCTCGCCCTGGTAGCGGGCGGCCGCGAGGACCTCCTCGCCCGGGGTGCCGTTGGCGCCCGGGTGGGCGGTGCCGTACGGGTTGCCGCCGGCCGCGTACACCGCCGGGTCGGTGAAGCCGGGCGAGACGATGACCGAGCCCCAGTGGTGGAAGGTGTTGTAGAGCGCGAGCAGCGTCGACTCGTTGCCGCCGTGGACGTTGTGGGCACTGGTGAACGCGGTCGCGGGCTTGTCCGCCATGACGCCCCGCTGCCAGAGGCCGCCCGTCGTGTCGACGTACTGCTTGAGCTGCGCGGACACGTTGCCGAAGCGGGTCGGGGAGCCGAGCGCGTACGCGTCCGCCCACTCCAGGTCCTCCAGGGTGGCGACCTCCACGTCCCCGGTGGCGTCCACGTGGGCGCGCCAGGCCGGGTTGGCGTCGATGGCGGCGTCGGGGGCGAGCTCGGGCACCCGGCGCAGACGGACCTCGGCGCCGGCCTTCTCGGCGCCCTCCGCGAGGGCCTGGGCGAGCTGGTGGACGGACCCCGTGGCCGAGTAGTAGATGACGGCGACCTTGACGGACATGGCGGACTCTCCTCAGCCGAACACGAACGGACCCACATGGACGGACCAAGCGGATTGTTTTCCGCTTTGTCGTGACCGAGATTAAACGGATTGCTATCCGGTTCGCAAGGGGAGCAGGTATGCTCGCCCCAGGAAGCCGCGAAAGCGACCGAGGGGGAGACGGAGCTCAGGGCACAGGGACAGGAGTCGGCAGATGAGCACGGAGAACCCGCGGGCCCGGGACAGGACGGCACCGGTGCTCGACCTGCTCCCCACCGTCGACGCCCCCGCCCCCGAGCGCGCCGACGCCGCCCGCAACCGGCGCAGGATCCTCGACGCGGCCGCCCGGATCGTCGCCGAGGAAGGCCCCGACGCCGTCACCATGAACCAGGTCGCCCACGCCAGCGGCATCGGCGTCGGCACCGTCTACCGCCGCTTCGGCGACGTCTCCCAGCTGCTGTGGGCGCTCCTCGACGAGCGCGAGCGCGTGTTCCAGGAGGCGTACATGAGCGGCCCGCCGCCGCTGGGCCCCGGCGCCCCCGCCGCCGAGCGGCTCGACGCGTTCCTCGACGCGCTCGTCGACCGGGTCGCCGCGCAGCGCGCCCTGCTGCTCGCGGCGCACTCCGCCGCGCCCCGCGCCCGCTACCACAGCGGTGCCTACCGGGTGATGCACACGCACATGGCCCTGCTCATCGGGCAGCTCAGGCCGGGGAGCGACCGCGCGCTCCTCGCGCACCTGGCGCTCGCTCCCTTCTCGCCCGACGTCATGCACCACCTGGCGGTCGAGCAGGAGCTGTCGGCCGAGCGCCTCAAGGCCGGCGTACGGGAACTGCTCGCCCTGAGGGCCTGACCCCGGCCGGAGCGGCCGGAGCGACCCCGGAGAAGGCCGACCGCTCCGTGGACGGTGGTGGACCGGCGGCCTCCGGAGTCGCAGGATCACGCCATGACCACGTACCTGATCCTGCACGGCTTCCAGAACCGCCGCCCGCCCGCCCACTGGCAGCACTGGCTCACCGGGAAGCTGCGCGAGCGCGGCCACGAGGTCCGCTACCCCCAGCTGCCCTCGCCGGACGCGCCCGTCCTCGACGAGTGGCTCGACGCCCTGGAGGAGCACGGGCAGCGCCCGGCCGAGGGGGAGTTCGTGGTCCTCGCGCACAGCCTGTCGGTGCTGCTGTGGCTGCGCGCCGGGGACCGGCGGCCGGACGCCGACCGGGTCCTCCTGGTCGCCCCGCCCTCCCCGGGGGTCACCGCCTCGATCCCGGAGATCGCCGCCTTCGCCGACGGCCTCGACCTGACGGAGGCGGGGCTCAAGGCGCGCCTCGTGTACGGGGACGGGGACCCCTACTGCCCCGAGGGCGCCGATCTGCACTACGGCATCCCGCTCGGCCTCGACCTGGACCACGTACCGGCCGGTGAGCACCTCAACCCCGACTCGGGGTACGGGGAGTGGCCCTCGCTCCTGGACTGGTGCGAGGACCTGGCCGTACGGGTGCGGGGGAACGAGCAGCCGTGAGGGCGGCGGGAAACACCCCGGCCCGCGGTGTCCGCGCCCGGTAGCGTCGGCCGGATGCACCCCGAGACCGCACCCCATGACCAAGGCCTGCTCGACGTGGGCGACGGCAACCTCGTCCACTGGGAGGTGTCCGGAAATCCGGACGGCAAGCCCGCGCTCGTCGTGCACGGCGGGCCCGGCTCCGGCTCCTCCCCGCGCAGCCGGCGGTACTTCGACCCGGAGGCGTACCGGGTCGTCCTCTTCGACCAACGCGGCTGCGGGCGCTCCACCCCGCACGCGAGCGACCCGGCCGCCGACATGTCCGTGAACACCACCGCGCACCTGGTGGCCGACATGGAGCGGCTGCGCGAGCACCTCGGGATCGACAAGTGGCTGCTGTACGGCTGCTCCTGGGGCTCCACGCTGATCCTGGCGTACGCGGAGGCCCACCCCGAGCGCGTGTCGGAGATCGTGATCGCGTCCGTCACGACCACCCGCCGCTCCGAGACCGCCTGGCTGTACGAGGGCGTGGGCCGCTTCTTCCCCGAGGCCCACGAGCGCTTCCGGGCGGGGGCGGGGAACGCCCCCGACGTCGTGGGGGCGTACGCGGCCCTCATGGGCCACCCCGACCGGGCCGTACGGGAGAAGGCCGCGGCCGACTGGTGCGCCTGGGAGGACGCGGTCCTCTCGGCGGAGGGCATGGGGACCCCGTACACCGACCGGGTCGACGACGCCCGGCTCGGCTTCGTCCGGATCTGCTCGCACTACTTCGCGCACGGCGCCTTCCTGGAGGAGGGCGCGCTGATCCGCGACGCGCACCGGCTCGCCGGCATCCCCGGAGTCCTGGCCCACGGCCGGCTCGACATGGGCGGGCCGCTCACCACCGCCTGGGAGCTGGCCCGCGCCTGGCCGGACGCCGAGCTGCACGTCGTCGAGCGCGCCGGGCACCTGGGCGGCGAGGAGACCCGGGAGCGGATCCTGGCGGCCCTCGACCGCTTCGCGAAAGGGTGAACCCACCGGGCGATCATCACGCATGCGCGTGATGATCGGTGCGTGAACTTCGGAATCCGCCCGGCATCCGCCCGGGGCCTGCTCCGAAAAACGCCCCGAAGGCCGCGAAACAGGGTCCGAAGGAGGGGAATTGATAATTCCATATTTCCTTCCTGCGCTGACCTGGCAGGAATTGCGACGGATCTGTTCACAGAACGCCCTCGAAATCGCTAGCTTCCCCTCAACCTCCGTCCGTACCGGGAAGGACTTCTGTGAACGCATCCCAGCGCCGAGCCGCGGCCATCCTCGCCGCCGCCGCCCTCGCCACCCCGCTGGTCCTCGCCTCCCCCGCCACCGCGGGTCAGGACCCCGCGGCCGCGCCCGCCCGCGACGCCGCCAGGCTGGCGAAGAAGCTGGTCCGCGAAACCACCGCCCAGGACGCCTACAAGCACCTGCAGAAGTTCCAGGCGATAGCCGACTCGGCCGCCGGAAACCGCGCGGCCGGCACCCTCGGCCACGACGCCTCGGCCGCCTATGTGTACACGCAGCTCAAGAAGGCCGGATACGACGTCCGGTACCAGCAGTTCGACTTCGTCTACACCCAGACGCTCGCCGAGAAGGCCTCCGTCCTCTCGCCCGACCCCCGGGCGCTCGGCATCAGGGCGATGACGTACACGAAGTCCACCCCGGTCGGCGGCATCACCGCCGAACTGGCGGCCGTACCGGTCGACGCCGACGGCTCCACCGGCTGCGAGCCGGGCGACTTCGCCTCCGGCGCCTTCACCGGGAAGATCGCGCTGATCAAGCGCGGCGTCTGCTCCTTCGCGATCAAGCAGCAGAACGCCGCAGCGGCCGGCGCCGTCGGCGCGATCGTCTACAACAACGTCGACGGCGCCCTCTCCGGCACCCTCGGCGACCCCGCCTCCGGCAAGCTCCCCACCGGCGGGATCAGCCTGGCCGAGGGCACCCGGCTCACCGCCGACCTCGCCAAGGGCCCGGTCTCCCTCTCCTTCGAGATCCGCCAGCTCCAGGAGAAGCGCACCACCAACAACGTCATCGCGGAGACCCGGGGCGGCAACGCCGCCAACACCGTGATGCTCGGCTCCCACCTCGACTCCGTCACCGCAGGCCCCGGCATCAACGACAACGGCTCCGGCTCCGCCGGCCTCCTGCAGACCGCCCTGGAGCTCGCCAAGTCGAAGGAGAAGGTCCGCAACAAGGTCCGCTTCGCCTGGTGGTCGGCGGAGGAGGTCGGCCTCCTCGGCTCCGAGCACTACGTCAACAGCCTGTCGGCGCTCGACAGGAAGGAGATCAGGCTCTACCTCAACTTCGACATGATCGCCTCGCCGAACTACGGCCTGTTCGTGTACGACGGCGACAACTCGGACGGCGTCGGCGCGGGCGCCGGACCCGAGGGCTCCGCCCAACTGGAGCGCGACATCACCGACTTCATGGACGGGCGCGGCGTCCCCCACGAGGGCACCGACTTCACCGGCCGCTCCGACTACGGCCCGTTCATCGAGGTCGGCATCCCCTCCGGCGGCACCTTCACCGGCGCCGAGGGCATCAAGACCCCCGCCCAGGCGGCCAGGTTCGGCGGCACGGCGGGCGTCGCGTACGACGTGAACTACCACGCCAAGGGCGACGACATCCACAACATCGACATGACGGCCTTCGACGTCAACATCGACGTCATCGCCAACGCCGTGGGCACCTACGCCCACGACATCTCCTCCCTGCGCAAGCCGGTCGTCTCCACCCCGACCACCGGCGACGCGGGCAGCGGCGGCGGTCTGCACGGGGACCACGACGAGGTGACGCAGTAGCTACCGCCTCCGGCGGGCCGTCCCGAAGAGGGAGCGGGTGATCTCCCGGCCCAGCTGAGTGCCGACCGACCGGGCCAGGGACGTGAAGATCCCGCTGCCCACCACCTGCTCGACGAGCGAGGGCTCCTCCTCCCGGTCACCGGGAGCGGGGGCCCTCGCCGCCCCCTCCTTCTCCCGGGCGGCCCGGAGCGCCGTCTCCTTCTCCGTCTCCTTCTCCCGGGCGGCCCGGAGCGCCGCCTCCTCCGCCGCCCGCTGCTCGGCGGTCAGCTTCTCGTACGCCGACTCCCGGTCCACCGCCTCCGCGTACCGCCCGTACAGCGGCGAACCCTTCACCGCCGCGTCCAGGGCCGCCGCGTCGATCGGGCCCATCAACGACTCCGGGGCCCGCAGCCGGGTCGCCGCCACCGGCGTCGGCGCCCCCTCCTCGCTCAGTACGGTGACCACCGCCTCGCCCGTACCGAGCCCGGTGAGCACCTCCTCCAGGTCGTACGGCGACTTCGGGAAGGTCCGCACCGTCGCCTTCAGGGCCTTCGCGTCGTCCGGAGTGAAGGCGCGCAGCGCGTGCTGCACCCGGTTGCCGAGCTGCGCCAGCACGTCCGCGGGGACGTCCTTCGGCGTCTGCGTCACGAAGAAGACCCCGACGCCCTTGGAGCGGATCAGCCGCACCGTCTGCGTGATCGACTCCAGGAACGCCTTCGAGGCGCCGCTGAAGAGCAGGTGCGCCTCGTCGAAGAAGAAGACCAGCTTCGGCTTCTCCAGGTCGCCGACCTCCGGGAGGTCGCCGAAGAGGTCCGCCAGCATCCACATCAGGAAGGTCGAGAACAGCTGCGGCTTGTCCTGCACCGCCGGCAGCTCCAGGACCGAGACGATCCCGCGCCCGTCCTCCGCCGTCCGCAGCAGCTCGGCCGTGTCGAACTCCGGCTCCCCGAAGAAGTCCCCCGCCCCCTGCTGCTCGAAGGCCGTGATCGACCGCAGGATCACCCCGGCCGTCGCCGTCGACAGGCCGCCGATGCCCTTGAGCTCCGCCTTCCCCGTGTCCGAGACCAGGAAGGCCACCACCGCCCGCAGGTCCTTGAGGTCGACCAGCTCCAGGCCCTTGGCGTCGGCGTAGTGGAAGATCAGGCCGAGCGACTGCTCCTGCGTCGGGTTGAGCCGGAGCACCTTGGAGAGCAGGACGGGACCGAAGCCGGTGACCGTGGCGCGGACCGGGACGCCGGGGCCGGTGCCGCCGAGCCCGTAGAACTCGCAGGGGAAGCCGCGCCCCCGCCACTCCTGGCCCACCTGCCCGGCGCGCTCCCGGACCCGCTCGCCGTCCCGGCCGGGGGCGGAGATCCCGGAGACGTCGCCCTTGATGTCGGCGAGGAAGACCGGCACGCCGTTCGCCGAGAGCTGCTCGGCGATCAGCTGGAGCGTCTTCGTCTTGCCGGTGCCGGTCGCCCCGGCGACCAGACCGTGCCGGTTGAGCACGGGCAGCGGGACGCGGATGCGCGCGTCCGGGTGACAGACGCCGTCCCAGAGCAGAGCCCCCAGTTCGAGTGCGGGGCCGTCGAAGGCGTACCCGGCGGCGATCCGGGTCGCCTCGGCGTCCGGCGGCTGCTCGCTCACGCTCACGACGGCACCCCGATTCCGGTTCTGTCACGGTTTGCACCAGCATCCCACTGCTCTCGCGTGGCTGCGCCGGGAGCCGCTCGCCCGGTAGGCTTTCCGTGTGATCTTCAAGCGCATCGGAAACGGAAAGCCGTATCCCGACCACGGCCGGGAAAGCACCCGGCAGTGGGCGGACGTCGCCCCGCGCCCGGTCCGCCTCGACCAGCTGGTGACCACCAAGGGCCAGCTGGACCTGGAGACCCTGCTCGCCGAGGACTCCACCTTCTACGGCGACCTCTTCGCGCACGTCGTGAAGTGGCAGGGCGACCTCTACCTCGAGGACGGACTGCACCGCGCCGTCCGCGCGGCGCTCCAGCAGCGGCAGGTGCTGCACGCCCGCGTCCTGGAGCTCGACTGAGCCCTCCGCGGACCCGCCCCGCCGAGCTTCCCGCTGAGCCTTTCGGGGTCAGTTCGCCCCCATCCGGACGCGATCACATGATCATCAAGTAGGCATCGCCGACGGGCGGCATTACGCTGCGTTCATGAGCATGCTCACTCCCCCCGGCATGGGCGGAAAGTACCGCATCACGGGGGATGTCTACCCCCGCATGCGCCGCCCCCACCGCCGGCGCAGGATCGTCCTCGCGTCCGCCGCCGCCGTGGTCGTGCTCGGCGCGGCCGGCTGGGGGACGCTCCAGCTCGTCGACGTCTTCTCCGGCGGCGACGGCTCGAAGACGACGGCCGGGAAGCAGACCGACTGCAAGCCCGCGCCCAAGGCCACCACCGCGCCCGCCGCCGCCTTCCCCAAGCCCGCGCAGATCACGGTCAACGTCTACAACGCGACCCCGCGCAGCGGGCTCGCCAAGACGACCGCGGACGAGCTCAAGAAGCGCGGCTTCAAGATCGGCAAGGTGGGGAACGCGCCCACCGCCTACGACAAGAAGGTCCCGGGCGCCGGCCTGCTGCTCGGCGCGCCCACGGCCACCAAGGGCGCCTTCCCGGTCCTCCGCACCCAACTCGCGGGCGCCACGGCCAAGACGGACACCCGGGGCACGGCGGACGTGGACCTGATCATCGGGACCGCGTTCAAGACGCTGTCCCCGAAAGCGACGGCGGACGCGGCCCTGGTCGCCCTGACCAAGCCCGCGCCCGCGGTGAAACCCTGCCGTTAGGACCTGCTCGGCGGAGGCCGGCGGTGCCTTCTTCGGTGAGCCGACGGCGCCTTGTCCGGCCGACCCGACAACGCCTTGTCCGGCCGGCCCGACAGTGTCTTGCGCGGTTGAGCCGACAGTGCCTTACTCGGCCGAGCCGTACATGCGGTCGCCCGCGTCGCCCAGGCCCGGGACGATGTAGCCGTTCTCGTTGAGCCGCTCGTCGACCGAGGCCGTCACGACGGTCACCGGCGTGCCCGCGAGCTCGCGCTCCATGACCTCGACGCCCTCCGGGGCGGCGAGGAGCACGACCGCGGTCACATCGTCGGCGCCGCGCTTGATGAGCTCCTGGATCGCCGCGACCAGCGTGCCGCCGGTCGCCAGCATCGGGTCCAGGACGTAGACCTGGCGGCCCGAGAGGTCCTCCGGCATCCGCGTCGCGTAGGTCGACGCCTCCAGCGTCTCCTCGTTGCGGATCATGCCGAGGAAACCGACCTCGGCCGTCGGGAGCAGCCGGACCATGCCGTCGAGCATCCCGAGCCCGGCGCGCAGGATCGGGACCACCAGCGGACGCGGGTGCGACAGCTTCACGCCGGTCGTGGGCGTCACGGGGGTCTCGATGTCGACCTGCTCGGTCCGCACGTCCCTGGTGGCCTCGTAGGCGAGCAGGGTGACCAGCTCGTCGGCGAGACGGCGGAAGGTCGCGGAGTCCGTGCGCTTGTCGCGCAGGGTGGTGAGCTTGTGGGCGACCAGGGGGTGGTCGACGACGTGGAGACGCATGACTCAACAGTAGCCCGCCGAGCACTGGCATCGACCCACGCCGCTGGGGGAAGGTGGGGGCACAGGGACCCAGCGATGGGGTGGTGTGGCCGATGCCCGACCTGGAAGAACCGGCCGAGGAAGCCGCCGAGGGGGCGGCCCGCACGCCGGTACCGGAGACCGACGCGGAGCGCCGCAGGCGGCGCGCCCAGTTCCTCCGCGAGCTGAACGAGGCCAAGGCGCTGCGCGAACGCGTGCAGCCGCGGCGCGCCCGGGCCGCCCGGATGCGCCAGGCGATGCGCATGCGGACCTTCCGCTGGTGAGGCCGTCCGTGGGGCGCCGCGGCGGCAGCCGGCCGTGCGCCCCCTCCGTGCGCCGGGGTCGCACGCCCACCCGATCGCGGGGTCGTTCAGACTGATGCACGACGCAAGAGCCGAAGACCTCTCCTGACGGCGACGTTTCTGTCACGATGCCGATTGGGCGGGGCATCGGAAGCGCGCCGCCGGAACGTCACACCTCTGATCAGTGGGAGAGAGTCAGGTGTACTTCGCCGCACTGCTCGCGCGCACCGAAGACGGGTGGGAAGCGAGCGACACGGAGCTCGACGACGTGGAGAGCCTGTCGGATCTGGCCGAGCTCGCTCGTGAGGCCTCGGACGACGACACGGTGATCGTCTTCATCGAACAGGAGGACGCGTGGTTCGGGATCGTCCGGATCGAGGGTGAGGAGGACCCCCGCATCTACGTCTCGGACGGGGCCGCCGCCGCGCGTTCCTCGTACGGGGAGATGCTCACCCGGGAGATCCTCGGCGACGACCTGGACGACCTGGTCGACGAACTGGAGACGCTGGACCTGGACGGCACCGAGGACGGGGAGCCGCTCGACGGCGAGGCGGACGAGGACGAGGCGGGTTCCGTGGCCGCCGAGGCCGTCCCGGCCGCTCCGGTGGGCGACCGGCTGATCCTGGCCGACCTCGGGATGTCGGCGGAGGACCTGCTGGCCCTCGACACGGACGCGCTCGCGGAGATCGCGGAGGCGCTGGGCGCCGCCGAGGTCCTGGAGGCCGTCCGCTAGTGGCATCCGCGGTACCCGTTCCCGACCCCGCTCCCGACTCCGTTCGGGACCCGGTCCGGGATCCCTGGCGGGACGCCATGCGTCTCGCCCTCGCCGAGGCCGACGCGGCCGCGCCGGCCGGTGACGTACCGGTCGGGGCGGTCGTGCTCGGCCCGGACGGGGCGGTGATCGCCCGCGCGCACAACGAGCGGGAGGCCACCGGCGACCCCACCGCGCACGCCGAGGTGCTCGCCCTGCGCCGGGCGGCGGCGGTGACCGGCGAGTGGCGGCTGACGGGCTGCACGCTGGTCGTGACCCTGGAGCCGTGTGTGATGTGCGCCGGCGCGCTCGTCCAGTCCCGCGTCGAGCGGGTGGTGTTCGGAGCGCTCGACGAGAAGGCGGGCGCGACCGGTTCGCTCTGGGACCTCGTGCGGGACCGGCGGCTCAACCACCGCCCCGAGGTGATCCAGGGCGTCCTCGGCGAGGAGTGCGCCGAGCAGTTGACGGCCTTCTTCCGCAGCCGCTGACCCCCGCTCCGACCTGGCCTTCGATGCGGATTTCATCGCAGCGCGAGTTTGGGCTAAGCTCTCTCTCGGTAGCGTGTCCGAGCGGCCGAAGGAGCTCGCCTCGAAAGCGAGTGTGGCGCAAGTCACCGAGGGTTCAAATCCCTCCGCTACCGCTTCGATCGAAGGGCCCGGCGCATCAGCGCCGGGCCCTTCGGCGTACCTCCGGAGAGGCGTATCTCTGAAGAGGCGTATCCCCGGAGAGGGAGGCGTGGGGGGAGGGAAGGGGCCGGGGGGAGCGGCATCGGGGGGACAAGCCGCTCCCCCCGATGAGAACCGGAGCCGCAGGTCCTGCGCCGCGTTCAGGGGGGAAGCCCGCGGCGCGGACCCCGCAGTGCGGGCCGGTTCCAGGAGCCTTGCGGATTCCTGCCAGATCCGCCGGGCTCGACATCCATACTGCTCGCCCGTCACCCTTCCGGAGGGCGGCGAAAGGCCCCGATCGCCGGGCCCTTGGTCCATAAGCACTCGGTTAGAGTGGCGCGGTCGTACGGCGGGGGAACAGCCGGGGGAACAGGGGAGGGCCGGGCAGATGGCGCAGGCGAAGAAGATCGCGCTGTACGCGGTCGTGGTCTTTGTGCTGTACACGATCGTTAACTCCCCGGCCCGGGCGGCCGATCTGGTCCAGGTAGGGTTCGAGGGCATTTCCAGCGCCGCCCAGGGGGTCGGTCAGTTCATGACCGAACTCGTCAACTAGGAGCTCACCGTGATCCGCCATCTGGTCCTCTTCAAGCTCAACGACGGCGTATCGCGCGACGAGCCGCGCGTGGTCGCCGGCGTCGAGGCGTTCCGCGCGCTCGGCGGGCAGATCCCGGAGCTGAAGTTCTGGGAGTGCGACTGGAACATCACGGACCGCCCGATCGCGTACGACTTCGCCATCAACTCGGCCGTCGAGGACGAGGACGCGCTCCAGCGCTACCTGGACCACCCCGCGCACCAGGCCGGTGTCGCCCAGTGGCGCGAGTTCGCCACCTGGGTGATCGCGGACTACGCCTTCTAGTCCTCCTTCACCCCGAGGCCCCCTGCCCTCGCGGCGGGGGGCCTTTTCCGTGCGTGACCTCCCCTTTTTCCGCCAGTATGCCCTCAACACGGGATTATGCGGTGCTTGCACACAGTGGACATGTCTTGTGATGCTATGACCGCTTTTGACGGATGAGTTGACCGTAGTTGACCCGGTCGACCAGCAAGAACAGGCGAAGGGGTGGCGTGAACGTGCCGGCCAGTACAGCACCTCAGGTCCCGCCCCAGCACGAGGCGGGCGGCGGCGGCCAGGAAGCCCCGCGCCCGCGCCCCCAGAGCAGTCGCGGCGCCGACACCCGCGCCCTCACCCAGGTGCTCTTCGGGCAGCTGAAGAACCTGGAGCCGGGCACCCCCGAGCACCACCGGGTGCGCGGGGCCCTCATCGAGGCGAACCTGCCGCTCGTGCGGTACGCGGCGGCCCGCTTCCGCTCCCGCAACGAGCCGATGGAGGACGTCGTCCAGGTCGGCACCATCGGCCTCATCAACGCCATCGACCGCTTCGACCCCGACCGGGGCGTCCAGTTCCCCACCTTCGCCATGCCGACCGTCGTCGGCGAGATCAAGCGGTACTTCCGCGACAACGTGCGGACCGTGCACGTGCCGCGCCGGCTGCACGAGCTGTGGGTCCAGGTGAACGGCGCCACCGAGGACCTGACGACCGCTCACGGCCGCTCCCCCACGACCGCGGAGATCGCCGAGCGGCTGCGGATCGGCGAGGACGAGGTGCTCGCCTGCATCGAGGCCGGCCGCTCGTACCACGCCACCTCCCTGGAGGCCGCGCAGGAGGGCGACGGGCTGCCCGGACTGCTCGACCGGCTCGGCTACGAGGACCCCGCGCTGGCCGGCGTCGAGCACCGCGACCTCGTCCGGCACCTGCTCGTCCAGCTGCCCGAGCGGGAGCAGCGGATCCTGATGCTGCGCTACTACAGCAACTTGACCCAGTCTCAGATCAGCCAGGAGCTCGGCGTCTCCCAGATGCACGTGTCAAGGCTCCTCGCCCGCAGTTTCGCCCGCCTGAGATCCGCAAACAGGATCGAGGCGTAACCGGAACGGGTAGACCGGTTCGGAGCAGTTCTCACCCGCACCAAATGCCGTACACCCCTTGTTTCCTGCGGAAATGCACCACCGCTGTGTCGACAAGTCACTACAGCGTGTTGCCGACATGTGACATTCTGCTGGAACCGAGTTTGCCGCAGCCCCGCCGCCGGTATTCAGGTGGAGGCTGCGTTCCTCAGACGGTCGCGGCCACCGCGACCGTCCGCGACCTCAAAGG
Source organism: Streptomyces sp. NPDC053513 (assembly GCF_044544765.1). Lineage (NCBI taxonomy): Bacteria > Bacillati > Actinomycetota > Actinomycetes > Kitasatosporales > Streptomycetaceae > Streptomyces > Streptomyces sp. NPDC053513. The sequence goes on from NZ_JBITXP010000002.1 coordinate 96,967, forward strand.
GGGTGGCATGTCCACAGAACTGGGCAGCTCGAAGGTGCTCACGCTCACGCCCGTTCCCGTGCCCACGCAGACGACGGCGCCGACCGCGGCCGACGGCACGGAGCTCGTGAACGCCGCTGAGACCACCGACACCGCGCCTCCGCCGATGGTCGTCACGTCCGGGGCCCTCGACACCCGCACCCTCTCGCGCTCCCTCTTCCTGCGGCTGCGCGCGCTCGACGCCGAGGGCGCCGCCGCCGACAGCCCGGAGCGGACCTACGTCCGCGACACCCTCATCGAGCTCAACCTCCCGCTCGTGCGGTACGCGGCGGCCCGCTTCCGCTCCCGCAACGAGCCGATGGAGGACATCGTCCAGGTCGGCACCATCGGCCTCATCAAGGCGATCGACCGCTTCGACTGCGAACGGGGCGTGGAGTTCCCGACGTTCGCCATGCCGACCGTCGTCGGCGAGATCAAGCGCTTCTTCCGCGACACCTCGTGGTCGGTGCGGGTGCCGCGCCGGCTCCAGGAGCTGCGCCTCGCCCTGACCAAGGCCAGCGACGAGCTCGCGCAGAAGCTCGACCGCTCCCCCACCGTTCCCGAACTCGCCGCGGTGCTGGGAGTGTCGGAGGAGGACGTGGTCGACGGACTCGCCGTCGGCAACGCGTACACCGCCTCCTCGCTGGACTCCCCCTCGCCCGAGGACGACGGCGGCGAGGGCTCGCTCGCGGACCGCCTCGGCTACGAGGACTCGGCCCTCGAAGGCGTCGAGTACCGCGAGTCGCTCAAGCCGCTGCTCGCCAAACTGCCGCCCCGCGAGCGGCAGATCATCATGCTCCGCTTCTTCGCGAACATGACGCAGTCGCAGATCGGCGAGGAGGTCGGCATCTCCCAGATGCACGTCTCGCGCCTCCTCACCCGCACCCTCGCCCAGCTGCGCGAGGGCCTCATCTCCGACTGAGCCGAGCGACTTCCGCGAAACCCCTGTCCGTTGACGGCACGTCAGCCAGACTGGGACGCATGAGGCGCAGGAAGCCGGGACTCGTAGCGGTGGCGCTCTGCCTCGGCGGGGCGCTGACCGCGTGCGGTGGCGGAGGAGACGGCGAGGGGTACGCGGCGGTCGGCGCAGGCCCCTCGCCCGAGGGCGCGGTCGCCCCTTCGGGCGCGGTCCGTCTGGTCCCCCTGGAGAGCCCCTCCGCGAGCGGGACGACGTCCAGCACGTCCTCCCCGTCGCCCGCGGCACCCTCCCCGGGCCCGTCCGACGCTCCGGGCACACCGGGGCCTTCCGACACGGGTACGGGCCCGGGTCCCGCCGGTACGGCTCCGGCGCCCGAGCCGGTCCACCCCGGCGCGGGCCCCGCCCCCGGCACCGGCGCCCCCGCCCCGGCCCCGGAGCCCGGCGGCAGCACCCCGCCCCGTACGCCCTCCACGACGCCCAGGCCCGCGCCGCCCGGCACCGGAACCGGCACGCCCCCGCCGTCACCCACGCCGACCCCCGCGCCCGGGCCCGCCGTGCTCACCGTCTCCGCGCCCAGCCTCGCCGACGGCGACCGGCGCTGGTGCCAGCGGGTCACCGTGACCTTCCGCAACACCGGTGGCTCCGCGGCCACTTCGGGGACGGTCGGCTTCGCGACGCACGTCATCGGCCTGCTCGGCACCGACTGGGGGACGTTCTCCTCCAGTCAGCCGCTGCCCGCGCCGATCGCCGCGGGGGCGGCGCGGACGCAGACGTACACGGTGTGCGTGGACTCCTGGCGGGTGCCGATCGGGATGCGGATCGACACCCGCGAGGTCACCGCCACATGGCGCTGAGCAGCACCTTCGCGAACTCGGCCGGGTGCTCCACGCAGCCCACGTGGCCGCCGGGGAACTCCGTCCGCACGGCGCCGGTCAGCTCGGCGAGCCGCCGGGCCGGTCCGGCGAGCGCCTCCTGATCCGTGGACTCCTCGCCGACGCCCAGGACCAGCTTCCCGGCGGCGGCGCGCAACCCCTCCAGATCGGGGGCGGAGGAGGAGAAGGGGACCAGGACGTGCTCCAGGAAGACCGGCATGTTGGCGGTCATGCGGGCGGCCATCGGCCGGATGGAGGCGGGCAGTTCGCCGTCCTGCCGCTCCGGCTTCCGGCCGTCCGGCGTCTCGGAGAACCGGGCCATCGCCGGCCCGAGGCCCCGCGTGCGGTGCAGCTCGCGCACCTCGGCGAAGTGGTCGCGGTACGGGGCCGGGTCGGCGAGCAGCTCCACGAGGGGCGGCTCGTGGGCGACGAGCCGGCGCACCCGGTCCGGGCGGGCGGCGAGCAGGGAGAGGGCGACGATGCCGCCGGAGCTGCTGCCGAAGACGTCGGCGGGCGCGTCCGGCGAGACCGCGTCCAGGACGGCGAGGGCGTCGTCGCGCCACTCGGTCACCCGCTGGTCGGCGAGGGGGCCGTCGAGCGGACTGCGCGACAGACCGCGCTGGTCGTACGAGACCACGGTGTGTCCGGCGTCGGCGAGGAGGCCGGCCATCCCCTCGAAGAGCCCGGCGTCCCCGGCGCCCCCGGGGATCAGCAGCAGCACGGGTCCGCTGCCCCGGGTCTCGTACCGCAGGGTGGCCCCCGGGACCTTCACCGTGCCGACGGCGATGTCGATGTCGTTCATGAATCGTTCCCCCAGTTCTCCAGGACGTGGTGGAGCGCGTCCAGCGAACGCGCCCAGGACGAGGCGACGGGGCGGGAGTGCGCGAAGCCGCCGCCCAGTTCGAGGTGGACGTAGCCGTGGAAGGTGCTGCGGAGCAGACGGCCGGCGTCGGTGAGGTCGGGCTCCTGGAGGCCGTAGCCGCGCAGCATGCCGTAGGTGAGCTCGATGGCCCGCAGGAGGACGCCGGTGTCCTCGATCTCCTCCGGCTCGATCCGCTGCTGCGCGGCCGCGTACCGGCCGGGGTGCGCGAGGGCGTAGTCGCGGTAGGCGTCGGCGAAGGCGACGAGCGCCTCCTTGCCGGACCGGCCGGCCACGGCGGCGCCGATGGCGTCGTTCATCTCGCCCGAGGCGAGGAGCGCGAGCCGGACCCGCAGCTCGCGCAGGTTCCTGATGTGCGAGTAGAGGCTCGCGTCCTTGACCCCGAAGCGCCGCGCCAGGGCCGAGACGGTGACCTTGTCGAGGCCGCTCTCGTCCGCCATCTCGGCGGCCGCCCGCACGAGGCCGCCGACGGTGATTCCCGCGCGCACCACGAGACCCTCCTCTTTCCTAGTCGTCCTAGGAAGAAGGCTAAGGGCCCTAGGTTCGTTCCGCCAGAGAATAATCAGCGACCCGGGTAGCGCACCCCCGTCAGGCGCTCCGACTCCTCCCACAGCCGGCGGCCCGTCCCGGGGTCGGCCGCCGCCTCGGAGAGGCGCACCCGGGTCGGGGAGCCCCGCAGCTCGCCCATGCCGTCCGGGCCGATGAACTCGCCGCCCGCGACGGACGCGTCGGTCGCCGCGTACAGCTGGGGCAGCGCGCCCCGCTCCGGCCGCTGGGCGAGGAGCGGATTGCCGATGCGCCCGAAGAACAGCTTCGCCAGTCCGGAGGTGTCCTTCATCTGGAGGTTGGTGGCGGTGTAGCCGGGGTGGGCGAGCACGCTGCGGACCGGGCTGGCGGCCGCGGCCAGACGGCGGTGCAGCTCCTTGCCGAAGACGGCGTTGGCGAACTTCGACTGGTTGTAGAAGGCCATGGGCGCATAGCCCCGCTCCCCGCTCAGGTCGTCGAAGCGGAGGCCGCCCTGCCGGTGGTTGATAGAGCTGACCGTGACCACCCGCGGGTCGGTCCCGGCGGCGAGCAGGTCGAGCAGCAGGCCGGTGAGGGCGAAGTGGCCGAGGTGGTTGGCGGCGAACTGGAGCTCGTGGCCCTCGGGCGTGAGCGTGCGGGGCGGCGCCATCACTCCCGCGTTGTTGACGAGGACGTCGAGGCGCGGGTGCTCCGCGCGCACGCCGTCGGCGAAGGCGCGCACCGAGTCGAGGTCGGCGAGGTCGATCCGCCGTACGAGGAGGAGGTCCCGGTCGGCCCCCGCCGCCGCGAGGTCCTCGGCCGCCCGGTGGCCCTTCGCCTCGTCCCGTATGGCGAGGATCACCCGCCCGCCCCGCCGGACGAGCGCGCGGGTGGTGGCGAGGCCGAGTCCGCTGTTGGCCCCGGTGACGACGAAGACCCGCCCGGTCTGGTCCGGGATGAGGTCGGCGGTCCAGCGCTGCTTCTCAGTCATGCGGCACACGTTGCCGCTCGTGTCACCGGGTGTCAAGCATGACTATGGATGCCATCGAAGGCACCGCGTTACCATCGAGCCGTGACCACCCGCCCCGAGTCGACCCTCGCCCAGCGCAAACGCCAGCTCGTCGCCACCGAGCTCACCGAGGCGGCGCTCCAGCTGTTCGCACTCAAGGGCTTCGACGCCGCGACCGTCGACGAGATCGCGACCGGGGCCGGGGTCTCCAAGCGGACCTTCTTCCGGTACTTCGCGTCCAAGGAGGACGTGGTCGTCCAGTTCCTGGCCGGCATGGGCGCCGACATGCGCGCCGCGCTCGCCGCCCGGCCCGCCGACGAGCGCCCCTCCGAGGCGCTGCGGCGCGCCGTCTCCGTACCCCTGGCCGCCTGCGGCGACCACGCCGAGCGGGTGCTGCCGGTGGTCCGGCTGATCCTGCGGACCCCCTCCCTCCTCGCGCGCTTCCTGGAGCACCAGGCGGAGTGGCGCGAGGACCTGGCGGAGGAGCTGGGGGCCCGGCTGGGGTGCGACCCCGAGGCCGACCTCCGCCCCCGGCTCGCCGCGGGCATGGCCCTGACCGCCTTCGACGCCGTACTGCGCCGGTGGAGCGCCGGCAAAAGCACGGAGGTCACCGAGGACCCGGTCGCCCTGCTCGGGGAGGCCTTCGCGGTGCTCGCGCCGGCGCTGGACGCGAGCCCGTAAAGCCGCACACGGACGAGACGCGCACGGACGGGAAAAGAAAGGTGGGCCGAGTCCGCTCGGTGCGGATCCGGCCCACCACGACGGGGGTACGGGGGGTCAGCCCAGCGCCAGCCAGGCGACGGCCGCCAGGACGGCGATCACCGCGACGACGCCCACGATCAGGCCGACCCGCGGGCCGCCCGACGGGGCCACGGCCTGCGGCTGCTGCCGCTGCGGGGTGCCCTCGTCGACGAAGGCGCGGAACATCTGCGTGCTGCCGGCGGGGTCGTAGCCCTCGGGACCCTGAGGGGGCTGGCCCTGGCCGTACGGTGCTTGGGGGTTGTGTGCCATGGGCCAGGACCCTAGCGAAGTCGGGATGGGGGGCCCAAGCCCCGGCGGCGACGAACCGCCTTTGCCGATTCTTTAGCGCCGTTTGACCGATTTAGTTTGCCTGAAGCAACCATCCATCTCTATGGTTGCCCTAAGCAACAACATCGATGGAGTGTCCGATGGACAGAGGCAATCGGTACGAGAACCTCGCCCGCCAGGTGAGCGCCGTCGGAGCCGTGAAGCGCGGACTCGCGCGGACCCTGCCCGCCGACTGCCCCAGCGGATCCGCGATCGTCCTCGCCCTGCTGCACCACCACGGGGACGTACGGATGAGCCGGGTGGCCGAACTGATGGCCGTCGACCTGTCGGTCGGCAGTCGGCACGTGGCCCACACGGTGGACCGCGGATGGGTCGAGCGCCTGCCCGACCCGTCCGACAAGCGCTCCCGCATCCTCCATCTGACCCCGGCGGGCGCGGAGATGCTCGCCACGCTCGACCGGCGGCTGACCGCCACGCTCGCCCGCACGCTCGCGGACTGGTCCGACGAAGACGTCGAACAGCTCACCGTCCTGCTCGCCCGCCTCCGCGACTCCTTCGGGGACTGCCGGGCCCACCACGCTTGAGAAAAAGGAAGTTCATGGCCACGACCACGCCCGACACCGGTGCGCGGAACGGCGTCACCGGTACCGGCGGTGGCGGCGAGACCGCCCCGATGACACACCGACAGATCATGGAGGCGCTGTCCGGGCTGCTGCTCGGCATGTTCGTCGCCATCCTGTCCTCGACGATCGTCTCCAACGCCCTCCCCCAGATCATCACCGACCTGGGCGGCGGCCAGTCCGCCTACACCTGGGTGGTGACCGCGGCCCTCCTGTCGATGACCGCCACCACCCCGCTCTGGGGCAAGCTCGCCGACCTCTTCTCCAAGAAGCTGCTCGTCCAGATAGCCCTGATCGTCTACGTCGCGGGCTCGGTCGTCGCCGGTCTCTCGCAGAGCACCGGCATGCTCATCGCCTGCCGCGTCGTCCAGGGCATCGGCGTCGGCGGTCTGACCGCCCTCTCCCAGATCATCCTGGCCGCGATGATCGCCCCGCGTGAGCGCGGCCGCTACAGCGGCTACCTCGGCGCGACCTTCGCCGTCGCCACCGTCGGCGGCCCGCTGCTCGGCGGCGTCATCACCGACACCGACTGGCTCGGCTGGCGCTGGTGCTTCTACGTCGGCGTGCCCTTCGCGATCATCGCCCTGATCGTCCTGCAGAAGACCCTGAAGCTCCCCGTGGTGAAGCGTCAGGTCAAGGTCGACTGGGCCGGCGCCTTCTTCATCAGCGCCGCCGTCTCCCTGCTCCTCATCTGGGTGACCTTCGCGGGCGACAAGTACGACTGGATGTCCTGGCAGACGGCCGCCATGGTCGGCGGCGCGGTCCTCCTCGGCGCGGTCTTCCTGCTCGTCGAGTCGAAGGCGAGCGAGCCGATCATCCCGCTCCGCCTGTTCCGCAACCGGACGATCACCCTGGCCTCGCTCGCCTCGCTCTTCGTGGGCGTCGCGATGTTCGCCGGCACGGTCTTCTTCAGCCAGTACTTCCAGCTGGCCCGGAACGAGTCGCCGACGATGTCCGGCGTCCTCACCATCCCGATGATCGGCGGCCTGTTCGTCTCCTCCACCGTCTCCGGTCTCGTCATCACCAAGACCGGCCGCTGGAAGGCCTGGCTGGTCAGCGGCGGCGCCCTGGCCGCCGGCGGTCTCGGGCTGCTCGGCACGATCCGCTACGACACGGCGTACTGGCACATCGCGCTCTTCATGGCGGTCCTCGGCCTCGGCCTCGGCATGATGATGCAGAACCTGGTGCTCTGCACCCAGAACCAGGTGGCCCCCGCCGACCTCGGCGCCGCCTCCTCCGTCGTCACCTTCTTCCGCTCCCTGGGCGGTGCGATCGGTGTCTCGGCGCTCGGCGCGGTCATGGCCCACCGGGTCACGAACTACGTCAAGGAGGGCCTGGCCGAGCTCGGCCCGAAGGCCGCGGCCGCCATGGGCAAGGGCGGCTCGGGCGGCGGCATCCCCGACATGGACAAGCTGCCGGCCCCGATCCGCACGGTCATGGAGGACGCGTACGGCCACGGTGTCGCCGACGTCTTCCTCTACTCGGCGCCGTTCGCGCTGCTCGCCTTCGTGGTGACGCTGTTCATCAAGGAGGTCGCGCTGAAGAGCAACAAGGCGAAGGCCTCCGAGGAGACGGCCGAGGCGAAGGCCTAGGAAAAGCTCCCGGCCGCGCTTCGAGCGGAGGCGCGGCCGGGTCGGGTACGGAGCGGCGGGCAGGGGACGGCCCGCCGCTCCGTCATGTCCGCCCTCGGGTTCCTTCGGCCTCGCGCGACGCCCTCCGTCAGTCGCCTTCGGCCTCGCGCGCGACCATGACCTCGATGCCGGCGATCAGGACGTCCAGGGCGTGGACGAAGTCGCGGTCCCAGATGACGCCGACGCTGCCGTGCGAGGCGCGCTCGTCGAGGATCTCCTCCATGCCCTCGATCCGGTCCTTGAACTCCGGGTCGTCCCGGAAGGCCTTCACCGAGTCCACGTAGAACTCGTCCTGCGACATGCCGGCCTCCGCCGCGCGCCGGCCGAACTGGGCCTCGATCGTCCCGTAGCCGTACACGAACTGGAAGACCGCCGACATCGCGCCCGGCTGGCGGTCCAGCGAGAGGCCGGTGTCCCGGATCGCCTGCTGGATCTTGTACGCGACGGTGATCGCGTTCGGTCCGATGTTCAGGTACTGGCCGGCGCTCGGCGACATCCACGCGTGACGGACCAGCATCTTCCGGTACTCCCGGGCGAGTACGCGGATCCGGTCCCGCCAGTCCCGGGCGGCGTCCACCGCCGCGAGGTCGAACTCGCCGTAGACGCTGTCCATGGCGAACTCGATGATGTCGTCCTTGGTGTCCACGTACCAGTAGAGGGACATGGCGGTGACGCCCAGCTCGGTCGCGAGCTTGCGCATCGACAGTCTGGCGAGGCCCTCCTCGTCGAGCATCCGGACCGCGGCGGCGACGATCCGGTCCCGGTCGAGCCCGGCCGGGCCCCCGCCGCTGCGGGCGGCCCGCTTCTCCAGCCACACGCTGGAACGCGCCGGGTTCTTGGCCCGATCGGCTGCCTTGACCATCGCGTTCCTCCGTCTGTCAGCGATCCGTCACCATGCTAGGCAGCCACCGGCTGCTCGGGCGCCAGGGCTTTCTCCGCGCGTTCGGCCCGCTTGAGCAGTACCGCCGCCAGGAGGCCGCCGGCGAAGACGGCGATCGCGCCGACGAGCTGGCTGGTCTGGAGGCCGGAGGCGAAGGCGTCGGAGATCTGCCGCCGTTCGGCCTCGCCGCCGGCGGCGGCCAGGGCGGCCGGGAGCGAGGTCGCGGTCACGGCGACGAGGGCGGCGAAGCGGGCGTTGAGCACGGCGCCGAGGACGGCGACGCCCAGGCCGTTGCCGAACTCGGCCAGGGTGCCGTTGATCCCGGCGCCCACGCCCGCCTTCTCCGGCGGGATCGCGCTCATGAGGGCGTTGGCCATGGCCGGCGAGGAGACGGCGATCCCGAAGCCCATCAGGACCAGGCCGAGCAGCATCCCCCAGTAGCTGCCGTCCGTGCCGCCGCCGAGCAGGGCGATGGAGGTGAGACCGGCGGCGACCAGCGTCATGCCGAGGACGACGGTGGGCGGGGTGCCGAGCTTCATGACGATCTTCGGGCCGACGCCGGTCAGGTTGAGGCCGACGATCGTCAGGGCGAGCGGCGCCATCCGGAGGCCGGCTTCGAGCGGCTCGTATCCGAGGACGAACTGCAGGTGCTGGGTGAGCAGGAAGAGCGAGCCGCCCATGCCGAAGACGACCAGGATCGAACCGCCGACGGCACCGATGAACTTCTGGTTCCGGAAGAAGTGCATGTCGAGCATCGGGTACGGGGTGTGCAGCTCCCACAGCGCGAAGGCGCCGAGCCCGAGGAGGCCGACGGCCGCCGGGACCAGGACCTGGGCGGAGGTCCAGCCGTGCCCGGGGCCGCTGATGATCGCGTACACGACGGCGGTCATGCCGATGGTGGAGAGCAGCGCGCCGAGCAGGTCGGGGCGCTCGCCCTGGGGGTTCTTGGACTCCGGGACGAGCTTGAGGACGGCGACGAGGGCGACGGCCGCGACCGGGAGGTTGATCAGGAAGATCATTCCCCACCAGAAGTGGTTCAGGATCACGCCGCCGATCAGCGGGCCTCCGGCGAAGCCGAGCGAGGCGACCGTGGACCAGAGCGCGATGGCCTTGACCCGCTCCGAGTCGTCGAAGATCTGCATCACGACGGCGAGGGTGGTGGTCATCAGGAGCGCGCCGCCGACGCCCATGCCCGCGCGGGCGGCGATCAGCTGCGCGGTGGAGCCGGCGAGGCCGGCGGCGAGCGAACCGAGGCCGAAGAGCGCGAGGCCGGTGGCGAGGAGCTTCTTGCGGCCGTAGCGGTCGGCGGCGTTGCCGGCGGTGAGCAGCAGGCCGGACTGGACGAGCGAGTACGCGTTGATCATCCACTGGATGTCGCTGGTGGACGCGTGGAGTTCGGAGGTCAGGGAGGGGATGGCGACGCTGAGCACGGTGTTGTCGAGCAGCACCGTGAGCTGGGCGAGGCAGATGACGCCGAGGATCAGCCAGCGCTGGGGGTGGCCGCCGCCGGTGGCTGCTGTCATGGGAAGGACTCCTTGTACGGTGTACGAGGCCGGGACTCGTACACCGTACAAGAGTTTCTCGTACGGTGTATAGGAGTTATTTCCTCCGCGTGAGGTCGTAGAAGGCGGTGCCGTCGACCGTCGTCTTCTCGAAGGTGTCCTCCACCCACGAACTGATCTCGCTGCCGCCGCCCATCCCGCCCCCGGACCCGATGAAGTAGTGGATCCTGCCGTCGGCGACGTACTGCTTGAACTGGGCGAGCGTCGGGGACGGGTCGCTGCCGTTGAAGCCGCCGATCGCCATGACGGGCTTCTCCGTGGCGAGTTGGTAGCTGGCCGCGTTCTGCGCGCCGACGGCGGCGGCGACCCAGGTGTACGCGTCGGCGTCCTTCAGGAGGGCCTTCTCGGCCGCCTCACCGACGTCCGCGCCGTTGAGGAGGCCGCCCATGCCGCCGCCGGGCCTCTCGCCCCGGGCCGCCCCCTGGGGCAGTCCCTGGACCGTCCCCCGGGGCAGTCCCTGGGGCGGGGTGCCGCCGGGCATCCCGCCTCCCTGGCCCCGGCCACCGGGCATCTGGCCATTGCCGGGCGCCTGACCATTGCCGGGCATCTGGCCGCCCGGCGGCAGGCCACCGCCCGGGGCCTGGGCGCCGCCCGGGAAGAAGCCGAAGTACAGCCTGCCGTTCATCGGGCCCCGGCCGCCCATGCCACCGCCCGCCGGGCCCGCCGTCACGATCGAACCCTGGTGTCCCGAGTCCACCGTCGCCAGGGTGTACGCGAGCGGCCCCGCGAGCCCCGCCGCCAGGCCGAGCCCCGCCACCCCGAGCCCGAGGCGCCGGTCGACCCGGCCCGCGAACAGCAGCCCGAGCGCCGCGACGGCGCCCGCCACCAGGACCGCCCAGCGCAGCCACGGCAGCCAGTCCGGCGTACGGCCGAGCAGCGTCCACGCCCATCCGGCCGTCACCGCCACCGTCACCGCGAGCGCCGCCGAGGCGGACCACCGGGTCCGCTCCTCCCACAGCACGGCCGCGCCCATGCCGATCAGCGCCGCGAGGTACGGGGCCAGGGCCACCGTGTAGTACTCGTGGAAGATGCCGGCCATGAAGCTGAAGACGGCGAGCGTCGTCAGGAGCGCACCGCCCCACACCAGGAACGCCGAGCGCGCCGTGTCCGTCCGGGGCGCCCGCCGGGTGACGACGAGTCCGGCGACCAGCAGGACCAGCGCGGCCGGCAGCAGCCAGGAGATCTGACCGCCGACCGACTCGTTGAACATCCGGCCGATCCCGGTCTCGCCCCAGCCGCCACCGCCGCCCGGGCGGCCGGGCAGCTCCAGGCCGGCCGGCAGGTTCTCGGCCATCCCGCCGGGGCCGCCCCGGCCCCGGCCGCCGACGCTGCCGACCTCGTCGCCGTTGAGACGGCCGAGGCCGTTGTAGCCGAAGGTCAGCTCCAGGAAGCTGTTGTTCTGCGAGCCTCCGACGTACGGACGGGAGGACGCCGGCCACAGCTCGACCAGGGCCACCCACCAGCCCGCCGAGACGAGCAGCGCGAGCCCGCCCAGGGCGAGCCGGCCGAGCCGCCGCCCGAACCCGCCCGGCGCGCACACCAGATACACCAGCGCGAGCGGCGGAAGGATCAGGAAGGCCTGGAGGGTCTTCGCGAGGAACGCGGCGCCGAAGGCCACGCCCGCCCACACGAGCCACCTCGCCGCGCCCCGGTCCCGCTCCAGGGCGCGCAGCACGCAGTACACCGCGACCGTCATGAGCAGCGCCAGCAGCGCGTCCGGGTTGTTGAAGCGGAACATCAGCGCGGCGACCGGCGTCAGCGCGAGGACCGAGCCCGCGATCAGGCCCGCCCCGGCGGAGAACCGGCGCCGGACGGCCGCGTGGAGCACGGCGACCGTGCCCACCCCCATGAGCACCTCGGGCACGAGGATCTGCCAGGAGCCGAGCCCGAAGAGACGGACGGAGAGGGCCATCGGCCAGAGCGCGGCCGGCGGCTTGTCGACGGTGATGGCGTTGGCCGCGTCGAGGGAGCCGAAGAAGAAAGCCTTCCAGCTCTGGGAGCCCGCCTGGACGGCGGCGGAGTAGAAGGAGTTGGCGTAGCCGGAGGCGCTCAGGTTCCACAGGTAGAGGAGCGCGGTGGCAACGAGCAGGGCGAGGAGGGCGGGCCGGGCCCAGGGGCGGTCCTCGGGGCGTCCGCGCCACAGCCGGGCGAGCCGGCCGTTCTCTCGTGCGGCGGGAACCGCGGGGCTCGGGGTGGTCATCGTTCGTTCCTTGCTGAAGCGCGGTCCGGGAAGACCCAGAGGCGGAAGAGGAGGAAGCGCAGGACGGTCGCGGCGAGGTTGGCGACGATCAGGACGGCGAGCTCGGTGGAGTGCGCCGGATCGCCGGTCGCCGCGCCGAGGGCGGCGAGCGAACCGCTCGTCAGGGCGAGACCGATGGCGAAGACCACGAGCCCCTGCGCCTGGTGGCGGACGGCCCGGTCCCTGCCCCGCACGCCGAAGGTGAGGCGCCGGTTGGCGGCCGTGTTGGCGACGGCGGAGACGAGGAGGGCGGCCGCGTTGGCGAGCTGCGGACCGACGCCGAGCCGGAAGGCCGAGTACAGCGCGAGGTAGCAGAGCGTGGACAGGACCCCGACCGCGCAGAACCCGACGAGCTGGCGGGCGAGGCCGCCCGGCACGCCGTTCAGCTCGCGGTCCCGGGGGTCGTCGCCGAACGGCCGGGCGAGCCGGTCGAGGGGCAGCGAACCGGTCGCGAGGGCCCGCCCCACCCGCCACACGCCCTTCAGGTCGTCGGTCGCCGTCCGCACGATGTGGACGGTCGAGTCGGGATCGTCGACCCAGTCCACCGGCACCTCGTGGATGCGCAGCCCGGCCCGCTCGGCGAGGACCAGCATCTCCGTGTCGAAGAACCAGCCGGTGTCCTCCACCATCGGCAGGAGCCGCTCGGCGACCTCCCGCCGTATCGCCTTGAAGCCGCACTGCGCGTCGGAGAACCGGGCGGCGAGCGAGGAGCGCAGGATCAGGTTGTAGGCGCGCGAGATGAACTCCCGCTTCGGTCCGCGCACCACCCGCGAGGAGCGGGCGAGCCGGGAGCCGATCGCCAGGTCCGAGTGACCGGAGATGAGCGGCGCGACCAGCGGGAGCAGCGCGTTGAGGTCGGTGGACAGGTCCACGTCCATGTAGGCGAGGACGGGCGCGTCCGAGGCCGACCACACGGTCCGCAGCGCCCGGCCGCGGCCCTTCTGTTCGAGCCGTACGGAGCGGACCTCGGGCAGCTCGGCCGCGAGGGCGGCGGAGACGGCGGGCGTGGTGTCGGTGGAGGCGTTGTCGGCGACGGTGATGCGGAAGCCGTACGGGAAGGTCCTCAGGAGGTGCTCGTGGAGCCGGCGGACGCACGGCTCCAGGTCCTTCTCCTCGTTGTAGACGGGGACCACCACGTCCAGGACGGGCCGCCCGGCGGCGTCCACCGGCAGGTGCTCCCGGGCGGGGAGGGCTTCCCCGATGGTTTGGGTTCGCATGACAGGGACCCTCCCGGGCCCCGCTGTCACGGCCGTGTGATGAGCCTGTGGCCTGCCTGTGAGTCCTGCGCTTCCGCCTCCGGCCGGGCGTCCTGTACGGCGTCCGGCCGGGTGTCCTGGGCGGCGGGCAGTCGGGTGTCCTGGGCGGCGGGCAGTCGGACGGTGAAGACCGTCCGGCCGGGGGTGCTCTCGACGCCCACCTCTCCCCCGTGCGCGAGCACGACCGCGCGGACGATGGCGAGGCCGAGGCCGGTGGATCCGGCGTGCCGGGAGCGGGAGGCGTCGCCGCGCGCGAAGCGCTCGAAGACGGCGGGGAGCAGTTCGGGCGCGATGCCGGGGCCGTCGTCCTCGATCTCGACGAGGACGACCGGGGCCTCCGCGCGGACGCGGGCGGTGACCTTGGTGCCGGGCGGGGTGTGGGTGCGGGCGTTGGCGAGGAGGTTGACCAGGACCTGCTGGATCCGGGCGCCGTCGACCCGTACGACCGCGCCGTCCGTGGGCAGTTCGAGGCGCCAGTGGTGGTCGGTCCCTGCGGCGCGGGCGTCGCTGACGGCGTCCACGACGAGCGGGACGAGGTCGATGGTCTCGTACGCGAGGGGGCGGCCGGCGTCGAGCCGGGCGAGCAGGAGCAGGTCCTCGACCAGGCCCGTCATCCGGGCCGCCTCGGACTCGATCCGGCAGAGGGCGTGCCGGGTGTCGGGGCCGCACTCCTCCTGGCCGCGCCGGGTGAGCTCGGCGTATCCCCGGATGGAGGCGAGCGGGGTGCGCAGCTCGTGGCTGGCGTCCGCGACGAACTGCCGCACCCGGGTCTCGCTCTGCTGGCGGGCGTCGAGGGCCGAGTGGACGTGGTCGAGCATCCGGTTGAGGGCAGCGCCGACCTGGCCGACCTCGGTGCGCGGGTCGGCCTCCGCCTCCGGGACCCGCTGATGGAGCGCCACCTCACCGCTGTGCAGGGGGAGTCGGGCGACCTGACGGGCGGTGGTGGCGACCCGGCGCAGCGGGCGGAGGGCGACCCGGACGAGCACGGTCCCGGCGAGCGAGGCCGCGACGAGCCCGGCGCCGGTGACGCTCAGCTCGACGAGGACGAGGGTGGAGAGGGCGTCTTCGACCTCGGCGAGGGGGATGCCGGTGAGGTACGCGCCGTGGGCCCCGACGGCGTACTCGACCCGGTACGCGCCGAGCCCGCCGGGCAGTTCGACGGTGTGCGGCCGGCTGTCGCGGGGGACGGCGGCGAGCGCGGCCCGCTGGCGCGCGTCGAGTGCGGTGAACCGGATGTTCCGTTCGTACGGCCTGTTGCCCGCGGCCTCCGCCGAGTACCCGGCCGAGGTCACCTCGCCGTCCACGAGGACCGCGCCGAGGGTGCCGATGGGGGTGCCGGGCCCCTGGACGAAGGCGAGGGGCTCCTTCAGGCGGACCGCGTCGAGTGGGCCGGGCAGCGGGGACATCATGACCGGCGGGCCCGCCGCCCGGTCCGCGACGGTGTGGACCTGCTCATCGGCCTGTGCGTACAGGTACGAGCGGAACGCGATGGTCGTCACCGCCCCGATCACCGCCGCGACGACCGCGATCAGCGCGACCGCCGAGACGACGAGCCGCGTCCGCAGCGACCACGGCCGCCCTCGTCGTAGGCGCACGGGGACTACTCCCCCGGCTTGATCAGGTAGCCGGCCCCGCGCCGGGTGTGGATCATCGGCGAGCGGCCGGCGTCGATCTTCCGGCGCAGATAGGAGATGTAGAGCTCGACGACGTTGGCCTGGCCGCCGAAGTCGTACGACCAGACCCGGTCGAGGATCTGCGCCTTGCTGAGCACCCGTCGCGGATTGCGCATGAGGTAGCGCAGAAGCTCGAACTCGGTCGCCGTGAGGTGGATGGAATCACCGCCCCGGGTGACTTCGTGGCTGTCCTCGTCGAGGGTCAGGTCCCCCACGGTGAGCAGTGACTCGCTGCGCGTCTGCGCGGCCCCGGACCTGCGGATGAGGCCGCGCAGCCGGGCCACGACCTCCTCCAGGCTGAAGGGCTTGGTGACGTAGTCGTCGCCGCCGGCGGTGAGCCCGGCGATGCGGTCCTCGACGGCGTCCTTCGCGGTCAGGAACAGCACGGGCACGTCGGGCAGTTCGCGTCGGATCGAACCGAGCAGGCTCAGCCCGTCGGCGTCCGGGAGCATGACGTCGAGGATGACGGCGTCGGGCCGGAACTCGCGCGCGGCGCGGAGGGCGGCGGCCCCGTCCCCGGCGCTGCGGACCTGCCAGCCCTCGTAGCGCAGGGCCATGGAGAGCAGCTCGGCGAGCGAGGCCTCGTCGTCGACGACGAGGACCCGGACGGCGGTCCCGTCGACGCGGAGCATGTCGGCGTGGGTGCCGGTGCGGGCGCTGGTGCTTCGCGTGATCACGGTCATGGCTCCCACGGTGGGGGCCGCCGCTGAGAGGCCTCTTTCCCTTTCCTGTGAATTCCCTGAGAAAGGGTGTTCAGAGACCTTCAGGGATCAGGGACGCAAGGTTTCACGTGAAACAGGCTTCTCCACGCTAACCGGCCTGTTTCACGTGAAACAGTGCGGCTCCGTTCTCGTACAGGACCCGCCGGAGCCAGTCGTCGCCGAGCCCGAGGCGTTCGAGGGCGTGGAGCTGGTGGACGTACGGATACGGGATGTTCGGGAAGTCCGAACCGAGGAGGATCCGGTCGCCGAGGTCGAGGAGCCGCTTGCGCTCGGCCTCGGGAAAGGGCGCGAGCCGCTCGCTGAAGTCGGTGAAGGTCATGGTGGTGTCGAGGTGGACGCCCTCGTACCGCTGGGCCAGGTCCAGGAAGTCGCCGTACTCGGGCATCCCCATGTGCGCGACGATCACCCGCAGCCCCGGGTGCCGGGCCAGCAGTCGCCCCATGGGTCCGGGTCCGGTGAAGTTCCCCGGGGTGGGGCCGGAGCCGCAGTGCACGACGACGGGGGTACCGCTGTCGGCGAGGGCTCCCCAGGAGCCGTCGAGTGCGAGGTCGTTCGGATCGAAGCCGCCCACCTGGAGGTGCACCTTGAACACCCGGGCGCCGGCGTCGAGCGCCCGGTGGACGTACTGGTCGACGCCCGGTTCGGGGAAGAGCGTCGCGGTGTGCAGACAGTCGGGGGTGCGGGCCGCGAAGTCGGCGGCCCAGGAGTTCAGCCAGGCGGCCATGCCGGGCTTGTGCGGGTAGAGCATCGCGGTGAAGGCGACCACGCCGAAGCCGCGCAGGAGCGCGAGCCGGCGCTCCTCCTCCTCGCGGTAGGTGATGGGCCACTCCACACCGGTGAGGGGCCCGACGGCGTCGAAGTACGCCCACACCTTGTCGAGGACGTTCTGCGGCATGAAGTGCGTGTGCACGTCGACGAGGCCGGGGAGCCCGAGCCGCTCCAGGAGGGCCGGGATGCCGCCCGGGATGCCGTCACTCCCGCTCATAGCCGTAACTCCGCTCGACCTTGCCGATGTGGACGCTGTAGCTGTCGTACCAGTGCTTCCGCCCGTGCGCCTTGGCGGCCTGGTGCTCGGCGTGGAGGCGCCAGGCGTCGAGGGCCTCCAGGTCGCGGAAGTAGCCGACCGTGATGCCGATGCCGCCGGGGGTGCGGGCGGACTCGTAGCCGAGGAAGCCGGGGATCTCCCGGACGAGCTCCTGCATCCGGGCGGAGGTCTCGGCGTAGCCCTCGGGGGCGTCGGGACGGACGGAGGTGAACACGGCGGTGTAGTAGGGCGGTTCGAGACCCGCCACCAGCTTCGGAGTCATGTGATCACCCTCGCCGGGACCGCGGCGTGATGTCCACGGCGACCGGGGAAAGGGATCCAAGACTTTACGAAGGCCGACCGGGCCTTCGGCGGAGCTCCCCCGAAGACCGCCGAGGCCTTCAGAAGAGCTCCTCCTGGGCGCTCTCGACCACCGGAACCGCCGCCGTCACCGGCACCGAGAAGCCCTCCCCCTCCCCCGCGGCCTCGAGGATCCAGCCGCGCATGAGCCGGGTGTCGAGGGCGAGGCAGCGCCCGTCGGGGGCGAGGAGGTGCAGGTCGGGCCCGGCGGCGGCGAGCAGCCGCCCGGTGACGACGCCGCCGCCGACGAGCTCGGCGACCGTGCCGTCGAGGCGCGACAGCCCGTCGAGACGGAACGCCCCCGCCTGGTCCCGGGCGGCGAACTCCAGCGGCTCCAGGGTCTCCGTCCAGCCGCCGACGGCCCGCGCGCGCCGGTACAGCTCCTCGACCTCGCGGGCCCGTTCCCCGGCGGGCGGCAGGGCGTGCCGGGCGGCCCGCTTGCGCTCGTACGCCACCCGGTCGGGCACGCCGAGGGCCTGCCGCAGCACCTCCTCGGTGCGCCGGGCGGCCATCAGCGGGCCCCGGCCGAGCCAGCTGAACGCGACGGCCCCCTGCTCCAGGAGCCGGGCCTCGCCCCGGGCCTCGGCGGTGATCCCGACCTTGGTCATCCCGGGTCCGAACCAGGCCAGGTAGACGCGGTACGGCTGCGGGTCGTCCGCGACGGTGTCGGCCGCGACGGAGTGGGCCCGGTCGAGCCGCGCGCACTCCGGGCACCGCCCGCCGGTGGACCGGCCGGGCACGACGGCCTCCAGGGGGCAGGGGTTTCCCCGGGCGCCGGGGCACCGGCGGACGCCGACGGCCCGGAAGGCGAGCCGCTGTCCGTACGTGAGCGGGCTGACGCGCCCGCCCCGCCACCGCAGCCCGGGTGTTCCGCCGGTCCAGTCGATCCCCCGAGACCACCACTCCACGCCGCGCGCCTCCCTGTGCTTCCCGGCTGTCGTCCAGTCTCCGTCACGGCCGCTTCCGGTCCCCGGTCAGGGCAGGACGTAGATGCGGGTGCCGTCCGGGGCCGGGGTGCCCACCTCGCGCATGCAGCCGCGTTCGAGGAGGAGGCGGACGCAGTCCCGGACGCGTTCGCCGGAGAGGCCGGTGCGGCGGGTGACGTCCTGGGGCCGGTAGCGCACCCCGCCCCGCACCAGCGCGGGCGCCAGGCAGGAGGCGACCGTCCGCACGTCCCCGGTGATGGCCCAGGACTCCACGAGCTCCTGGGGCGTGAGGGCGACGGCGGCGCCGGTGCGCTGGCGGGGCACGGCGAGCCGCTCCAGGGAGTCGGCGACCCTGGAGAGGCTCTGCCGGGTCTCGCGGAGCAGCTCCGCGTACTCGGTGTGTTCGAGGTACGCGGCGGCCTGCTCGTCGAACCGTCCTTCGAGCCGCACGAGGACGTCGACGAGCTCCGGCGGCAGCAGGAACCCGGCGTGCACCGGCGAGGGTTCGAGTCCGTACCCGCCGTACCGCTGGACCGCGGCCACGACCCCCGCCGTCCACGCCCGGAACGGCCCGGCCTCCGGTCGCCGGCACGCCCCGACGAGCTGCACGAGCCCCTCCAGGTTCACCATCCGGGTCGAGGCCCGGATCCCGGTGGACCGGCCGGGGAACCCCGTTTCCCCGTCGATCTCCCGTGCGGTCGCGAGGCACTCCTCGGGCAGGACCACGGTCCGCAGCGCCTCCCGCGTCCCCGCGTATCCGAGGCCCTTCGCCACGTCCACCACCGGGAACCAGTGGGTCCCGTCCGGCGCGGTCAGCCGCCGCAGGGGCGCTCCGGTGGCGGCGTGCACCAGGTCATCGATGTCGATCGCGTCCATCGATCATCACCTCCACCTCGCAAGCTAGGCCGAGGGCATATTCAACTGACATGCAAATCGGACGGGTTCACCCGAAAGGGGAGTGTCCTCGGCGATTCTGCCGAGGACACTCCCCTCCGTACGCCCGCCCCCGTGCGCCTACTTGGCGACGAACTGCGTGAGGATCGCCTGCACCTCGTAGATGTCGACCCCCTTGGTGAAGGTCTTCTGGATCGGCAGCTGGCTGCCCGAGATCCAGATCTTCAGCTCGGCGTCCAGGTCGAAGGTGCCGGCCGTCTCGACGGCGAAGTGCGTGATGCTCCGGTAGGGGATCGAGTGGTACTCGACCTTCTTGCCGGTGATCCCCTGCTTGTCGACGAGGACGAGCCGCCGGTCGGTGAAGAAGATCGTGTCGCGGATCAGCAGGTACGCGGCGTGCACCTGCTCCCCCTGGCCGAGCAGCCGCGCGTAGTCCTGCTGCGCCTGCGCCGGATCGATCGCGTGCGCGTTCCCGAAGAGCGCCATGCCCCAAACCCCCACATCCGATGAGAAAGAAAGATCATCCGACCCTAACGCCCACCCGGGAAGGCCCGCTACGGCCCGACGGCCCCGCCCCGCGAAGCCCACCGCCCGACGTGCCACCCCGCGAAGCCCCCATAGCCTTCCGGGCCTGCCACCGCGCGGCCGACCGGACTAGGATCCGGGCCATGGTGCTGACCATGGAGAACGTGGACCGGTTCGAGGCCTCCCGGCCCCGCCTGGAGGCGATCGCCTACCGCCTCCTCGGCTCGGCGAGCGAGGCCGAGGACGCCGTGCAGGACACCTTCCTGCGCTGGCAGGCCGCCGACGTCGACCGCGTCGAGGTCCCCGAGGCCTGGCTGACGAAGGTCCTCACCAACCTCTGCCTCAACCAGCTCACCTCGGCCCGCGCCCGCCGCGAGACCTACGTCGGCGAGTGGCTGCCCGAGCCGCTCCTCTCCGGCGACCCGATGCTCGGTCCCGCCGACACCGCCGAGCAGCGCGAATCGGTGTCGTACGCGGTCCTCGCCGTCATGGAGCGCCTCTCCCCCAACGAGCGCGCGGTGTACGTGCTACGGGAGGCCTTCGACTACCCGCACCGGGAGATCGCCGAGATCCTCGACATCACCGAGGCCGCCAGCCAGCAGATCTTCCACCGCGCGAAGAAGCACGTCGCCGCCGGCAAGGCCCGCACCGAGATCGACGAGGCCGAGGCCCGGCGGATCGTCGAGGAGTTCCTCGCGGCCGCCACCAGCGGCCGCACCGAGCCGCTCGTACGGCTGCTCACGGGCGACGCCGTCGCGATCGGCGACGGCGGCGGCAAGGTCCCGGCGCGCGCCAAGGCGTTCGAGGGCGCCCTCGCGGTCGCGACGTTCATGCGGGGCCTGTTCAAGCCCGGCATCGCCAAGCGCAAGGTGATCGGCGGTTCGCCCGACGTCTACGCGTCGACCGCCAACGGCGCCCCCGCCGTCGTGGCCGTGCTCGACGGCCGGGTCGTCGGCGTCATGTGCCTGGAGGTCACCGCCGAGGGCATCACCGCCTTCCGCAACCAGGTGAACCCCGACAAGCTCGAACGCGCGACGAGGCACTGGGCAGCCTCAGACCACGGCGCCCCCCTGCTGGAAGCCGCCTTCTGAACCACCCTGTGACCCACGTCACATTCCACACCTGTCAGGAATCGTCGGGCTGCCCGGTTCAAGGGTCGACACCGCGCGAGACAGGAGCAGGCACATGCAGCAGCACCGCATCATCGTCCTCGGAGCCGGCTACACCGGAGCCATCGCCGCCGGTCGCCTCGCCAAGCAGCTCCACCGCGAGGACGTCGCCATCACCCTCGTCAACCCCGAGCCCGACTTCGTCGAGCGCGTCCGGATGCACCAGCTGGCGGTCGGACAGGACCTCCCGCACCGGCCGTTCAGCGAGATGTTCGCGGGAACGGGCGTCGAACTGAAGCTGGCGACGGTGACGGCGGTCGACGCCGAGCGCCGGACCGTCGCGGTCACCGCCGGGAACACCTCCGAGGAACTGGAGTACGACACCCTCGTGTACGCCCTCGGCAGCGGCTGGAACCCCCAGGGCGTCCCCGGCACCGCCGAACACGCCCACGAGATCGCCAGTCGCCCCGGCGCGCTCCGGCTGCGCGAGCGCCTGGCCGCCCTGGAGGCCGGACAGGCCGTGGTCGTCGTCGGCGGCGGCCTCACCGGCCTGGAGGCCGCGACCGAGATCGCCGAGGCCCGCCCGGACCTCGCCGTCACGCTCGCCGCCCGCGGCGAACTCGGCGACTGGCTCTCGGACAAGGGCCGGCAGCACGTGCGGAAGGTCTTCGCCGACCTCGGCATCACCACGCTCGAACACACGGTGGTCACCGCCGTCGAGGCGGACCGCGTCCTCACCGCCGACGGCCCGGTCCCGGCCGCGGTCACCGTGTGGACCACCGGCTTCGCGGTCCACCCGATCGCGCGGGCCACCACCCTGGAGGTCACCGACAACGGGCAGATCGTGGTCGACGGGACGATGCGTTCGGTCTCGCACCCGGACGTGTACGCCGTCGGCGACGCGGCCCTCGCCATGGGCCCCTGCGACAAGCCGCTGCGGATGTCGTGCGCCACGGGCACCCCCATGGCCTGGCAGGCGGCCGACGCCATCGCGGCCCGCCTCACCGGCGGCAAGGTCCCGAAGACGCCGCTGCGCTACTTCAACCAGTGCATCTCGCTGGGCCGCAGGGAAGGCCTCATCCAGTACGTCACCGCCGACGACCGCTCGGTCCGCGCGGCCCTGACGGGCCGGCTCGCCGCCCGCTACAAGGAACTGATCTGCAAGGGCGCGGCCTGGAGCGTGGCCCACCCGAAGATGGGCTTCCCCACCCGCCCCCGCCGCGTCCTGAACCACCGCCCCACCCCGATCGAGGCGACGGCCTGACCCACCCGCGGCCCGGGCGCTCCCCCGAGGAGCGCCCACCGCGCGGGGCCCGCCGGACACGACACCCGCACAACGCGAGAGGCCCGGACTCTCGTCCGGGCCTCTCACCTGTGTGCACTCGGCAGGATTCGAACCTGCAACCTTCTGATCCGTAGTCAGATGCTCTATCCGTTAAGCTACGAGTGCTTGTTTTCAGTTCTTGTCTCCGTTTCCCGGCCCTTTCGGCCCGCTGTCCCGGCGACAGGAAGAACATTACATGAGTCCCGCCGTCATGTGAAATCCATTCCCCCCACCCCTTGTGACCTGCGAAAACGTCACGGTGGGGGCGAGGTGGGGGTCGGCGGGGGAGCCGTCGCGGCGGGGGCGGGCGGGGCGGAAAAGGCCAGAAAGAGACCGGGGTCACACCGTCGAGGGGCGAAGGCGGGGGCGCGCCGGGAACGGGCCGGAGTACCGGCCTTGGTCCGGGAACGGCCGAAGCCCCGGCCTTGGGGCCGGGGCTTCGGTAGGGGCGGAGGCGGAGGGATTTGAACCCTCGATGGGCTTTAAGACCCAAACCGCATTAGCAGTGCGGCGCCATAGACCGGACTAGGCGACGCCTCCTCGCACCTCGCGCTTGCGCGGGTGGTGCGTGCAGATGATGACACAGGCGAACCGGCTGTCACCAATCGATTCTCACCGTACTAGTCCTCAGGGGTTCAGGGCAAAGCCCCGCGTGCCCCCGTGCCGTTCCCGTGACCCCCGCCCGGCGCACCCCGCTTGCGCAACGCGGGGGCGCCCGGAGCGTTAGAGGGGGCGGGCGCGTCGTGCATCCGCGCTCGTCGTGCTTCCCGTGCTCCTGGAGATCCGAATGCTGCGCAGTCTCGTCCTCGCGACCCTCGCCACCGCCGCCGTCGGGACCACCGGTCTCGGCCCCCTGCCGCTGCCGGCGCCGTTCTCGTCGCCCGACACGCTGACCGTCACGGTCGAGAGGAGCGGCGACCCGAGGGCCGACGGCACCTTCCGGCTGAGCTGCGGCGACCGCGCCGAGGGCGACCACCCGGCCGCCGAGGAGGCCTGTGGGCGGCTGGGGCAGCTGGGGAGGGAGGGCGGTGATCCGTTCCTGCCCGTGCCGCAGGACCAGATGTGCACGCAGGTGTACGGCGGGCCCGCCGCCGCCCACGTCACCGGCGTCTGGCGGGGCCGTGAGGTGGACGCCCGGTTCTCCCGGGCAAATGGGTGCGAGATCGACCGTTGGGAAAATCTGGAGCCGTTCCTTCCGATCGTCCGGGGATGACGCCCGGAGGCTCCCTTAGACTCCCCTCAGTGACAGGCTGCGGCCCGCGGGGCAAGATGGGGCCGGCCGGCCGATAGGGCGAGCACATTGCAGTGCGTCAGGGAGGAAGCGTCGTCGTGAGCAGCAGGCCATCCCGAGGCGCTGCTCGCCTCGCAGCCATACTCGACGCCCTCCCCGACGGCCTCGTGCTCGTCAACTGCAACGGCACGGTCGTCAACGCCAACACCATCGCCCTCGGCATGTTCGAGACGCCCGGCACCGCGCTCGTCGGACGCGGCCTGCTCGATCTGCTGCCCGCCTTCGACTCGCGCCTCATCCCCGGCTCCATGCGCCGCCCCGACGGCGCCGACGAGCGGGGCCGCACCAAGCCGACCCGGATGATCGCCCGCCGCACGGACGGCTCCGAGTTCCCCGTCGAGGTGACCAGCGCCAGCCTGGAGGACGGCCGCGAGGCCTACGACTCGTACGGCGGCTACACCGGCGACGAGCTGCTCATGCTCGTCGTGCGCGACCTCACCGGCACCCTCGACACCGAGGCCGAACTCGCCCGCTCGCAGCGGCAGACCGAGATGATCCTGCGCGCCGCCGCCGAGGGCGTCGTCGGCACCGACACGGACGGCCGGGTCGTCCTCGTGAACCCCGCCGCCGCGCAGATCCTCGGCTACCGCGCCGGCGAGCTCGGCGGCCAGGAGCTGCACCCGCTGATCCTCGCCAAGCGCGCCGACGGCGAGCCCTTCCCGTACGAGGAGTCGCCGCTCGCCGACACCCTCAAGTCCGGCCGCAAGCACCGGGTCCGGGGGCAGGTGCTCTGGTCGAAGAAGGGCGAGCGGGTCCCGGTCGACCTGACGACCGCTCCGGTACGGGACGGGGACCAGCTCGTCGGCGCGGTGATGACCTTCACCGACCGCAGGCCGTACGAGGAGCTCGTCGAGAAGCACGCCGCCGAGCTCGCCGACCTGGCCGAGCGGCACGCGGCGGAGCGCGAGGCGCAGACGGAGAAGTACGCCTCCCTGGCCGCCCGGCACGAGCAGCTGACCGCCGTCCTCGCCGAGTCGCTGCGCGGGCCCCTGGAGGAGCTGCGCACCCAGCTGGGCACCCTCGCCGCCGACGACGCCGGGCAGCTGTGGCCGGAGGCCAACCAGGTCCTGCACCACCTGGCCGCCGGGTACGCCCGGATGACCTCCCTCGTCGACAACGTCCTCGGCTACCAGCGGCTCGACGCCGGCGCGGAGAAGCTGGACAAGGCCGTCGTGATGCTCGACGGGATCGTGTCCGGCGGCATCGACGGCGCCGTCGAGCTGATCGGCCCCGGCCGCGCCCAGTTCGCCGTGCACGCGCCGCCCATCGAGGCCGAGGTGGACGCGGCCCGGCTGAAGACCGCGCTCGCGCACCTCGTCGCGGACGTCGCCGGCGTCGACGCGACCGGCAAGAGCAAGGCCGAGCGGACCCCGAGCGACTCCACGATCGTCGTCGCGGCCGCACAGCGCGGTGATGTCGTACGCATCGAGGTCCGCGGCCCGTACGCGGGCGGCGACCCGGTGCACGGGCCCGTCGTGCGCGGCATCGTGGCGGCGCACGGCGGTGTCGTGCAGACCCACGAGGTGCCGGGGACGAGCGGCGGCGCGTACGTGCTGGAGGTCCCGCTCGGGGCCGGCCGGGGCACGGTCCCCGCGTCGGCGCCGGGTGACGGCGCGCCCTCGGGCGGACGTCCGGCCCTCGCCCTGCCCGCGCAGGCCTCGGGCCCGGTGGCAACGGCCGGGAGCCCTGCCGACGGGGACGGAGGCGGGGACGGGGCGTCGTCCGGTGCCGGTTCCCCGCAGGGCGCCGCGTCGCCGTCGACCGCCGACTCGCTCCCGACCGCCGACTCCCTTTCCGTCGCGGCTCCCGGGGGGACGGCCCCCGGCGGTGGCACGGTCGCGGGTTCCGGTGTCGTCGTGGCCCCGGGCGGGATTCCGTCGGCGGGCCCCGGCCCCGAGGCCCCCGGTGGGGGGCGGCGGCGGGCCCGGCGCGGTTCGACGGACGCCTTCCTGGAGAGCGCGGTCGCGCCCGAGGGCGGTGCGGAGCCGAGCGGGCGCCGCCGTGCCCGTACGGGAGAGGCCGCCGGTCCCGCCGAGCTGATCCCCGCCCAGCAGAACGGCCCGGTGGACTCCGCCCTCGCGGTGTCCCCCGGCACGCCCGTCCCGCCGGGCGCCCCCGGCGTACCCGTTTCTCCGGGCGCCCCCGGCGTGCCCGTACCGCCGGGTGCCTCCGCCCCCGTGGAGCCCACCGGGCGCCGTCGGGGACGGCCCGCCGAGGGCTCCGTGGTGACCGCGGCCGAGGGCGCGCAGGGGCGTGCCGCGCTCGGCGCGGCCGTGCCGCCGCAGGGCGTCGCCGTCGAGCCGACGGGCGCTCCCGCCCTGGCCCGCGCCCTGCCCGCGGTCGCCTCCGCCCCCGCCTCCGGGGAGACCCCGCAGGCCCCGGCGCAGCCGAGCGGTCGCCGTCGGCGCGCGCTGGCCGCCGCGCAGGAGCGGGCCGCCGCGGCCGAGGCCGGGCCCCGCACCCCGTTCGCGCTCGGCCCCGCCGAGGCCGACCGTGACGCCGAGGCGGCGCTCCCGGCCGCCGCTCCCGTGACCGGCCCGCTGCCGGTCTCCGACGAGGGGCGGCACGAGGCCGTACGGGGTGTCCCGGGCGCCGACCACACGCCGCCGCAGCCCCATCCGCACTCCCCTGCTCACGTACGGCCGCAGGCCGAGGCCGCGTCGACGGCGGCCGCGGCGGCCGAGCCGACCGGTCGGCGCCGGGCCGTGACGCCCCCGCCGCCGGAGCAGACGCCGCAGACCGCGCCCCAGCACGCGCCGCGGGCCACGCCCCCGCAGGCGTCCGCGCCGCAGACCGCGCCGGTGAACGGCACCGGCACCGGCTCCGTACCGCTGCCGCCCGAGCTGCCGATGCCGATGACCGTGTCGAAGGACTCGACCCAGGGGCGGGCGTTCAGCGTCCGCACCCTCGGGCAGGGCGTCCCCTTCGTCCCGCCGACGGCTCCCGCCGCTCCGGCCCCGGCGGTCCCCCCGGCCGCCCCCGCCGCACCCTCCAACGGCTCGGGGCGGCGGCGCAGGCTCGCCACGCCGCCCGAGGTCGACCCGCCGGTCCCGGCCCCGCTTCCCGCGTCGGCCGAGGCCAGGCCGCACCCGCTGCCGACGGCACCGGCCCCCTCGCCGCACGACACCCCGGCCGAGGGCCGCGCGTACGCCATAGGAGCACCCGCCGAGGGTTCCGCCGAGGGGCCCGAGCCGCTCGACGGTCCCGGCGGCGCGGTCGAGGTCGCCAACCGGCCCGCCCCGCAGCCCGTCGACGACGAGCTGCCCCCGGAGCCCCTCGACAACCCGCGCCGGCTGCTCGTCTGGCCCGCGCCCGACGTCTCCACCCAGCAGGCGCTGAGCGACCGCGGCTACCGGCCGGTGATCGTGCACTCCCGCGAGGAGGTCGACGCCCAGATCGCCGCCTTCCCGGCCGCGCTCTTCGTCGACCCGCTGACCGGGCCCATCACCCGGACCGCGCTCCAGTCGCTGCGTCAGGCCGCCGTCGCCGCCGAGGTGCCGGTGCTGCTCGCGGCCGGGCTCGGGCAGGCGACCCGGGAGGCGGCGTACGGCGCCGATCCGGCCGTCCTGCTCAAGGCGCTCGCGCCCCGCGACAGCGAGCAGCACCCGTCCCGGGTCCTGCTGATCGAGGAGAACGAGACCATCTCGGAGGCGCTCGCGGCGACCCTGGAGCGGCGCGGGATGCAGGTCGCGCAGGCGGAGTCGGACACCGAGGCGGTCATGCTGGCCACCCAGACCCGGCCGAACCTGGTGGTGATGGACCTGATGCAGGTGCGCCGCCGCCGGGCCGGGATCATCGACTGGCTGCGCGCGAACGGGCAGTTGAACCGCACGCCGCTCGTCGTCTACACCTCGGCCGACCTCGTCGAGGAGGAGCTGCCGAAGCTGGAGTCCGGCGAGACGGTCCTGTTCCTCGCCGAGCGGTCGAACAGCGCCGAGGTCCAGGCGCGGATCGTCGACCTGCTCGCGAAGATCGGCACCAACTAGGGGGTGCCTTGCCGATCAGGCAAGACACCCCCTGGGACGGGGAGGGATTCCGCCCTCCCCGTCCTGGTTCGCTACAGCCGGGTGACGTCCAGCTCGCCCTCCGCGTACTGCCTGCGGATGACCTTCTTGTCGAACTTGCCGACGCTCGTCTTCGGCACCGCCGGCACGATCGCCCAGCGCTCCGGCAGCTGCCACTTGGCGATGCCGCCCTCGTCGGCGAGGAAGGCCCGCAGCGTCTCGTAGTCCGCCGTCGCGCCCTCCTTGAGGACGACGGTGGCGAGCGGGCGCTCGCCCCACTTCTCGTCCGGCACCGCGACGACGGCGGCCTCGGCGACCGCCGGGTGCGCCATGAGGGCGTTCTCCAGCTCGACGCTGGAGATCCACTCGCCGCCGGACTTGATGACGTCCTTGGCGCGGTCGGTGAGGGTGAGGTAGCCGTCCGGGCTGATCACGCCGACGTCGCCGGTCTTGAGCCAGCCGTCCTCGCTGAACTTGTCGGCGGGGCGGATCTCCTCGGCGTCGACGCCGCCGAAGTACGCTCCCGCGATCCAGGTGCCGCGCACCTCCAGCTCGCCCGCCGACTCGCCGTCCCAGGGGAGGTGTTCGCCGCCGGGGCCGACGAGGCGCGCCTCGACACCGGCGGGGAAACGTCCCTGCGTGACGCGGTAGGGCCACTCCTCCTCGGCGGTGAGGCCGTGCGGCGGGTGGGCCATGGTGCCCAGCGGGGAGGTCTCGGTCATGCCCCAGGCGTGGCAGAGGCGGACGCCGAGCCGGTCGTACGCCTCCATCAGGGAGGGCGGACAGGCGGCGCCGCCGATGGTGACCTGCTTCATGGAGGAGAGGTCGCGGGGGTTCGCGGTGACCTCGGCGAGCAGGCCCTGCCAGATGGTGGGGACGGCGGCCGCGTGGGTCGGCCTCTCGCGCTCGATCATGTCGGCGA
This sequence comes from Streptomyces sp. NPDC053513, assembly GCF_044544765.1. Classification (NCBI taxonomy): domain Bacteria; kingdom Bacillati; phylum Actinomycetota; class Actinomycetes; order Kitasatosporales; family Streptomycetaceae; genus Streptomyces; species Streptomyces sp. NPDC053513. The sequence goes on from NZ_JBITXP010000002.1 coordinate 125,160, forward strand.
GCGGGGCCGGCTGGAGGAAGCGGTCCGGCATGAGCATGTTGATGCCGGTCATGAAGGTGGCGTGCGGCAGTCCCCAGGCGTTGACGTGGAACTGCGGGACGACGACCAGGGTCGTGTCCTTGGCGGTGAGGCCCATCGACTCGGCCATGTTCACCTGCATGGAGTGCAGGTAGATCGAGCGGTGGGAGTAGACGACGCCCTTCGGGTCCCCGGTGGTGCCGGAGGTGTAGCACATCGCGGCGGCCGTGCGCTCGTCGAGCTCCGGCCAGTCGTACGCGGTCGGGCGGCCGGCGATCAGCTCCTCGTAGTCGTGGACGCGCGGGGCGGCGCCGTCCAGGACGGAACGGTCGCCCGGGCCCGCGACGACGACGTGCTCGACCGTCGGCAGGTGCGGGAGCAGCGGGGCGAGGAGCGGGAGCAGGGAGCCGTTGACGATCACGACCCGGTCGGCGGCGTGGTTGACGATCCACACCAGCTGCTCGGCGGGCAGGCGGAGGTTGAGGGTGTGGAGCACCGCGCCCATGGCGGGGATCGCGAAGTACGCCTCGACGTGCTCCGAGTTGTTCCACATCAGGGTGGCGACGCGCTGGTCGCCGGTGACGCCGAGTTCGTCGCGCAGGGCGTGGGCCAGCTGGTGCGCGCGCGTTCCGGCCTCCGCGAACGTGCGGCGCTGCGGCTCGGGCTCGCCCGTCCAGGTGGTGATGGTGGACTTCCCGTGGATCGTCATCCCGTGCTGGAGGATGCGGCTCACGGTCAGTTGTACGTCCTGCATGGTGCTGTACACGGGGCGTCCTCCCGGTGGGCGCTACGTGGCAGAAGGGGTGTGGAGATTCTGCGCACATACCACGCGGTATGTCACTACCCGGGAGTACGGAAAATGCCAGTGAACGCTGGCGGAAGCCGCCGGGCGGGGCGGCCCGCTACCGTACGGGCGTCAGCTCCGGGTCCTCGCGGAGCTTCCCGAGCGCCCGGGACACCGCGCTCTTCACCGTCCCGACCGACACCCCCAGCACCTCGGCCGTCTGGGCCTCGCTGAGGTCCTCGTAGTACCGCAGGACCACCATCTGGCGCTGCCGCTCGGGCAGCTTCAGGACCGCGCGCCACATCGCGTCGTGCAGCGCCTGCCGCTCGGCCGGGTCCGGCTCCGGGAGGCCGGCCGGCTCGGGCAGCTCCTCGCAGACGAACTCGTCGACCTTGCGCTTGCGCCACTGCGACGTACGGGTGTTCAGCAGCGCGCGGCGGACGTAGCCGTCCAGCGCCCGGTGGTCCTCGATCCGCTCCCAGGCCATGAAGGTCTTGGCCAGCGCGGTCTGGAGGAGGTCCTCCGCGTCCGAGGGGTTCGCGGTGAGGGAGCGCGCGGTGCGCAGGAGCACGGGCCCGCGCGCCCGTACGTACGAGGTGAAGGTCGGGAACGACGCGTACTGCGAGGCACCGGCGCAGACGGGGCCAGAAGGTGGCGGAGTCATGGCTCCACGCTAGGAGCGGACGGGTGCCCGGCGGATCGGCCCCAGGTCCCGACCCGCCGTCCGCCTCAGGTTGTAGGGGTGGGGACGGCTCCACCTCCTCTGGGTGGAGGCCCGGGTCACCCGCGTCAGGGTCGGCGCCCGTGTCAGGGGCGCCGGGACCCGGCGAACGACAGGGGCACCGGGACGCGTGCGGCGAACCGCGCCGGGGCGGTCACCCGGGCCACGGGCGCGTCCATCGCGTTGCGGTCGATCGCGACGGTGTGCCCGCCGTACGTCTCGGTGACGTTCCCCGCGTACTGGTGGATCCGGGCGTGCGGCGTCCAGGCCTCCGGATGCAGCACCGACTCGGTGAGCAGCGCCGGCTGCCCCCGCCAGCGCGCGAACCACATCACGTCCGGCAGGTCCTTCGTGCCCGCCCTCCGCTGCGCCTCCATGTCCCGCACCCCCGTGTCGGCGCTGCTGTAGAAGCCGGGGAGGTAGCCGAGGCGCCGCACCTCCTTGTTCCAGGCGCGGACGAAGGAGAGGGTGGTCGCGGCGCAGGCCGTGTCGCCCCGCCGGTAGGCCTCGATGTCGAGGTAGAGCGGACTGCCCGTGCCGATCCCGAGCGCGCTCGCGGCCCGGACCGCGTCGCCCCCCTCCTTGGTGCCCTGGCTCGTGGGGTTGCCGCCGATGGCGTACTTCCGCTTGGCGAGGGAGTCCACGCACGGCGCCTGGGAGCCCACGAAGAGCGGCAGCAGCCGCCAGCCCATGGCGTGGGCGGAGGCGACCCAGGCGGGGGTGAGCTCCTTCTGGACGGGGCAGCCCCGCCCCCGCCCCCCGAAGTAGATCCCGACGGCCCCGTACGGGGACCCCCGCCAGGCCCTCATCACCGCGAGGGACGGCGCCTCACAGGTGTCGAAGGCCTTGCCGGAGAAGGCGGCGGGGGTGGCGGCTCCCCCGGGGGCCCCGGCCACGGCGCGGGTCGCCGTGGCGGGGGCGGGCGCCCCGGACGCGACGGCCCCCGACGGCGGCGGGGGCGGGGGCGGGGCGTTCAGGAGGACCGTCCCGGCCAGCGCCACCATCAGGGCGGCGGCCACGGCCCGCGCCCGCGCCCCGGGAGGCGGCGCGGAGTGCGGGCGGACCGGTGTGACCGGTGTGACCGGGAGGGGCGCGGCTTCGTGTGCTGAGGCGGCTTCAGGTGTGGGCGGCGTGCTAGTGCTCATGGCGCGAGTGAAGGACCGCCCGCCCCGCCCGGCCACCGCTCAGGCCGTCGCCTCAGCCGTCCGTGCCCAGGATCAACCCGGACGTGGGAACCCCCGTGCCCGCCGTGACCAAGGTCCGGGCCGCGCCGGGCACCTGGTTCACCGAGGTGCCGCGGATCTGCCGGACCGCCTCCGCGATGCCGTTCATGCCGTGGAGGTACGCCTCCCCGAGCTGCCCCCCGTGGGTGTTCAGCGGCAGCGCGTCCGCCGCGACGAAGTCGGCCGCCTCCCCCGGCCCGCAGAAGCCGAACTCCTCCAGCTGCATCAGCACGAACGGGGTGAAGTGGTCGTAGAGGATGCCCACGTCGATGTCGGAGGGCGCGAGCCCGGACGTCCGCCAGAGCTGCCGGGCCACCACGCCCGTCTCCGGAAGCCCCGTCAGGTCGTCCCGGTAGAAGCTGGTCATGGCCTCCTGCTTGCGGCCCGCGCCCTGGGCCGCGGCCAGGACCACGGCGGGCGGGCTCGGCAGGTCGCGGGCGCGCTCGACGGAGGTGACGACGATCGCCTGGCCGCCGTCGGTCTCCTGGCAGCAGTCGAGGAGCCGGAGCGGTTCGACGATCCAGCGCGAGGCGGCGTGGTCGGCGAGGGTGATCGGCTTCCCGTGGAAGTACGCGGCGGGGTTGCGGGCCGCGTGCCGCCGGTCGGTGACGGCGACGTGGCCGAAGGCGTCCGGGGTCAGCCCGTACGCGTGCAGGTACCGCTGGGCGGCCATGGCGACCCAGGAGGCCGGGGTGAGCAGTCCGAAGGGCAGCTGCCAGCCGAGCGCGGCGCCCTCGGCGGAGGGTTCGCGCTGCTGGACGCCGGCGCCGAAGCGGCGCCCCGAGCGCTCGTTGAACGCCCGGTAGCAGACGACGACCTCGGCGATCCCGGTGGCGACGGCGAGCGCGGCCTGCTGCACGGTGGCGCAGGCGGCGCCGCCCCCGTAGTGCACGCGGGAGAAGAACGACAGCTCGCCGATGCCGGACGCCTGGGCGACGGTGATCTCGGGGTTGGTGTCCATGGTGAAGGTGACCAGGCCGTCGACGTCGGCGGGGGCGAGCCCGGCGTCGTCGAGGGCCGCGCGCACGGCCTCGACGGCGAGGGAGAGTTCGCTGCGGCCCGAGTCCTTGGAGAACTCGGTCGCCCCGATGCCCACGACGGCCGCCCGCCCGCCGAGCGCGTCCCGGCCGCGGAGACTCATCGCGGCACCTCCACGGTGACCGTCCCGGTGACGTGGTGCCCGAGCCCGTTGGCTCCGACGATCCGGACGCTCGCCGTGTCCCCGTCGACCTCGGTGACCGTCCCGGTCAGGACCATGGTGTCGCCGGGGTGGTTGGGGGCGCCGAGCCGGATGGCTACCTTGCGGAGGACGGCCCGGGGGCCGAAGTGGTCGGTGACGTACCGGCCGACGAGCCCGTTGGTCGTGAGGATGTTCATGAAGATGTCCGGTGAGCCCTTCTCCCGGGCCAGTTCGGCGTCGTGGTGCACGTCCTGGTAGTCGCGGGAGGCGACGGCCCCGGCGACGATCAGGGTGCGGGTGATCGGGACGGTCAGCGGCGGCAGCTCGTCCCCGGGCTTCACGAGAGGTCCCCCTTCGCGAGCCGGTCGCCGAGTTCGGCGAGGAGTTCGGTGCCGGAGCCCAGGTAGGCGTCGAGCTGCCGGCCCCAGAGGAAGTGCCGGTGGACGGGGTGGTCGAGGTCCGCGCCCAGTCCGCCGTGGAGGTGCTGCCCGGCGTGCACGACCCGTCTGCCCGCCTCGGAGGCCCACCAGGCGGCGGTCAGGGCCGCCTCGGCGGCGTCGAGGCCCTCGTCGAAGCGCCAGGCGGCCTCGTAGGCCGTGACCCGGATGGCCTCGGTGTCCATGTGGGCGTCGGCGGCCCGCAGTTGCACCGCCTGGTGGGTCGAGAGCGGCCGCCCGAACTGCTCCCGTACGGACGTGTACTCCACGGCCCTGGCGAGCGACCCGGCGCACACCCCCGCCTGGAGCCCGGCGAACGCGATCCGCGCGGCGGCGAGCACGTCGTCGTAGGCGGCGGGGCCGCCCGTCCCCAGCCGCTCGGCCGGCGTCCCGTCGAGGACGAGCCGGGCCGCCGCCCAGGGCGCGGTGAGCTCGACGGCCTCGACGGCGGCCGCGTCCTCGGTGCGGACCAGCCAGAGGGCGCGGTCCCCGTCCGGCACGAGCACATGGCCGGCGTCCCGGAGCCACGGCACCCAGCCCACGGCCCCGCTGAGCCGCCCGTCGCGCGAGGTGACCGTGCCGGACGCCGGGAACGCACCCGTCACCACCGTCGTGCCGTCGCGCAGACCGGGCAGGAACCGGGCCCGCTGCTCCTCCGTACCGTGCCGGGCGACGGCGAGGATCCCGTACGCGCAGCTCGCGGCGAACGGCACCTGGGCCGTCCTGCGCCCCTGCTCCTCCAGGAGCAGGACCAGGCCGAGCAGGCCGGTCTCCTCGACGGCGCCGGGCAGCCCGGCCGCGCAGAGCGCCTTCCAGAGCTCGGCGTCCGTGCCGGTCCCGGCGGCCCGGAGCCGCTCGTGGGTGGCGAGGTCGGCGAAGATCCGCCCGGCCAGCTCCCGGGCGGCCTCCTGTTCCCCGGTGGGGGTGAAGTCCATGTCAGTCCTCCCCTCCCGCGCGGAAGACGGGGAGCTCCAGCTCCTCGTCGACCCGCAGGAACTCCAGGCGTACGGGCATCCCGATCCGCACCTCGTCGTACGGCACCCCCACCACGTTGCTGATCATCCGCACGCCCTCGGCGAGCTCGATCAGCCCGACCGCGTACGGCGGGTCGAAGGCGGGGAAGGACGGGTGGTGCATCACCACGTACGAGAAGACCGTCCCCTCGCCGCTCGCCTCGACCGTGTCCCACTCCCGCGAGCCGCAGTCGGCGCACCCGGGCAGCCAGGGGAAGCGGAGGGCCGCGCAGTCGCCGCAGCGCTGGACGAGCAGCCGGTGTTCGGCCACGCCCTCCCAGAAGCCGGCGTTGTCCCGGTTGACCACGGGCCGGGGGCGCCGGGGCTTCTCGGCCTTGGGGGACGGCCGGGCGGCGGGGGCGTACTTGAGGATGCGGAAGCGGTGCGTGCCCGCGAGTTCGCCGCCCGCCCGGACGTCCGTCCGCGTCGTCACGAAGTAGCCGGTGCCGAGCTTGGTGGTCTTGCGCTCCGACACGGACTCGATGACGGTGTCGAAGCCGATCTCGTCGCCCGGGCGGAGCGGCCGCAGGTACTCCTGCTCGCAGTCGGTCGCCACGACCGAGGTGCATCCGGCGCCGTCGAGGAGGGCGAACAGCTCCTCGTACGCCGAGGACCGGTCCGTGTGCCCGGAGAGGCCGCCCATCGTCCACGCCTGGAGCATGGTGGGGGGCGCGACGGCGTCCGGCCCCCGGTAGGCGGGGTGGGCGTCCCCCATCGCCTCGCACCAGTGCCTGATCATGGGCAGGTTGACCGGGTCCTTGCCGGTGCCGGCGGTGGCGGCGGGCCGCCCGACGAAGGCCAGGAGCCGCTCGTGCAACGCGTCGTCCGTCCCGCTCATCGCCGCCCCCTCCCCTTCATGCCGAGCCGCATCCGCGCGACGATCTCGCGCTGCACCTCGCTCACCCCGCCCCCGAAGGTGTTGATCTGCGCGGCCCGGTTCATGCGCTCCAGCCCGCCGCCGTCGAGCTCCCCCGGCGATCCCGCCCGTACCGTCCCCGGCGGCCCCGCGATCTCCTGGCAGATGCGGTACACCTCCACCGCCGACTCGGTGCCCGCGAACTTCACTCCGCTCGCGTCCCCCGGGGCCAGCCGACCGGCCCCCACGTCGCCCACCAGGCGCCAGTTCAGCAGGCGCGTCGCGGCCAGCCGGGCGTGCGCCTCGGCGGCCCGGATCCGGACCCACGGCTCGTCGACGCGACGCCGGCCCGTCACCGGATCGGGGGTGCGGGCCCGGTCGAGGACGGCCGCGAAGAAGTCCTCCGCCTGCATGCCGATCGCCGCCAGCGCGACCCGCTCGTGGTTGAGCTGGCTGGTGATGAGGCCCCAGCCGCCGTGCTCGGGCCCGACGAGGTTGCCCGCCGGGACCCGTATCCCGTCGTAGTACGTGGCGGTCGTCGTCAGTCCGCCCACCGTCTCGATCGGGGTCCAGGAGAAGCCGGGGGAGTCGGTGGGGACGAGGACGATGGAGATCCCCCGGTGCGGCGGGGCGTCGGGGTCGGTGCGGCAGGCGAGCCAGATCCAGTCGGCGTTCTGGGCGTTGGAGGTGAAGGTCTTCTGACCGTCGACGCGCCAGGAGTCCCCGTCCCGTACGGCCCGGGTGCGCAGGGAGGCGAGGTCCGTGCCGGCCTCGGGCTCGCTGTAGCCGATGGCGAAGACGGTCTCGCCGCGCAGGATGCGGGGCAGGAAGAAGGCCTTCTGCTCCTCCGTCCCGTACGCCATGAGCGTGGGGCCGACGGTGTTGAGGGTGACCATGGAGACGGGGGCGCCCGCGCGGTACGCCTCGTCGAAGAAGACGAACTGCTCGTCGGGCCCGCGGCCCTGTCCTCCGTACTCCTCGGGCCAGCCGAGGCCGAGCAGTCCGTCGGCGCCGATCCGGCGGAGCAGCCGGCGCTGGGCGTCGGCGTCGGCGGCGGGGGGCGGACCGTCGGGCATCACGTCCCGGAAGTACGCGCGGAGTTCGGCGCGCAGCCGCAGCTGCCGCTCGGTCGGGGCGAGGTGCACGGCGACGGCCTCCCGTGGGACGACTGAGGTTTCTGACTGTCCGTCAGATTCCGTGCGCCTGTCAAGGTCGGCGACGCCCGCACCGCACCGGAGATCACCCGCGCCTCCCCGGAGACCGGCCGCACCCCACCGGAGACCGGCCGCATCCCACCGGAGGCCGTGCCCACCGCCCCGGACGCGCGCCTCCCCGCAGACCGCGCGCACCGTCCCGGAGACCTCCCGCGGAAACGCGACGGCCCGCGCATCCGTACCGAAGTACCGATGCGCGGGCCGTCGTTCACACCACGGTCACGCCCCCCGTCGGGCCGGCCCAGACGCCGCCGGTCACCACCACGGGTGGAAGTCGACCACGTTGTTGGTCTGGTCGATGTGGGTGAGGGCGGAGCCGTTCACGCTCGCGGTGTTGTTCTGGTTGGAGGCACCGGAACCGGTCGCCACCTGCTGCGTCGTGGTCGAGTTGCCGAGGTTGTGCCCGCCGACTCCGCTGCCGATGATCGTGGCGACGCTCGTGTTCGATCCGTCGTCCGCGAAACCGCCGTTGTCGGCCTGGGCCACCCCGCCGAGGAGTGCGGCGGCGAGGGGCAGGGCGGCGACGGCGGCGAGGATGCGGGCGGTACGGATGCTTGCCATGTCTGTTCCTCCGGGAACTGAAAGCTGATGCTGCTGCACGGAACTGCTCTGGGAACTTCTCTGCGGAACTGCTCTGAAGTAGGGCCGTTTCCAAGGCGGTTGGCCGACCGCCTCGGTCTTCGTGCTCGACGTCGCGAATCCAGAGTTGCCCACCGAATCCCCGGCGAACCACCCCGGAGCGGCCGATTCCCCCGCAAGCGTGAGGACAAGCCGATAAACCCGCCCACGTCGAGAAAGGCGCAGCTCAGCGGGGAGCGGGAGCCCCGCGCACGGCGTGTCGGCCGACACGGCCGTTGTGCCCCAAGGGACGAAGCGTTCCGGCAGATTTTCAGTCGATCCGTCGTACGGAACGCCGGCGCCGGGAAACCGCGAAGAGGCCCGAAAGGAAAAGTCGAACGCATTCGCCGGACAGGCGAATGTGTTCGACACCGGCTCCGCCGGAAAGGCGCTAACGCGCGAGGGCGGCCTCGAAGGCGGCGTACGCGGCCGCGTCGAAGAGCACGAAGCGGACCTCCTCCACCTCGGTCGCGGCGGCCCGGACGGTCTCCACGGCGATCCGGGCGCCGTCCTCCATCGGCCAGCCGTAGACGCCGGTGGAGACGGCCGGGAACGCGACCGTGCGGTCGCCCAACTCGTCGGCCACCCGCAGCGCTTCGCGGTAGCAGGAGGCGAGCAGCTCCGAGCGGTCCTCGTCGGGCGACCACACCGGCCCCACCGTGTGGATCACGTGCCGGGCCGGCAGCCGCCCGGCCGTGGTCGCGACGGCCCGCCCGGTCGGCAGCCCCTTGCCGTAGTGCGAGTTCCGCAGGTCCCGGCAGGCGGCGAGGATCTCCGGGCCGCCCTTCCGGTGGATGGCCCCGTCGACCCCGCCCCCGCCGAGCAGCGAGGAGTTCGCGGCGTTGACCACCGCGTCGACCGACTCGGCGGTGATGTCCCCCTGAACGAGCACGATCCGCATGTCCATCCCTGTCTCCGTGGTTCTCCGGACCTTATGTCCCCGCCCGACGGGCGGCGCCGCTTTTACCACCTCGCCGGGCCGGGAAGCCCCGTCCGGAGCCACGGGCGGCCCGTACGCGGAACGATGCATACGTACGGGAAGACCCCGTGGAAGCGACGTCACACGTACGGGTGGGTGTGAGGGCCCGGCGGCCGGGTACGGGACCGCCGCCCCGGGCGGAGGAGGCACCCGCGGGCACCGTCGGGCCGGGGGAGCGAAATACCCGGCACAGAAGGCGTTTCCGGCCTTCAATCGCTCAGGGCTGTGCGCGTGTCTAACCCCAACCCGACGCCTAAATTGTTCAGAATGTCACCTACTGCCCCACTTGAAACTACGAAGTTTCGTTGCCGAGGAGCGTGTCATGCAGATTCGCAGGTGGCTCCCAGACCAGCCCACCCGCATCGGCCGCCATGACTGGCCGGACGAGGGCACCAAGGGAACACATCTGCGACTGCAGGCCGGATCGATCGTGGTACTCGACCGGCAGGCGTGGCGCGTCCTGGACATCACCGGTTATCCGGGAAACCACTGGCCGGAATCCTACGAGAAGGCGTGGCGCGACCACGTCGAACTGTGGTGGCACGCCAACGAACTGCGGCGGGCCGAGAACCAGGCGGTCAAACCGGCCCCCGAACGCGCCGAGTTCTACAAGCGTCCGGTGGTCCTCGTCCTGCGCGACGAGAACCTGCCCCGGGCCGCGGCGAAGCACTGGTGCGCCCCCGCCAGCCAGGACTGGCAGGTCCTTCCCGAGCACTACGCCGTCTGCCGGGCCTGCGGCGAACTGCCGCCCTGCCACCACGGGGAGTACCGCCCGGAAGGCGGCCCCCGCCGTCCCGAGCAGAGCGGCGGCATCCCGCTGCTCGTGCCGGAGGGCTGCTGCATGGGGTGCGCCGAGGAGATCAAGCCGCGGATGCGGACCGTGCGCTTCCCCGGCCCCAACCTCTGGTACCCGGACCTGGGCGACAACACCGCGATCTTCCACGCCCGTTCCTCCTGCGAGGACCAGGTGGAGTACTACCGCGCGCAGTGGCAGAGCGAGTACGCCCAGCCCGCCGCCCACCCGGCTCCCCCGGCGTTCCCCGGCTTCGACCACTTCGTCCTGCCCCGGGCCCGCCGGTCCCGGCCCCCGGTGCTGGGACCGGTCCCGCAGCACGGGCAGGTCCCGCCGCACGGACAGGACCCCGTCGCGGCCCCGCACCCCCAGGAGGAGACGCACAGCTCGCTGGCGGTCGGCTCCGGCACCTTCTCGCCGTCCTTCGAGGGCTACCGGGCGGAGCCCGAGCCGTACCCCTCGGCCCCTCCCCCGCCGCCCGCGCCCCAGCCCACACCCGCACCCGCGCCCGCGCCTGCGCCCGCTCCCACGCCCCCGCAGAGCACGGCCCCTGCCGTCGCCGCCCCCGTCGTCGCGGCGCCCGCAGCCCCCGCTCCCGTCGTCGCCGCTCCCGCTCCCGTCGGGGACGGCGGTCCCGCCGGCCCCGCCGTCCGGGCCGCGGAGGAGCTGAGCCGCACCCTCACGGAGCGCCCGGCCTTCCACAACGCGGAACAGGCGGCCCGGGTGATCGAGGAACTCACCGCGGCCGTCCGCAACATCGCCCTCTGCCTGAACAACCCGCAGACCCGCACCCACCCCTGACTCCGTCCGAGCCACCGGACCCGTCCGGGCACCCGGACCCGTCCGAGCCACCAGCCCCGTCCGGGCCCCGGGTGCCGTCCGGAACCCCGGGCGCTATCCAGAATCCCGGGGCGCCGTGAACGCCGACGGCCCTCGACCGTTCACCCGGTCGAGGGCCGTTCGTCTGCGGTGGGTGTGGGATTTGAACCCACGGTGACTCTCGCCACGACGGTTTTCAAGACCGTTCCCTTAGGCCGCTCGGGCAACCCACCCACGCCCCGGTCCACCTGGGGCGGAGCGGGACACAGCCTACCGGTTGGGCGCCTCGCGCAGGGAAGGCCGAGGCCGTCAGCTGTCGCCGGTGCGTTCGCCGAGGACGACGGTGGCCGTGGCGGTCTTGCCGTCGCGCTCGTAAGTGATCTTCACCGAGTCGCCGGGCTTGTGGGTCCAGATCTCGCTGATCAGGGTCGGGCCGCTGTCGATCGGGTGGTCGCCGAAGCCCGTGATCACGTCGCCGGCCTTCAGGCCCGCCTTCGCCGCCGGGCCGTCGGGCGTGACCGAGGGCGTGCCGCCGGAGCCCTGGCCGGCGATCGTCGCTCCCTGGCCCTTCTCGTTCATGTTCACGGTCGCGCCGATCACCGGGTACACCGGCTTGCCCGTCTTGATCAGCTGCTGCGCCACGTTCTTCGCCTGGTTGACCGGGATCGCGAAGCCCAGGCCGATCGAGCCCGCCTGGGACTGGCCGAAGCCGCCGCTGGTCGACTGGATGGCCGAGTTGATGCCGATCACCGCGCCGCTCGCGTCGAGCAGCGGGCCGCCGGAGTTGCCCGGGTTGATCGAGGCGTCCGTCTGCAGCGCGCTCATGTACGAGTTGCTGCCGCCGGAGCCGTCGCCCGAGGCCACCGGGCGGTTCTTGGCGCTGACGATGCCCGTCGTCACCGTGTTCGACAGGCCGAAGGGGGCGCCGATCGCGATCGTCGAGTCGCCGACCGCCACCTTGTCGGAGTCCCCGAGCGGCAGCGGCGTCAGCCCCTTCGGGGCGTCCTTCAGCTTCAGGACCGCCACGTCGTAGCCCTCGGCCCGCCCGACGACCTCCGCGTCGTACGTCTTGCCGTCCGAGAACGTCACGGACAGCGTGCCGCCGTCGGCCGCCGACGCCACCACGTGGTTGTTGGTGACGATGTGGCCCTCCTGGTCGTAGACGAAGCCCGTGCCCGTACCGCCCTCGCCCTCCTGGCCGCCGGACTTCGCCTGGATGGTGACCACGCTCGGCAGGGCCTTCGCGGCGACCGCCGCGACCGTCCCCGGGTCGCGCTTGAAGGAGGCCGGGGCCTGGCCGGAGGAGACCGTGGTCGAGCTGAAGCCGTTGTCGCCGCGCTCGGCCGCCCAGTAGCCGATGCCACCGCCGATGCCGCCCGCGACGAGCGACGCGATGAGCACGGCCGCCACGAGACCGCCGGTCCGCCGGCGCGGGGCGGGGGGTGCGGGCGGGTGCGGGGCGCCCCAGGCCGGGACGGCCGGCGGGGGCGTCGGCCAGCCGCCGGTGGGCGCGGCGGCGGGCGCGGGGGGCTGGTGGGGCGCCGCCGGGGCCGCGGCCGGGACCGGGGCCTGGACCGCCGTCGGCTCGTCGCCCGACGGGGACGGCTGCGGGGCCGCCTGTGGGGTGGGCTCCGGGGCGGGCTCCGGCGTCGCCTGCGCGGGCGCGTCGCCCGCCGGCTTGTCCAGCGACGTCGGGGGGACGGGAGCCGTCGGAGGGGCGGAGGGGGCGGCCGGGTCCGCCGGGACCGGCGTGCCCTCGTTCTCGGTGCTCACAGCTCGCTCTCCTCGTTGACTGCGCGGGATGGGGGATACGTGGGTGGCTCCAGGGTGCTGCACCAGCTTTTCCCACGGGACGTCAGGCCGCCGTAAGGCGGAGCTGTGCGTTCGCACCCCATCCTTTATATACGGACAGAACGGACAGCTCCCGAGGTGCTCGCGCCACCCCGCCAATGGCACCATGACGCGGTGACTCACGCACGGCAGCACTCGAACCGCGTCCCCCTCCAGGTCGTCGCCCACCGCGGAGCATCCGAGGACGCACCGGAACACACCCTCGCCGCCTATGTGAAGGCCATCGAGGACGGCGCGGACGCCCTGGAGTGCGACGTCCGGCTCACCGCCGACGGCCACCTCGTCTGCGTCCACGACCGACGCGTCGACCGCACCTCGAACGGCCGCGGCGCCGTCTCCGCGCTGGAACTCGCCGACCTCACCGCCCTCGACTTCGGCACCTGGAAGGGGCGGGACGACTCCGGGGAGATCCCCGACTGGCGGGACCCCGGGTACACCTCCGTCCTCACCCTGGAGCGGCTCCTGGAGCTGGTCTCCGACGCGGGGCGCCGGGTCGAGCTGGCCATCGAGACCAAGCACCCCACCCGCTGGCGCGGCCAGGTCGAGGAGAAGCTGCTCCAGCTCCTCAAGCGCTTCGGCCTGGACGCGCCCGCGTCCCCCGCCGAATCCCCCGTACGCGTCATGAGCTTCTCGGCCCGTTCCCTGTACCGGATCGCCGCCGCCGCTCCGACCCTGCCCACCGTCTCGCTCGCCCAGTTCGTCTCGCCCCGGCTGCGCGACGGGCGGCTCCCCGCGGGCGCGCGCATCGCGGGCCCGTCGATCCGGATCGTCCGCCACCATCCCGCCGTGATCCTGCGGCTCCAGAAGGCCGGGCACCAGGTCCACGTCTGGACGGTGGACGACGCGGAGGACGTCGAGCTCTGCGAGCGCCTGGGCGTGGACGCGATCATCACCAACCGCCCGAAGCAGGTGATCGCCCAGCTGGGACGCGGCTGAGGCTGAGCACGGCTGGACCCGGCTGGGGCGGCTGGGGCGTGGTTGAGCGGCGTCGGGCCGTGGCGGGGCGCCGTCGGGACGCCTCTCCCGTCACCCGTTTCCCATCCGTCACAGCTCTTACGGGGCGTGCCCCGGCGCGTTCCACGCGTACGCGATCGTCACGAGTGCCTCATCCCACACGGATTGGCCGGTTTCCGGTCCAGGCCATTGGGGCATCCACACGGTGGCGTGGGGCAAAGGAGGTCTCGGGGGTGGCGTTGGTGGTGGCACAGGAGGTGCCCACGTCGTCGAGCATGGCCGTACCCCATGGCCCTGCGGGCGTGGGTGAGGCGCGACACCGGATGCGGGACGAGCTGTACCGCAGCGGGGTGGCCGAATCGGTCGTCGACGACGCGGTGCTGATCCTTTCCGAACTGCTCAGCAATGCCTGTCGGTACGGCAGGCCGCTGAACCACGCGGAGCGGGGCGAAGGCGATGTGCGGGCGGCCTGGCGGGTCGACCCGGGAGGCGGCCTGCGGGTCGAGGTGACCGACGGGGGTGGTCCGACACGGCCCGTTCCATCGACGCCCTCGGTCACCGCACGGGGCGGCCGCGGGCTGAACATCATCGGGGCGCTGGCCCAGGACTGGGGCGTCCGGGACAGTGCGACCGGTGAGGTCACCGTCTGGGTGGTCGTCACCGAGGGACACCGCCGCGAGGACTTCGCCGCGCGCGTCGGCGGCGGCTCGGGCTTCGACTTCCTCGACGCGTACGACGATCTGGACTGACCCGACGCGCACGACGGTCCGGACCGACCCGGCACGTACGGCGGTCGGACCGTCCCGACACGTACGACGGTCCGGGCCGAGACGCGCTCCGCGGTCCTGGCCGAGACGCGCATCGCGGTCCTGGCCGAGGAACCGGTGTCGACAGGCGATGGTGGGTACGGCCTTCCGGCGGTGCCCGGCCCGGTCGTCGTGCCGCCCCGCCTGAACGGCGCCGGGGCCCGGTGCGGCTAGGCTCGCGCCCGGTACAGCACCGCACACAGCACAGCCGCGATCGGGAGAAAGCCACACCATGGCCAAGAAGCGCCCCCAGACGAAGGCCGGCAAGACCGGCCAGGCCCAGGTCACGAGCGGGGAGATCCCGGTCGTCGGCGCGCGCGAGCCGTGCCCGTGCGGTTCGGGCCGCCGCTACAAGGCGTGTCACGGCCGGGCCGCCGCGCACGCCGTGACCGAGCTCGTCCAGCGCCCCTTCGAGGGGCTGCCCGGCGAGTGCGACTGGGTCGCGCTGCGCGAGCTGGTGCCGGCCGCCACCGTGCCGCTCACCCTGAAGGGCGGGCTGCCGGAGGGCGTTCCGTCGGTGACGCTCGCGACCGTGCTGCCGATGGCGTGGCCGGCGCTCCGCCGCGACGACGGCTCCGTCCTGATCGCCCTGCAGAACGACTCCACCTCCGGCGACCTGGCCCGCGACCTCGCCGACACCCTCCAGCGCGCCCTGGAGGCGGAGCCGGGCACCCCGGTCCCCGCCCGCCGCGTGCCGGCCGAGGGCCCGCGCCTGCAGGAGCTGCTCGACGCGGACGCCCCGTTCGTCCCGGAGGTCCACTCGGGCTTCGAGTTCTGGATCCCGCAGTCCGCGGACGGCGCGGACCCGGAGGTCGCGGCCTCCCTGGAGCGGGCCAACGCGGCGGCGATCCCGACCGTGAGGCTGGCGAGCGTCGACTCCGCGTACTGGTGCGAGGTTCCGGACAAGAACCACCTCCGCTGGGTCATGCCGCACCCGGAGGAGAAGCTCCTCGACGCGCTCGCCCGTCTCCAGGCCGGCGAGGGCACCTCGCTCGGCGCGGACACCCGGCTCGTCGGCTCCTTCCGGGCCCACGGTCTGATGGTGCCGGTGTGGGACCTGCCGTCCTCGATGACCGCCGAGGACTGCGAGAAGCCGGCGGCCGAGTTCGCCGAGCGGCTGGCCGCGGCGCTCGCCTCGGACGCCCCGCTGACGGCGGAGGAGCGCCGGGCGCGCGGCGGCCTCACGAACCGTCAGGTGACTCTCAGCTGATACCCCAGGTGGTATCGGTGACAGGCAGACCGACCGGTCGGTGACTTCCGCCACAAAGGGGGTCCCCGGACGGATAAATCCCTGTCCGAATAACCGAGATCGAATTTGCGAACAGCAGATCTCTTGTTACCGTTCTTGGAGCCCGGTCGCTGGTGCATCCCCCGTCGCCAGCGACCGGGCCTTTCCATGTCCGCTTCCGGCAGCGCCGGGGCGTCCGACGCTCAACTTCCTTCGCCGTCCGCCGTGTTGCTCCCCGCCCGGAGCAGCAGCGGAGTGGCCTCCCCCTCGCCCGCTCCCGCCAATTCCGCGACCGCCGTATACGCCGTGACCGCGCCGTGCGCGCGCTCCCTCGGCGTTTCGCAGGTTCCCGGTTCGTCCTGTGCCGGAACCGGGCAGCTCACCTGCACGGTCCGTCCGCCGGGTCCCATGAGGGTCAGAAACGCGTCGAACTGCCGGGCCGTGGCGTTCCGGTAGTACGTACGCGCCCAGATCTCGCCCTCCTCACCCAGGACGCAGGTCTGCGCCTCGGCCCCCTCCGGAGAGGCGAGTTCCGGCCCACAATGCGTGACGCGCTCGGGGGCCGCGGGAGCCGCCGGAATCGCGGAACCGCTTGCGGAGGGAGCGGAGGCCGGTGTACGGGGTCCCAGGCCGAGCTCCCTGAGCAGGTCCCCGGGCTTCGCGTCCCCCTCGGCGCTCGCGCCGGCCGGTCGTACGGGGTCCCCCGTCGGCCTCGCCGTCGCGACGAGGGGCAGCAGGACGGCGACCGTGACGGCGGTCCCGAGTCCGACCACGCGGAGGTTCACCGGGCTCATGGGACCCACCTGCTCCTGCTCGGCTGGAGATCCGGAGATCTGGAGATCTTGGACGGTGGGGCGAACATAGCGGCGGGACCGGGGCGCACGGTCGGCCGCGCGCCCGTTTCCCCTGCGAGTCGGCCCAGGACACACCCGTTCGGGTGAACGGCCTCGCCCGCTCCGTCCGCCTCCGTACGCAAGCCCCGGTCCGACTCCGTGTGAAAGCCTCCGGTCCGACTCCGCGCGAAAGCCCCCGGCCCGCCCCGTGCGAAAGCCTCCGTGCGAAAGCCTCCGTGCGAAAGCCTCCGTGCGAAAGCTCCCGTACGAAAGCCCCCGGCCGGGCTCAGTACGCCAGTCGGCTCCCGCCGCCCGGCGTGCTCGTGCTCGCCTCGACCAGGGCGTCGACCACCGCCTCCACGTCGGGCAGCCACGGCCGGGCCGAGCCTGTGAGCGGGGCCCGCTCCCAGCGGACCTGTCCGGTCCCCGCGACCGACGGCGGGAGGAGCAGATAGCCGCCCTCGCCGTGGAACCGCAGCGAGCTGGGCACGCTGTCCTTCGCGTACAGCAGCTCCCCCAGCCGTTCGAGGCCGTACGGGGCGACGAGGATCGACCACCGGGTCGGGGTCGCCACCACCGGGCCGAGCCGCATCCCCGTCGCGTCGAGCGCGGCGAGGGCCCGCGCCCCCGCCACCGCCGGGAGGCTGACCGCGCAGGGCGCGGTGCCGCCGGTGGCGAGGAGCACCGGGGCGTCCGGGCGCCTGGTCCACCACCAGCGGACCATGCGCTCGTCCGTGGTGGCCGCGAGCAGTCCGGGGTCGTAGGGGTGCGCGCCGGGCACCACGCAGTCGGGGTCGGGGCAGGAGCAGGCCACTCCGGTGGCCGTACGGGTCGTCGCTCTCAGGCCCGCGCCCGGCAGGACCGGCCAGTTCCACTCGACCGCGAAGGTGACCGCGGCGTCGCGCCGGGCGGTCCTCTCCTTGCGCCGGAACCGGAGCCTGCGTCGCCTTCCGAGGATCTCGCGCATGAGCGCTCGTTCCTTTCCGTTGAACGCCGAATCCACATCACACCATGTGCAGAACTCTTCACCGTGCGTATCAGCGCGTGCCGGGTCGGCGGGGTGCCGGCCCCCCGAGGAGCGGGGCGGGCCGGGCCGGTGCCGGGTGGATCCCGGGGGAACCGGGTGGAGCCAGGTCAGAGCCGGAGCGGGTCAGAACACGTTCCCCGCCACTCGGTGGCGGGTTGCGGCCTGCGGCGGGAAAGACGCCGGGGTTCCGCGTCACGTTCCGGGGCGATGTCAACTGCCCCTGCCTGTCACCGATTACGTACCCAGCACGCTTAGAATGACGCGCTTTCAAACGACGCCAGTCGACCGCAAAAGGTGCACACCGGGGGCAATTTTCGGCCAACTTCTCCTGTACTTCAACCCTCTCGCACGACCTCACGGACACCACAAGTCCCGTGGGGACAATGCTGGACATCGTTCCTCTTGTGCGTGTACATGTGGATGCATCGAGCGGCTCTGATTGACATGGGGGTTTGCGATGCTTTGGCGTCAAACGCACCGGTCGGAAAGCCGACTGCCATGAGCGCCCCACGCATGCCGAAAGTGGCCGGAATCGATTCCACAGCTCCCGGGCCCCCGCACACTACGTCGCCCCTTCCCGGGGTGCCCGCGGCGGCGAGCCCCGCCGACGCGCCCCTTCCCCCCGGTGCCCTGATCCAGGACCGGCTGGCCTCCTGGGTCTCCGACCTCACCACCCTCCACGAACTCACCGAACGCCTCATCAAGACCGCCTCCCTCGACGAGGCCCTCCGCGAGACGCTCGGCGCCGGCGCCGCCCTCGTCGGTGCCCGCCGCGGCATGGCCGTCCTCGAACCGGCCGACGGCCGCGGCCCCACCAGCACCATCGGCCTCGGCCTCGCCCACGCCGACCTCGGCACCATCGAGACCGTCCCGCGCGGTGCCACCGGCTACGGCCGCCTCCTCGACGGCCTCCCCGACCCCGGGCACCCCGAGCGCGTCCCCGACCCGATCGCCATCCGCGACGTCCGTACGGAGGAGGGCCTCGACCCGCGCCACCGCGAGGTCGCCGCCCGCCTCGGCTACGCCGCCAGCTACGCCCTGCCCCTCGCCACCGAGGAGGCCGGCCGGCTCGGCGCGGCCGTCTGGCTGTACGACGAGCCCGCCGAACCCACCGACCGGCAGCGCCACCTCATCGGGCTCTACGGCCGCTTCGCCACCGAGCACCTCGCCCGGCTCCTCCAGGTCGAGCGCGCCCGCGTCCAGGTCGCCACCGTCACCGAGGAGCTGCTCCCCAGCCGTCTCCCGCGCGTCCCCGGCGTCCAGCTCGCCGCCCGCCACCGCACCGGCCCGCTGGGCGGCGGCGACTGGTACGACGCGCTGCCGCTGCCCGACGGCGCCCTCGGCCTGGCCGTCGGCTCCGTCTCCGGCACCGGGCCCAGCGCGCTGGCCGCCATGGGCCGGCTGCGCGCCTCGCTCCGGGCGTACGCCGTGATGGAGGGCGAGGACCCCGTCGCCGTCCTCTCCGACCTGGAGCTGCTCCTCCGGATCACCGAGCCCGCCCGCTCGGCGACCGCCCTCTTCGCCTACGCCGAGCCCGCGCAGCGCCGGATCGTCCTCGCCGGCGCCGGTCACGCCCCGCCGCTGGTCCTCGGCGACCGGCGCACCGAGTTCGTCGAGACCTCGCTGTCGGCCCCGCTCGGGATGCTCTCCTGCTGGGAGGCGCCGAGCGTGGAGTTCTCCCTCGCCCCCGGAGAAACGGTGCTTCTCTACACGGACGGGCTGCTGCGCCGTACCGGCGACGCCATCGACCGGGCCTTCGCACGGCTCCACGCGGCCGTCGCGAGCGTGCCGAGGGCGGATCGGGGCGACCCGGGCGCCGTCGCCGACCACGTCCTGCGGGCCCTGTTCCCCGAGGGCCTGGACCCGGCCGTGGAGGGCGAGGACGTGGTCCTGCTGGCGGCGCGCTTCGAGTGAGTCCCGCCATCCGCTTCGAGTCGGTGCCGCCGCCCGCTTCGGGTGGGTTCCGCCGCCCGCTTCGAGTGACCGGAATGTGACGCTCCGGTAATGGGTCTTCCGGCCCTGGGCCCCCTTCCGTACGACCGTACGATGGTGGGGGTTCAGTGTCGTACCAAGAGGAGGCAGACCCGTGGCCGAGGAGCTCACCCCGGAGACCCCGGAAGAGACCGAGACCGAAGAGCAGCCGATCAAGCAGCGCAAGAACGGGCTGTACGGGGGCGTGTCCGACGAGCTCGCCGAGAACATGCGGTCCGGCTGGGCCGACACCGAGCTGCACGACCTCGCGCCGATCGCGCAGGCCGACCGGACCGCCGCGCGCCGCGCCGCGCTCTCCGCCCGCTTCCCGGGCGAGCGCCTGGTGATCCCCGCCGGCAACCTGAAGACCCGGTCGAACGACACCGAGTACGCCTTCCGCGCCTCCACCGAGTACGCGTACCTCACCGGCGACCAGACCCAGGACGGCGTCCTCGTCCTGGAGCCCACCGCCGGCGGCCACGAGGCCACGATCTACCTGCTGCCGCGCTCCAACCGTGAGAACGGCGAGTTCTGGCTCGACGGCCAGGGCGAGCTGTGGGTCGGCCGCCGCCACTCCCTCGCCGAGGCCCAGCAGCTCCTCGGCATCCCGGCGAAGGACGTCCGCGAGCTCGCCGGCGCCCTCAAGGAGGCCACCGGCCCGGTCCGCGTCGTCCGCGGCCACGACGCCGGCATCGAGGCCGCGCTGACCGACAAGGTCACCGCCGAGCGCGACGAAGAGCTGCGCGTGTACCTCTCCGAGGCCCGCCTCGTGAAGGACGCCTTCGAGGTCGCCGAGCTGGAGAAGGCCTGCGCCTCCACCGCCCGCGGCTTCGAGGACGTCGTCAAGGTCCTCGACAAGGCCGAGGCCACCAGCGAGCGCTACATCGAGGGCACGTTCTTCCTGCGCGCCCGCGTCGAGGGCAACGACATCGGCTACGGCTCCATCGCCGCCGCCGGCCCGCACGCCTGCACCCTGCACTGGGTCCGCAACGACGGCCCGGTCCGCTCCGGCGACCTGCTGCTGCTCGACGCCGGCGTGGAGACCACCGAGCTCTACACCGCCGACATCACCCGCACCCTGCCGATCAACGGCCGGTACAGCGAGATCCAGCGCAAGATCTACGACGCCGTGTACGAGGCGCAGGAGGCCGGCATCGCCGCGGTGAAGCCCGGCGCCGCCTACCGCGACTTCCACGACGCCGCCCAGCGCGTCCTCGCCGAGAAGCTCGTCGAGTGGGGCCTCGTCGAGGGCCCGGTCGACCGCGTCCTGGAGCTCGGCCTCCAGCGCCGCTGGACCCTGCACGGCACCGGCCACATGCTCGGCATGGACGTCCACGACTGCGCCGCCGCGCGCACCGAGAAGTACGTGGACACCACCCTCGAGCCGGGCATGTGCCTGACCGTCGAGCCCGGTCTGTACTTCCAGGCCGACGACCTGACCGTGCCGGAGGAGTACCGCGGCATCGGCGTCCGGATCGAGGACGACATCCTCGTCACCGAGGACGGCAACCGGAACCTCTCGGAGGCGCTGCCGCGCCGCGCCGACGAGGTCGAGGCGTGGATGGCCGCGCTGAAGGGCTGAAATCCGCGTACGTTGGAACCGAAGGGCCCCCGTCGACCGACCGGCGGGGGTCCTTCTCCGTACGTCACGCCATGAGCAGCGTCGGACTGTCCCGCCACTTCAGGATCTTGTCGAAGCTGACGACGGCGCCGCCCCGGCCCGAGCGGTTGCCGAACTGCACGTGATCGGACAGCTCCTCGATCAGACGCATCCCCCGGCCGTGCTCGGCCTCCTCCGCCGGGGCGGCCGGCGCCCCGGCGCCGGGGAACCCCGGGCCCGAGTCCGCCACCTCGATCCGGCACGTCTCGCCGTCCAGGTACGCCGTCACCCGGTACGCCCCACCCCGCTCCCGCGGGCCGGCCCCGCCGCCGTGCTCGACGGCGTTGGCACACGCCTCGGTCAGCGCGACCGACAACTCGTACGACACGTCGGGATCGACACCCGCCGTCTCCATCGTGCCCAGCAGAAGCCTTCGCGCCAGGGGCACGCTCGCGGCCTCGCGCCGCAGATGGAGTGACCACCAGATGCTCATGCTCCAGCCTCCCGGCAGCGGCTCGACATACCGATACCTATTGCCGGAGCGGCCGCTCCGTAAGCCCCCGGAGGCGTCAAGAGCGCTCGTTCGGCGGATGCACCGGGCGGGGACTCCGGTGTATGTCAGGTCCGTGCGTCGCCCCGGCGGTGGGGGATCCGGGCACGGCGGTCGGGGACACGGGCACGGCGGACACGGGCACGGCGGTCGGCGTATCTCGTCGCGAAGGCGCCCAAGGACGACCTTCCGGACCTGCCTCATGGCGAGGGCGCGCGTGGTGCGATGATGGGGCCGCCATGACTGCCCCCGCGCTCGCTCCACGGCTGCTGAGGGCCGCGGTGTTCACCGCGGTCTGCGTCGTGCTGTCCGCGCTGGGACACGCCCTCGCCGCCTGCGCGGGCATCGCCCTGTGGACCGTCGTCGCAGGATTCCTCGGCGTCTTCGGCGTCACCGTCCTCCTCGCCGGCCGCACGCGCTCCCTCGGCTTCGTCGTCGGCGCCCTCACCGGCGGGCAGCTCGGCCTCCACGTCCTCTTCGGGCTCGGACAGCGGCAGCTCGCCCTGAGCGACCAGGCCGACGACGTCCTCGTCCGGATGGCCGCCCGGCTGGTCTGCGGGGCGGGCGCCGCCTCGCTCAGCCCCGCCGACGCCACCCGGATCATCACCGACGCCGGGCTCGACCCGGCCGACGCGCACGCCCACATGGGGCACCTCGCCACCGGGGCGGGCACGGCCGCGCCCGTCGGCGAACTGCTGCCCGGCCTGCCCATGTTCCTCGGCCACCTCCTGGCCGCGCTGGCCGCGGGCTGGCTGCTGCGCCGGGGCGACCACGCCCTCGGCCGGCTCGTGGAACTCTCCGAGCAGGGCGCGACGGAGCTCGCCGAGTGCGCCCTCGTGCGCTCCCTGCGGGCCGCGCTCCGTCTCGTACGGGCCCTGCTCGCCGGACTGCCGTCGGCGCCGCGCACGGGGCCGCGGCGGACCCTCCGGGCCCCCTCCGACTCCTCGCCGCCGCCGGTGGCCGAGGCCCTTCAGCACACGGTGATCAGGCGCGGCCCCCCGGCCGCCGACTGCGTCCTCGCAGCCTGACACGGACCGCTCGACGTGAGCGGGCCGTGCCCGTCCGCACGCCTGCCCCGGGCTCCCGCCCTGGGGCGCGCCGGACGTCCCGCCTGTCTCCGATCTTCCGCGCCTTCCGCGCCTTCCGAGCTGGAGTGTCTTCCGCCATGAGCGTTTCCCGTACCCGCACCTCCGTCCGCGCCGCCCTCGCCGGCGGCATCGCCCTCTCCTCCGTGGTGCTGCTGTCCGGCACCGCCTTCGCGCACGTCAGCGTGCAGCCGCAGGGCGAGGCGGCCAAGGGCGGCTACGCGACCGTCAACATCAAGGTCCCGAACGAGCGCGACAACGCCTCCACCGTGAAGCTGGAGGTCAACTTCCCGCTCGACCACCCGCTGGCCTCCGTCATGCCGCAGCCCATCCCCGGCTGGAAGGCCGAGGTCACCAAGAGCAAGCTCGACAAGCCGCTGGAGCTGCACGGCAAGAAGATCAACGAGGTCGTCTCCAAGGTCACCTGGACCGCCGACGGCTCGAAGATCGGCCCCGGCCAGTTCCAGCAGTTCCCGCTCTCCCTCGGCCGGCTGCCGGAGGACACCGACCAGCTGGTCCTCAAGGCGATCCAGACGTACGACAACAAGGAGGTCGTGCGCTGGATCGAGGAGCAGAAGGAGGGCGCGGAGGAGCCGGAGAACCCGGCCCCCGTCCTGAAGCTCTCCGCCGCCTCCGAGGACGAGGACCACCACGGCGGCGCCGCCCCGTCCGCCTCCGCCGACACGGACGAGAAGGCCGGTCACGACGGCAAGGCGGGCGACCACGAGGAGACCGCCTCGGCGTCCTCCTCCACCGACACCACGGCCCGTGTCCTCGGCGTCGTCGGCATCCTCGTCGGCGTCGCGGGCGTCGCCTTCGGCGTCCTCGCCGGCCGCCGCCGCTCGGCCTGACGGCCGCGTCCCACCCGATCCGGAAGAAGCACCATGTCTGAAGAGAAGACGCCCGGGGCGGCCACGGCCCGTCCCGGGCGCCGTACGCCGCTGGTCATCGCCGCCGTCGCGATCGTCGCCGCGATCGGCGTCACCGCCGCCGTCGGCCTCGGAGGCGACGACAAGCCCTCGGGCTCCGGCTCGTCGGTCGCCGAGGTCTCCGGCGTCACCGAGTCCACCCGGGCCGCCACCGTCCTCGACCGGCCGTTCACCAAGCCCGCGCTCGTCCTCACCGACACCAAGGGCGAGAAGTACGACCTGCGGGAGCGGACCAAGGGCAAGCCGACGCTCATCTACTTCGGCTACACGCACTGCCCCGACGTCTGCCCCCTGACGATGAGCAACATCGCCATCGCCAAGAAGAAGCTCCCCAAGGCCGACCAGGACAAGCTCCAGGTCGTCTTCGTCACCACCGACCCCGAGCGGGACACCTCCGCCGAGCTCGCCAAGTGGCTGCCCGCCGCCGGCGACCCCTCCTTCACCGGCCTCACCGGCGACTTCTCCGCCATCCAGGCGGGGGCCAAGCAGATCGGCATCGGCATCGACCCGCCGAAGAAGGAGAAGGACGGCTCGGTCGTCTCCATGCACGGAGCCCAGGTGATCGCCTTCTCGCCCACCACCGACCAGGGCTACGTCCTGTACGGCGAGGACGCGACCGTCGACGACTACGCCAAGGACCTGCCGAAGATCATCAAGGGGGAGAACCCGTGACCCGCCGCACCACCGCCCTGTCCGCCACCGTGGCGCTCGCCGCCGCGCTCGCGCTGACCGGGTGCTCGTCCTCCGAGAGCAGGCCCGATCTGGAGATCAGCGGCGCGTTCATGCCCCAGCCGGTGATGGACATGGCCGGCGGCTTCCTCACGATCAAGAACGACGGCGACACGGCGGACAAGCTGACCTCCGTCACCAGCCCGCTCTCGGACGACATCACCATCCACGAGACGAAGAACCAGAAGATGCAGGAGGTGAAGTCCTTCGACATCCCCGCGAACGGCGAGCTGAAGCTCGAACGCGGCGGCAGCCACATCATGTTCATGGAGCTGAAGTCGAAGCCCAAGCAGGGCGACAAGGTCAGCATCGAGCTGCACTTCGAGAAGTCCGACCCCATCAAGGTCGACCTTCCCGTCGAAGCGCCCAACCACAACCCGCAGCAGCACTGAGCTCGTTGACGGAGTGACACAGAGATGACAACCACCGCCCCGCGCCTCGGCAACGCCCTGGCACGGCTGCTGATCCTCGCGGCCGCGCTGCTCGGCACGCTGCTCGCCGGCGCCGCCCCCGCCTCCGCGCACGCGGCGCTCACCGGCAGCGACCCGAAGGACGGGGCGGTGGTCGCCACCGCCCCCAAGGAGGTCAACCTGACCTTCTCCGAACAGGTCGCCATGAGCGCCGACTCCATCCGGGTCCTCGACCCGGCGGGCCGACGCGCCGACACCGGCGAGATACGCGACCTGTGCAGCGGCTCCGTCGTCCGGTACGGGGTGGGGCTCCGCGCCGGTCTGCCCGACGGCACGTACACCGTGGCCTGGCAGGCGGTCTCGGCCGACAGCCACCCCGTCGCCGGTGCCTTCACCTTCTCCATCGGAGCCCCCTCCACGACCTCCGTCGCCCTGCCCGACCAGGCGCCCGGCGGCGGCCTGGTCGGCGTCCTCTACGGCATCGCCCGCTACCTCGCGTACGCCGGCTTCGCCGTCCTCGTCGGCGGCGGCGCCTTCGTCCTGGTCTGCTGGCCGCGCGGCGCGAGCGTCCGCCCCGTCCAGCAGACCGTGGTCCGGGGCTGGCTGACCCTCACCGGCGCCACCCTGGCGATGCTGCTCCTGCGCCATCCGTACACCGGCTCCGGAAAGCTCTCCGACGCCTTCGACCTGGCCGGTCTGAGGACCGTCCTGGAGACGAAGACCGGCGCCGCGCTCACCTCCCGGCTGCTGCTGCTCGGCGCGGCCGCGCTGTTCGTGGCCGTCCTCTTCGGCGCCTACGCCCGCCGCACCGACCCCAAGGAGAAGAAGGACCTCTCCTTCGGACTCGCCCTCGGCGGCACCGTCGTCGCCGCCGGCATCGCCGGGACCTGGGCCCTGGCCGAGCACGCCTCGACCGGTCTCCAGCCGGGCGTCGCCATGCCCGTCGACATCCTGCACCTCCTCGCCGTGGCCGCCTGGCTCGGCGGCCTCACCGTGCTCCTCGTCGCCCTCTACCGGGCGCCGTCCGTCGAGCGCTCCGCCGTCGAGCGCTTCTCCAAGGTGGCCCTCGGCTCCGTGGCCGTCCTCGCGGCCACCGGGCTCTACCAGTCCTGGCGCCAGGTCGGCTCCTGGTCCGCGCTGACCGGGACCCGGTACGGCCAGCTGCTCCTGGTAAAGATCGGCCTCGTGGCGGTCCTCATCGGCATCGCCTGGATCTCCCGCCGCTGGACCCGACGCCTGGCCGAACCGTCGCCGGTGGGAACGGCCAGGCCCGAGACGCCTGCCGTCGACGGGGATCTGGACCTGGACGGGGACCTGGACCAGGGCGAGGACCTGGGCCGGGACGAGGACCTGGACGAGGACGAGGATCTGGACCAGGACGAGGATCTGGACCTGGGCCGGGACAAGGACGAGGACAAGGACCTGGGCGGGGGCTCGGAAGCCGGGGCCCCGGGCGGCGCCGGGGGCGCGGTCGATCCCGTGCGGGCCGCGCAGCTCGCCCGGCAGCGGGCCGCCGTCGCCACCGCCCGGCGGAAGCGGGAGCGGGACGCCGACCCCGAGCGGACCGGTCTGCGCCGCTCGGTGCTGACCGAGGCCGCCGTCGCCGTCGTCCTCCTCGCCGTGACCACCGTCCTCACCTCGACTGAGCCCGGTCGCACCGCGGAGGAGGCCGGCCGGTCCGCCACCGCCTCCGGCCCGGCCGCCGTGCCCGACCGGCCCATCGACATCCGGCTGCCCTTCGACACCGGCGGCGTCGACGGCAAGGGCGTCGTCCGTCTCAGCCTCGACCCCGGCCGCACCGGCGCCAACGCGCTCCACATCTTCGTCGAGCGCCCCAACGGCAAGCCGCTGGACGTCCCCGAGATCAAGGTCGCCCTCACCCTGGAGGCGAAGGGCGTGGGCCCGCTGCCCGTCGCCCCCGACCGGATCCAGACCGGACACTGGAGCGCGAGCGGCGTCCAGATCCCGATGCCGGGCGACTGGAAGATCCAGGTGACCGTCCGTACCTCCGAGATCGACCAGACCACCATCGACAAGAACGTGAAGATCGGCTGAGCCTCGTGACCGACAGCGACAACCTCGATCTCTCCCGGCGGCGTCTCCTCGGCGCCGTCGGCGCGGCGGGCGCGGCCGGCCTCGTCGCCGGCGCGGCCGGTGGGGCCGGGATCTCCGCGGCCCTGTCCGACGACACCGCCGGGGCCGGCGGCGCCCCTGCCCTGAGCACCGTCGGCTCGACCGCGGTGATGTTTCACGGGAAACATCAGGCGGGCATCACCACCCCCCTCCAGTCCCGGGGCCATCTGGTCGCCTTCGACCTCGCCCCGGGTGCCGGCCGCAAGGAGGCCGCCGCCCTGCTGCGCCGCTGGTCGACCACGGCGAAGGTCCTGATGGCGGGCAAGGCCCCGGCCGAGGACACCGGAATCGCGCTCGACGCGGGCCCCTCCTCCCTCACGGTCACCTTCGGCTTCGGCCGCACCTTCTTCGACCGCACCGGGCTCGCCTCGCGCCGCCCCGCCGAGCTGGACCCGCTGCCCGCCTTCTCCGCCGACGCCCTGGACCCCCGGCGCTCGGAGGGCGATCTGTGGGTGCAGATCGGCGCCGACGACGCGCTCGTCGCCTTCCACGCGCTGCGCGCCGTCCAGAAGGACGCGGGGGACGCGGCCCGGGTGCGCTGGCAGATGAACGGCTTCAACCGCTCGGCCGGAGCCACCGCGAAGCCGATGACCGCCCGCAACCTGATGGGGCAGGTCGACGGCACGGGCAACCCGAAGCCCACCGACCCGGACTTCGACCGGCGGATCTTCGTCCCGGCCGGCGGTGCGCAGGAGTGGATGGCCGGCGGCTCGTACGCGGTGGTGCGCCGGATCCGGATGCTGCTCGACGACTGGGAGAAGCTGCCGCTGGACCGGCAGGAGAAGGTGATCGGGCGCCGGAAGTCCGACGGGGCCCCGCTCACCGGCGGCTCCGAGACCACCGAGCTCGCTCTGGACAAGCTCGGGCCGGACGGGAAGCCCGTCATCCCGGACAACGCCCACTCCCGGATCTCCGCCCCCGAACAGAACGGCGGGGCGGCGATGCTGCGCAGGCCGTTCTCCTTCCACGACGGGATCGGTCCGGACGGAACTCCGGACGCGGGGCTGCTCTTCGTCTGCTGGCAGGCGGACCCGCTCAGGGGCTTCGTCCCGGTGCAGCGCAAGCTCGACCGGGGCGACGCGCTGTCCGCGTTCATCCGCCACGAGGCGAGCGGGCTCTTCGCGGTCCCGGGCGGTCCCGCCGAGGGCGAGTACGTGGGCCAGCGCCTGCTGGAGGCCTGACCGTCCCGACCGGAGAGGCGCCCCGCCGGTGCGGCGGCCCTCTCCGGCGGCGACCATTAGGGTGACGTCATGTCCGCCACCCGGTACACCTATCTCGGCCCCGAAGGCACCTTCACTGAGGCGGCGCTGCGCACGCTGCCCGAGGCCGCGACGCGGGAGCTCGTCCCCATGGTCTCGGTCCCGGCCGCCCTCGACGCCGTGCGGAACGGGGAGGCCGCCGCCGCGCTCGTCCCGATCGAGAACTCGGTCGAGGGCGGGGTGACCGCGACGCTGGACGAGCTGGCCTCCGGCGAGCCGCTGATGATCTACCGCGAGGTGCTCCTCCCGATCGCCTTCGCGCTGCTCGTCCGGCCCGGGACCAGTCTGTCGGAGATCAAGACGGTCACGGGCCATCCGGTGGCCCAGCCGCAGGTCCGGAACTGGCTGCGGGCCCACCTGCCCGAGGCGGTGTGGGAGTCCGCGGCCTCCAACGCGGACGGCGCCCGGTTGGTGCGGGAGGGCCGGTTCGACGCCGCCTTCGCGGGGGAGTTTGCGGCGGCGACGTACGGCCTCGAAGCGCTGGTCACGGAGATCCACGACGCGGAGAACGCCGAGACGCGGTTCGTGCTCGTGGGCCGGCCGGCCCGGCCGGCGGCTCCGACGGGCGCGGACAAGACCTCGGTGGTGCTGTGGCTGGGTGACGATCATCCGGGTGCCCTCCTCGAGCTGCTCCAGGAGTTCGCGGTGCGCGGGGTGAACCTGATGCTGATCCAGTCCCGGCCCACGGGGGCGGGGATCGGGAACTACTGCTTCGCCGTGGACGCCGAGGGCCATATCTCGGACCGGCGGGTGGGCGAGGCGCTGATGGGCCTCAAGCGGATCTGCCCCAAGGTGCGGTTCCTCGGCTCGTACCCCCGGGCGGGCGTCTCGGCGGAGGACGTGTCGGCACTGCGGCGCGGGACTTCGGACGTGGAGTTCATGGAGGCCTCCGACTGGCTGACGAGGGCCCAGGACGGTCGGGCCTGATCCGATGGTGGAGGAACTCCCGCGTCGGTGTGAGCGGTCGTCCACAGGTACGAACCACTAGTCCTACCTGCATACTTTTCAGTTACCCACAGAGGTTATCCACAGGGCCCCGGTGAAGCCTGGGGACAAGTCGACACCCCGCCGAGACAAGGTCGACAAATCACCCCGCTCACCCCCCGCCCGTCCGTGCCCCATCCACAGCGTCTCCCCGGCGCTCCCGTCAGCGGCCCGCTGCCGACCCACCCGTTGGAGCGACCAATTCCCACCCAAATGAGTGTGTGAAGGGTGTTTGATCACGGAATTCCCAGGCACGATGAGGGAAATCCCTGGGGTCTTCTCCGTAGTCCACAGTTTTTCCGCACAGCCTGTGGATAAGTGAATGGGGCGACTCCGCCCGCCGACATTTCCACGGGTCTCAATTCGGGCGAATCAACACGCGCCCCCTTATCCGGTGGGGGCACGCGAACGCGCACCGGTAGCCTGGTGGGGTGATTGACCTTCGCCTGCTCCGTGAGGACCCCGACCGTGTTCGCGCCTCCCAGCGCGCCCGTGGAGAGGACGTCGCGCTCGTCGACGCCCTGCTCTCCGCCGATGAGCGGCGCAGGTCGTCCGGCGTCCGCTTCGACGAGCTCCGATCCGAGCAGAAGGCGCTCGGAAAGCTGATCCCCAAGGCCACCCCGGAGGAGCGCGCCGAGCTCCTGCAGAAGGCCGAGCAGCTCAAGGCCGACGTCAAGGCCGCGGAGGCCGAGCAGAACGAGGCCGACGAGACGGCCAAGCAGCTTCTGCTCCAGCTCGGGAACCTCGTCCACCCGGACGTCCCGGTCGGCGGCGAGGAGGACTTCGTCGTCCTCGAGACGCACGGCACCATCCGCGACTTCGCGGCCGAGGGCTTCGAGCCCAAGGACCACCTGGAGCTGGGCGAGACGCTCGGCGCCATCGACGTCGAGCGGGGCGCCAAGGTCTCCGGCTCGCGCTTCTACTACCTGACCGGCGTCGGCGCCCTCCTGGAGCTCGCCCTGGTCAACGCGGCGATCGCCCAGGCCACCGAGGCCGGCTTCATCCCCATGCTGACCCCGGCGCTGGTCCGTCCGCGCGCCATGGAGGGCACCGGCTTCCTCGGCCAGGCCGCGGAGAACGTGTACCACCTGGAGAAGGACGACTACTACCTCGTCGGCACGTCCGAGGTGCCCCTCGCCGCGTACCACATGGACGAGATCATCGAGGCCGACAAGCTGCCGCTGCGGTACGCGGGCTTCTCGCCCTGCTTCCGCCGCGAGGCCGGCACGTACGGCAAGGACACCCGGGGCATCTTCCGCGTCCACCAGTTCGACAAGGTCGAGATGTTCTCGTACGTCGCTCCGGAGGACGCCGAGGCCGAGCACAAGCGGCTCCTGGAGTGGGAGAAGCAGTGGCTGACCTCGCTGGAGCTGCCGTTCCAGGTCATCGACGTCGCCACCGGTGACCTCGGCGCCTCCGCCTCCCGCAAGTTCGACTGTGAGGCGTGGATCCCGACGCAGGGCAAGTACCGCGAGCTGACCTCCGCCTCGAACTGCGACAGCTTCCAGGCCCGCCGCCTCTCCGTCCGTCTGCGCGACGACAAGGACGGCAAGAAGGTCGTGCAGCCGCTGGCCACCCTGAACGGCACGCTGTGCGCCGTACCGCGCACGATCGTGGCGATCCTCGAGAACCACCAGCTGGCCGACGGTTCCGTGCGGGTGCCCGAGGTGCTCCGTCCGTACCTCGGCGGACGCGAGGTCCTGGAGCCGATCGCCAAGTGAGCCCCTTCCCCTACCGCCTGGTCGCGACGGACCTCGACGGCACGCTGCTGCGGTCCGACGAGTCCGTCTCGGACCGCACGCGGGACGCGCTCGCCGCCGCGACGGCGGCGGGTGCCGCGCACATCGTGGTCACCGGCCGGGCGGTGCCCTGGACCCGGCACATCCTGGACGACCTCGGCTACCAGGGGATCGCGGTGTGCGGGCAGGGCGCGCAGGTCTACCACGCGGGTGAGCACCGGCTGCTGACCTCGCTGACCCTGGACCGGCAGCTGGCGGGGCTCGCGCTCTCCAAGATCGAGGCGGAGGTGGGCCCGCTGGCGCTGGCCGCCAGCCGCGACGGTCTGGAGGGCGAGGTCCTGATGGGCCCCGGCTACCGGGCCCACGAGGGACCGCTGCCGTACGTGCCGTACGAGGACCCGGCGGAGCTGTGGGCGGCGCCGCTGACCAAGCTGTACATGCAGCATCCGACGCTGTCCGACGACGAGCTGACCCGGGCCGCGCGGGAGACGGTCGGCGGGCTCGTCGACGTCGTCATGGCGGGCCCGGGCATCGTGGAGATCCTCCCGCTCGGACTCAGCAAGGCGACCGGACTGTCGCTCGCGGCGCGCCGGCTCGGTGTGAAGGCGGCGGAGACGATCGCCTTCGGTGACATGCCGAACGACATCCCGATGTTCGGCTGGGCGGCGCACGGCGTGGCCATGGGCAACGCCCACGAGGAGCTGCGGGCGGTGGCGGACGAGGTGACGGCCTCGAACGAGGAGGACGGCATCGCGCTCGTCCTGGAGCGCCTGCTGGCGGCCTGACCCGCCGGTACCCGTGCGAAGGCCCGCTCCCCGGAGGGAGCGGGCCTTCGCGGGTTGACGGCCCGCGCGGACCGGGGTCCGTGCGCTCGAAGCGGCCGCACCCGGGGGAACCCCCGTGTCCCCCGCGGACAACTAGTGTGCGTCGGGCGGCCGTTCGAGGGCGACCGGTTTTCCACCGGTCGGCGCTCCGCGGGTCAGCGGGTGGCAGGCCAGGCCGATCGCCAGTGAGATCGCGTGACCGAGGTCGGTGTACGTACGGTCGGTGGCGAGCGGCACGAGGAAGAACGCGACCACCGCGGCGAGGTAGAACAGGCGCCAGGGGTACGGCAGCCGGTAGGTCAGGATCCCGGCCGAGGCGGCGAGGCCGTAGCTGACCCCGATGTCGACGACGTGCGCCATGCTGCGCGGCACGTCGTGGAGCTGGATGGCCGCCAGGACCACCTGCTGGCTGACGAGCGTGGCCGCGATGTGGGCGGTGGCGACGGTGAGGAGCCACTTCGGGGTGCCGAGCCAGCGTTCCACGGGGGCGTGGAAGACCTCGAAGAGCACCGCGTACAGCAGGAAGTCCGCCGGGTTCTCGATCCAGAACGCACTGCCCAGCAGGGCCCGCATCGGGTGGTGCGCGAGCTGGTGGAGATTGCTGCTGTTGCGGTGGAGGAGATAGGTCTCGAGCGCGGCGGGAGAGAGCGCGATGACGAGGCTGGTGATCGCGATGACCGCCAGCCACACATGCGTACCGGGTGACGAACGCACCCACGACCTGATCGGCCGGGACGGTTCGCCACCCGGAGAGGTTTCGCTCGGCACCTTTCAGTGCCTATCACCCGGACCTGGGAGAAACCTCAGAAATTGATCATGTGTCCGGCAATACCGTGGATCGCTTCCTTCACGGCCTCGCCCAGCGTCGGGTGCGCGTGCACGTTCCGGGCGACCTCGTGGACCGTGAGGTCCCACTGCTGGGCCAGCGTCAGCTCGGGCAGCAGCTCGGTGACGTCGGGGCCGATCAGGTGGGCGCCGATGATCTCGCCGTACTTCGCGTCGGCGACGATCTTGACGAAGCCGGTGGCGTCGCCGAGGCCGTGCGCCTTGCCGTTCGCGACGAACGGGAACTTGGCGACCTTGACGTCGAAGCCCTTCTCGCGGGCCTGCGCCTCGGTCCAGCCGAAGCTGGCGATCTGCGGCTGGCAGTAGGTCGCGCGCGGGATCATCGGGTAGTCGAGCTCCATCGTCTCGGCGTCCCCGATGGTCTCGGCCGCGATGACGCCCATGGCCTCGGCGGTGTGCGCGAGCATCAGCTTCGCCGTGACGTCGCCGATGGCGTAGATGTGCGGCACGGAGGTGCGGCAGCGGCCGTCGACGTCGATCGCGCCGCGCTCGGTCAGCGCGACGCCGGTGTTCTCCAGGCCGTAGCCGGTGACGTTCGGCGCGAAGCCGATGGCCTGGAGGACCTTGTCGGCCTCCAGGACCTTCTGGACGCCGTCCTTGCCGGTGACCGTGACGCGGACCTGCGGGCCGGACTCGTCGATGGCCTCGACGCGGGTGGAGGTCAGGACGTCGATGCCGAGCTTGCGGTACTGCTTCGCGAGCTCCTTCGAGACCTCCTCGTCCTCCAGCGGCGCGATGCGGTCGAGGAACTCGACGATCGTGACCTTGGTGCCGTAGTTGTTCAGCACGTACGCGAACTCGATGCCGATGGCGCCGGCGCCGGCGATGACGATCGACTTGGGGGCGTCCTCGGCGAGGATCTGCTGCTCGTACGAGACGACGCGGTCGCTCAGCGAGGTGCCGGGGAGCAGGCGCGGGCTGGCGCCGGTGGCGATGATGCAGTTGTCGAAGGTGATCGTCTCCGAGGTGCCGTCGGTCTTGGCCACCTGGAGGGTGTTCGCGTCGAGGAAGGTGCCCCGGCCGCTGAACTCGGTGATCCCGTTCTTCTTCATCAGGAAGTGGACGCCCTTGACGCGGCCGTCCGCGACCGAGCGGCTGCGGCGGAAGGCCTCGCCGTAGTCGAAGGAGACGGTGCCGTCGACCTTGATGCCGAAGGTCTTCGCCTCGTGGTTGAAGATGTGGGCGAGCTCGGCGTTGCGCAGCAGCGCCTTGGTGGGGATGCAGCCGACGTTCAGGCAGACACCGCCCCAGTACTTCTCCTCGACGACCGCGACCCGCTTGCCCAGCTGGGCGGCGCGGATGGCGGCGACGTAGCCGCCGGGGCCAGCTCCGAGTACGACGACGTCGAAGCGGTCTGACATGACTGACTCCCGAGGGTGGTGAGGGTGTTCGGCACACGTACGAGCCCACAGTAGTCCGGTCGCTGCGGCCCGGCCGGGGAGGCGAGGGAGCTCACTTGTAGGATGACTGGGCAACCGGGCGAATAGAGGATTTCGATGGCACTCAAGGCGGCGGGGCGGACCTCGCTGGTGGACTCCGTGGTGGAACAGCTGCGCACACAGCTCGCCGACGGGGAGTGGGCGGTCGGCGACCGCATCCCGACCGAGCACGAGCTCGCGCAGCAGCTCGGCGTCGGCCGCAACACCGTCCGCGAGGCGGTCCGGGTCCTCGTCCACGCGGGCCTCCTGGAGTCCCGCCAGGGCAACGGCACCTTCGTCCGGTCGACCGCCGACCCGTCCGCCGTGCTGCGCGGCGTCCGGCACGCGGGCGCGGCCGACGTCCTCGAACTCCGGGTCGCCCTGGAGGCCGAGGCCGCCCGGCTCGCGGCCACCCGGCGCGACACCCACGACCTGCTGCGGCTGCGGGCCGCCCTGACCGGTCTGCGCGAGGAGGGCGACCGGGACGCGGACGCGGACCTCGCCTTCCACCTCGCGGTCGTCGGCGCGACCCACAACGCGGCCTTCGTCGAGGTCTACCGCTTCTTCTCCGCGCAGGTGCACGAGGTCCTGGTGGAGGCCCTCGGCGACCGGGAGATGCCCCCGGTCGACATCGACGCCCACGAGGCCCTGGTGGCGGCCGTCGAGGCCGGCGACCCCGAGGCGGCGGAACGCCAGGCACGCGAACTGCTGCGGGTCCCGATGGAGACGGTCGCGGCCCTGACGGAGCAGAACCGATGAGGACCGAGGAAGAGAACCGCGTGCTCGTCGACGCCGAGGCCGGGCCACGGCCCTCGGCCGAGGGGGTGGCGGCCCGGCGCGCCCTGCTCGCCCACCCGGTGCTCCTCCTGGTCGGCATCGTGCTGGCCTCGCTCAACATGCGGGCCGCGCTGGCGAGCGTGGCGCCGCTGGTCGGGGAGATATCCGCCGCCTTCGGGCTCTCGTCGACCGCGAGCTCGCTCATGACCTCCGTGCCGGTGCTCTTCCTCGGCGTGGGCGCCCTGGTGGCGCCGTGGCTCGGGCGCCGGTTCGGCGCCGAACGCGTGCTGTTCGCGGCGCTCCTGCTGCTCGGCGCCGGCATCCTCGCGCGCGTGCTGCCGTCCGTGTACGCGCTGTACGGCGGCGGGATCCTCGTCGGCACCGCGATCGCCCTGCTCAACGTGCTGATGCCGGGCCTGATCAAGCGCGACTTCCCGGACCGGGCCGCCTCGATGACCTCGGTCTACACGGGCGCGATGATCGCCGGAGCCACCGTCGCCGCGGCGGCCGCGGTCCCGCTGGAGAAGGCCCTGGGCGGCGGCTGGGAGGCCTCCCTGGGCTTCTGGTCGCTGCTCGCCGCGGTCGCGGCCCTCGCCTGGCTCCCGCAGGTACTGATCGCCCGGGGCCGTACGGGGCACGAGGCACGGGCCGTCCCGGTCGGCGGCGCCCGCCCGGTGAACGTCTGGCGCTCGGCGCTCGCCTGGCAGGTCACCCTCTTCATGGGGCTGCAGTCGCTGTGGTCGTACGTCCTGATCGCCTGGATGCCGACGATCTTCACCGACCACGGGATGAGCCGCTCCACGGCCGGCGTGATCTTCGCCTTCAACAACCTGATCCAGGTCGCCGGCGCCTTCGTCGTGCCGCTGCTCGCCGGCCGGATGCGCAGTCAGCGCCCGCTGATCGTGCTGGTCACGACGCTGGTCGCGGCCGGATACGCCGGACTGATGGTGGCGCCCGTGGAGGGCGCCTGGCTCTGGTCGGCGGTCCTCGGCGTCGGCCAGGGCGGCGCCGTCGGCCTCGCCCTGACCCTGATCGTGCTGCGCTCCGGGGACGCGGTGACCGCGGCCGGGCTGTCCGGCATGGCCCAGACGGTCGGCTATCTGCTGGCCGCCGCCGGGCCGCTGGCCGCCGGCGCCCTCCACCAGGCCACCGGCTCCTGGACCCTGCCGATCTGCGTGGTCCTCGGCGTCTGCGCGGCCGCCGCGGGCGTCGGACTGCTCGCCGCCCGGGACCGTACGGTCTGACGCTCCCGGGGCGTCTACTCCTCTCCGGCCAGCTTCAGCGTGCGCAGCTTGTGGCCGGCGAACCAGGTGGCACCGAGGGTGACGGCGACCAGCAGCACGGTCGCCGTCGGCAGGGCCACGTCCGAGTCGACCAGGCCGTCGCCGGTGACCTTCTCGGCCAGCGCGAGCGCCCACTGCTGGACGCTGAGGGTGCGGGCACCGGAGATCAGGGAGCCGAAGAGCGCCTCCCACACCAGGGCGTAGACGAGCCCGATCACCACGGCGTGCCGGCTGACCGTGCCGAGCAGCAGGAAGAGCGCGCTGTAGGCGATGGAGGCGACCAGCGCGGCGACCGTGTAGGCGACGGCGACCTGCTGCCCGTTGCCGTTCAGGATGAAGCCGGCGATCAGCGTCGGCACGGCCGAGAAGACCATGGTGACGGCTACGGCCACGATCAGCTTGGTGGTGATGATCGTCGACCGCTTCACGGGCTTGGAGAGCAGGTAGACGATGGAGCCGTCGTCGATCTCCGGGCCGATCGCGCCCGTGCCGGCGATGACGCCGATCAGCGGGACCATCGTGGCGAGCGCGAAGCCGCCCAGGAGGTCGGCCGCGACCTGGTCGTCCGCGCCGTTGAGCGCGCGGACGGCCGCGGCGATGACCAGGAGCAGGGCGGGCAGGAGGAAGAGGATCGCCGCCCGGCGGCGGCCGAGGAGGGCCCGGTAGGTGAGCCGGGCGACAGTGGGGTCGTACATCGGGGTCGTACTCCTTTCAGGCCGCGACGAGATACGAGAAGACGGATTCGAGGGACTCGTCGGAGGGCGAGACCGTCAGCAGCCGGATGCCGCGCTCCCGCGCGACCTTCGGCAGCAGCTCGGTGAACCGTCCGAAGTCGACGGCCTGGATCCGCAGTCCGCCGTCCACCGCGTCGACCTCGATGCCGGCCGTGGACGGGTCGGCGATCAGGGCGGCGGCGAGCGCCCGGTCGTCGCTGGAGCGGACCAGATAGCGGTGCGGCCGGTCCGTCATCAGGCGGCGGATCTTGCGGAAGTCACCGGAGGCCGCGTGCCGTCCGGCGACGATCACCTCGATGTGGGAGGCGAGCTGCTCGACCTCCTCCAGGATGTGCGAGGAGAACAGGACCGTGCGGCCGTCCGCGCCCATCCGCCGCAGCAGGTCCATCAGCTGCATGCGCTGGCGCGGGTCCATGCCGTTGAAGGGCTCGTCGAGCAGGAGCACGGACGGCTCGTGGACGAGGGCCGAGGCCATCTTCACGCGCTGCCGCATGCCCTTGCTGTACGTGGCGATCTTCCGGTCCTGCGCGTACTCCATCTCGACGGTGGCCAGGGCCCGCTGGGCCTCCGCCGCGCCGAGGCCCTGGAGTTCCGCGTTGGCCACGACGAACTCCCGGCCGGTGAGGAAGTCGTACATCGCCTCCCGCTCGGGGACGACGCCGATGGAGCGGTAGACCGACTCGTTGCGCCAGACCGGCTCGCCGTCGAGGGTCACGCTGCCGGTGGACGGGTCGAGGAAGCCGCCCATCATGTTGATGAGGGTGGACTTCCCGGCGCCGTTGGGGCCGAGGAGACCGGTGACGCCGGGGCCGATCGACATCGTGATGTCGTTGACCGCCACCACGTTCCCGAACCAGCGCGAGACGTGGTCGATGTTGAGGATGCTCATGGGCGCGGCCCATTCCTTAGAGGGGTGGTGACGGGCGACGGGCGGGCGCTCACAGTCCGACCTTTCGGTAGCGGCGCATCAGGATGCCGTAGCAGGCGACGACGAGACCGAGGACGACCAGCAGGTAGACCGCGCCGGCGCCGGCCCCGACCTCCATCTCTCCGGGGAAGGAGGCGGGAGCGCCGAGGAACGCGTTCTGCAGGCCGATGACGAGGGTGAGGGGCGAGAAGAGGCCCAACCAGACGATGGAGCCGGTGTTCTCGGTGGCGTAGGAGATGCCCTGGAGGGTGGAGACCGCGCCGTAGGAGATGGTGAGGACGGCGATCACGGCGGCGACGCCGAAGCCGCGGCGCGGGGTGAGCGCGGCCATGACCAGGCCGACGCCGGCGAAGAGCACCGACAGGACCGCGACGGAGACGAGCCCCTGGCCGAACAGCTTGGCCTGCTCGGCGAAGTCCATCTTGGCCAGCATCGAGCCGATCCACAGGATGAGCAGCGGGGTGGCGGTGAGGATGAAGAGCGCCGAGGCCATCGCCCCGTACTTGGCGAGGACGTAGTCGACCCGCTCGATGGGGCGGGAGAAGTACAGCGGGACCGTCCGGAACCTCAGGTCGCGGGAGACCGACTGGGGCGCCTGGGAGGCGAGGAAGACGGCGATGACGAGCTGGAGGTAGACCGCGTACTGGGTGTACTCCATGAAGAGCTTGTCGGCCTTGGTGTACACCGAGATGGCGACGATGATCAGCGCGGGCACGCACATCACCGCGAAGAGCAGCATCGGCAGGACCTTGGACTTGGCGCTGCGGCCCAGTCCGTACGCGCCGCGCAGCGACTGCGAGAACAGGGACCGGCGCGCGTACGCCCGGCCGTGGCGCGGGCCGTCGTAGGACCGGTAGCCGATGTTGTGGATCCGGGTCGTGTCGGGGGCCTGGGAGCTCATCGAGCGGGCACCTCCTCCTGGTCCTTCGCCGTGAAGACCTCGGCGATGTGGTGGCGGCGCTGCTCCATGCGGACGAGACCGAGGCCGAGCTCGGCGACGGTGTCCCGCACGAGGTCGTACGTCTCCTCGCCGGCCGCCTCCAGGAGCAGGATGTGACCGGCGCCCGGAAGGCCGTCCTCCACGCCCTCGTGGACCGGGACGCCGGCCGTCGCGAGGGCCGTGCGGAGCGCCGCCGTGCCGTCGGGGTGGACGTCGGAGTCGGTGACCTCGACCGCGAGCGTCGTGGTGGTCCGGGTGAAGTCGCTGGTGGAGCTGGAGCGCAGCAGCCGGCCGCCGTCGATGACGACGACGTGGTCGCAGGTGCGCTCCAGCTCGCCCAGCAGGTGCGAGGTGACGAGCACGGAGATGCCGAAGTCGGTCCAGATCCGGCGGATCAGTCCGAGCATCTCGTCCCGGCCGACCGGGTCGAGGCCGTTGGTCGGCTCGTCGAGGAGGACCAGCTTGGGGTCGTGGACGAGCGCCTGGGCCAGCTTCACCCGCTGCTTCATGCCCGTCGAGTAGCCGCCCATCGGGCGGTAGCGCTCCTCGTACAGGCCGACGTGGCGCAGGGTGTCGGCGGTCCGCTCCCGGGCGGCGGTCGCGGGCAGCCCGGACATCCGCGCCATGTGGACGACGAACTCGGTGGCCGAGACGTCCGGCGGGAGGCAGTCGTGCTCGGGC
The DNA here is from genome assembly GCF_044544765.1 of Streptomyces sp. NPDC053513. Classification (NCBI taxonomy): domain Bacteria; kingdom Bacillati; phylum Actinomycetota; class Actinomycetes; order Kitasatosporales; family Streptomycetaceae; genus Streptomyces; species Streptomyces sp. NPDC053513. The sequence continues at coordinate 164,334 of NZ_JBITXP010000002.1, forward strand.
ATGTACCCGACGCGCTCACGGATCTCGGAGCCGTGGGTCCGGACGTCGAGGCCCAGGACCTCCGCGGTGCCCTCCGTGGCGGGGGAGAGTCCGAGCAGGATCTTGATCATCGTGGACTTGCCGGCTCCGTTGGCACCCACCAGTCCGGTCACACCGGGCCCGATGTCCAGGGAGAGCCGGTCGAGAGCGGTCACCCGGGGGAACCGCTTGCTGAGGCTTTCGGTGGCGATCACAGTCACGCTTCGACGGTAGTGGTGTGCGCCACAGCGGTCGTCAGCCCAACGGCTCGATCCTTCTCCCACTTCAGGAGTACATGCCCGTAGGGGCGTCGCGACGAAAGTCTTTTTCCCGGGACGGGCGGCCGAGGTTTTCCACAGGCCGTCGTCCGACCCCTTGACGCAGCCGCCGGGCATTGTCACATTCATCGGTGTCAAGTTACGAACGCGTAGCGCAGTCGGGCGCTCACACGGGACGGCGGGTGGCATGGCCTCAGCAGTGACAGGCGAACTCTCCGCGGAGCTGCGGGGGTTCAGGGAAGTGCAGCGGCTCTCCTACGAGTGCGCGGAAGCCGTCGCGGCCCAGCTCAAGCCGGGCGTGACCGAACGCGAAGCCGCCCGGATGCAGCGGGAGTGGCTCTCCGAGCGGGGCGTGCGGGACTGGTTCCACCGGCCCTTCGCCTGGTTCGGGGACCGCACGGCCTTCGTGGACTTCAAGGTCCCCCTGCAGTTCTTCCCCACGAACCGGCGGCTGGAGGCGGGGATGCCGTTCATCCTCGACATGGCGCCGGTCCACAAGGGCTACACGGCCGACATCGGCTACAGCGGCTGCCTGGGCCTCAACCCCCTGCACGACAAGCTGCTCGCCGACCTGGAGGCCCACCGCGAACTGATCCTGCGCGAGGTGCGCGAGCGCCGCACGCTGCGCGAGATATACGAGGACGTGGACCGGCTCATGGTCCGCCAGGGGTACGCGAACCGGCACCGCGCCTACCCCTTCGGCGTCATCGCCCACAAGATCGACCGGGTGAAGGAGCGCCGCTGGGCCCCGACGCTCTTCGGCTTCGGCACCCAGTCGCTCAAGGGGCTCGCGAGCGACGCCCTGCACGGCCACCGGGACGGCTGGTCCCCGCTCTGGTCGCCGTACAGGTTCTCCGACCACCCGCCCATGCCCGGGCTGTGGGCGGTCGAGCCGCACCTCGGTTTCCGGGGGACGGGCGCGAAGTTCGAGGAGATCCTGGTGGTCACCGACTCCCGGGACCCCGAGCAGAGTGCCTTCTGGCTGGACGACGATCTGCCGCACGTGCGGCGCTGGAACGAGGGAGCGGTCTGATGGCGGGGCTGAACGGGGCGCGGGAGCGCCGGGTCCGGACGGGCGGGATCGAGCTGTGCGTCGCCGAGCTGGGCGACACGGACCGGCCGACCGTCCTGCTCGTGCACGGGTACCCGGACTCCAAGGAGGTGTGGTCGGAGGTCGCGGTCCGGCTGGCCGAGGAGTTCCACGTGGTGCTGTACGACGTCCGGGGCCACGGCCGGTCGACGGCGCCGGTCCCGCTGCGCGGCGGTTTCACGCTGGAGAAGCTGACGGACGACTTCCTCGCGGTCGCCGACGCCGTCAGCCCGGACCGGCCGGTCCACCTCGTCGGACACGACTGGGGCTCGGTGCAGTCCTGGGAGTTCGCCACAGTGCCGCGTACGGAGGGCCGGATCGCCTCCTTCACCTCGATGTCGGGGCCCTCGCTCGACCACTTCGGGCACTGGATCAAGCAGCGGATGACCCGGCCCACCCCGCGCCGGGTCGGCCAGCTCCTCGGTCAGGGCGCCAAGTCCTGGTACGTGTACATGCTGCACACGCCCGTGCTGCCGGAGCTCGCCTGGCGCGGTCCCCTCGGCAAGCGCTGGCCTAAGCTCCTGGAGCGGGTGGAGAAGGTCCCCGCCGGCGACTACCCGACGTCCTCCCTGCCGAACGACGCGGCGCACGGCGCCTGGCTCTACCGGGACAACGTCCGGGCCCGTCTCGGCAGACCGCGCCCCGACGCGTACGCGCACGCGCCCGTGCAGCTGATCACGCCGACCGGGGACGCGTTCCTCTCCGAGCGGCTCTACGACGACCTGGGCACCTGGGTGCCGGACCTGACCCGGCGCACGCTGCCGGCCAAGCACTGGGTGCCGCGCACCCGGCCGGACCAGCTGTCCGCCTGGATCGCCGAGTTCGTCCGGGCCAACGAGGACGCGGCGGCCAAGGCACCGAAGCCGGTCGCGGCGAAGAGCGGCGTGAAGCCGGAGTACGCGGAGCGGTTCGGCGGACAGCTCGTCCTGGTCACCGGGGCGGCCAGCGGCATCGGCCGGGCCACCGCCTTCGCGTTCGCGGAGGCCGGCGCCCGGGTGGTCGCCGTGGACCGGGACGCCGAGGGGGCGGCCCGCACGGCCGAGATGGCGCGGCTGATCGGCGCGCCGGAGGCCTGGGGCGAGGCGGTCGACGTCGCCGACGAGCAGGCGATGGAGACGCTGGCCGCGAAGGTGGCGGCCGAGTACGGCGTCGTCGACGTCCTGGTCAACAACGCGGGCATCGGGCTCACCGGCTCCTTCTTCGAGACCTCGGGCGAGGAGTGGAAGCGGGTCCTGGACGTCAACCTGTGGGGCGTCATCCACGGCTGCCGCTTCTTCGGTGCGCAGATGACCGCGCGGGGGCAGGGCGGCCACATCGTCAACACCGCCTCCGCGGCGGCCTTCCAGCCCTCCCGGGCGCTGCCCGCGTACAGCACGTCGAAGGCGGCGGTGCTGATGCTCAGCGAGTGCCTGCGGGCCGAACTGGCCGACCAGGGCATCGGGGTGTCGGCGATATGCCCCGGCATCGTCAACACCAACATCACGGCGACCGCGCGGTTCGCCGGGGTCACGGACGCGGCGGAGGAGAAGCGGCGGCAGCAGAAGGCCTCCCGGTTGTACGGCCTGCGGAACTACCCGCCGGAGAAGGTCGCGGACGCGATCCTGGGGGCGGTCCTGCACGACCGGGCCGTGGTCCCGGTGACCCCCGAGGCCCGGGGCGCCCACCTCCTGTCCCGCCTCAGCCCCGTCGCCCTGCGGGCCCTGGCCCGCTGGCAGCCTCCGGCGTAGGGACCAGCGGTCGTACGATCCCTCTCATCAGGAGGGGCCCCGCGGCGACGGGGCGGTGGACGCGGGTGGTGGGAGCGGGTTTGGCCGAGCAGTCAGCACAGCCGGAGTACCGGATCGAGGATCTCGCCCATCACAGCGGGGCCACGGTCCGGACGATCCGCGCCTACCAGGACCGTGGTCTGCTGCCCCGCCCGGAGCGGCGGGGCAGGTCGAACGTGTACGGGGACGCGCACCTCGCGCGGCTCCGGCAGATCGCCGACCTCCTCGACCGGGGCTACACCCTGGCCTCGATCAAGGAGCTCCTGGAGGCCTGGGACACCGGCCGGGGGCTCGGCGGGGTACTGGGGCTGGTCGCGGAGGTCCACGGGCCGTGGACGGACGAGGAGGCGGACCGGATCTCCCGCGCGGAGCTGGACGCCCGCTTCGGCGGCACGCCGGACGAGGAGGCCATCCGGGAGGCGGTCGAGCTCGGTGTACTGGAGCGGCTGCCGGGGCGGGAGGGCGAGGAGTACCTCGTGCCGAGCCCCCAGGAGCTGGCGGTGGCGGCCGAGTTGTACGCGGCGGGCGTGCCCTTGGCGGCGATCACCGGTCATCTGAGGGAACTTCGCGATCAGGTCGAGCACATCGCTTCCCGTTTCCTGGAGTTCACGACCGAGCACGTCTTCGCGCGCTATCTGGAGCACCGGCCGCCGACGGACGCGGACGCGGCCGAGGCGGCGACGATGGTGCGGCGGCTCAGGCCGCTCGCCCAGCAGACCGTGGACGCCGAACTGGCGCGGGCCATGCGCCTGTTGGCCACCCGACACCTCCAGATCCACCTGTCGCCGGATCCGCCCCGGGTGAGGGACGACCAGCCGCGTGCGGTGTCGCTCCCGGCGGGGACGATACGGGCCGTGCAGGGCCTGGTCGGCGAGGAGGGCGTCGAGGCCTTCATCGCGGCGGCCACGGAACGAGAGGTAAGCAAAAGGAAATTGGACGCACTTGCCGCAAGACGTCACAAAGTCGAGGAAATTTAATAAATGCCTTGACCTGGCAGTCCAGTTGTCCACAGAATCTCAAACTCGCTTGTGGATAACTCCACTTGCTTGTGGATCAAACCTGGACGGGGAAGAAATCGAGATGGACGAACGCCGCACCGTGAAGGTGTCGAAGTACCTCTCCAAGCATCTCCGCCACCAGCCCGAGCGCATCGGGCTCGTCCTCGACGCGCACGGCTGGACCGAGATCGACGCCCTGCTCCGGGCCGCCGCGGAGCACGGCTTCCCCTTCACCCGTGAAGAGCTGGACCACGTCGTCGCGACCAACGACAAGAAGCGCTTCGCCGTCGAGGGCACCCGCATCCGGGCGAGCCAGGGCCACACCGTCACGGTCGACCTCGACCTGCCGGCCGCGGAACCGCCCGCGTACCTCTACCACGGCACGGTCGCGGACCGGCTCCCCGCGATCCGGGCGGAAGGCCTGCGGCCCATGGCCCGCCACCACGTCCACCTCTCCCCCGACCGGGAGACGGCGACCCGGGTCGGCGCGCGCCGGGGGCGACCCGTCGTGCTGAGCGTCGACGCCGGTGCCATGCGGCGGGCCGGTCACGTCTTCCGCGTCAGCGCCAACGGGGTCTGGCTGACCGACGCCGTCCCGCCGGAGTTCCTCCGCTTCCCCTCCTGATCCCGCTCCCCAGGGCCGTACGGCATGATCGTCGCCATGGCCCACCCGCACCTGCCCACCACCGAAGCCGTCGTCACCGCGATCCGCGAGATCGCCCGGGAGTTCCACCTGGAGATGACGGTGACCGATGACATCGGCGCGGACCAGACCTCCCGGCGCACCTCCTCCGGGGCGTTCGCCGTCCTCGACCCGGACGGATCGCTGCCGCACGAGGCCTACGTCGAGCTGGGCGGCTCCCCCTCGATCAGCGTCCGGGTCTTCCCCGAGGACGACGCCACGATCACCGTGGACGGCATCGAGTTCGCGGACGTGCCCCGCGACGCCGTCCCCGCCTTCCTGCGCTCCGTCCGCGGCGGCCTCGCCCATGTGAAGGGACGGTTCTTCCCGCCCGGCTGGTGGCTGATCGTCCCGCTCCCCGGCGACGAGACGTACAAGGAACTGATCACGGGCAGCACCCTCACCCCCTGGATGAGCTCCCGCGTCCGCTGACCGCCGTAGGCCCGAGGACCGCGCCCCTCACTTCCGGGGGAATCACGAGCGCCGGGAGGGAGTCGGCGTCACGGGCCCGGGAAGACGATGACCATGGGTGACATTCTCGTCGGCGCGTGTTCATGGACGGACAAGGCGCTGCTGTCCAGCGGCTGGTACCCGGAAGGTCACCGCGACGCGGAGGCCAGACTTCGGTACTACACCACGAAGTTCCCGCTGGTCGAGGTGGACGCCACCTACTACGCGCTGCCCAGCACGCGGAACAGCGATCTCTGGGTCGAGCGCTCACCGGCCGGTTTCCGGTTCGACGTGAAGGCGTTCTCGTTGCTGACCGGGCATCCGACGCGGCCCGGCGCGCTGCCGGCCGATCTGCGGCAGGCGGCGGCCGGACGGCACGGTCGGGCGGAGGCGGACCCCGGGCTGCTCGACGAGGTGTGGCTCCGTTTCAGCGGAGCCCTTGAACCCCTGCGCCGGGCCGAACGCCTGGGGACGGTTCTCTTCCAGTTCCCTCCGTGGCTCGCCCCGGACACAGCGGCGACGTCGATGCTGCGCCGGTGCCGGGAGCGCACCGAGGGCTGGCCGGTGGCGGTGGAGTTCCGGCATCCCGACTGGTGGCGTCCGGACCGCTCCGCCTCCACCTTCGACCTGCTGTCGGAGCTGGAGCTGTCCGCCGTGGCCGTGGACATGGTGCAGTCGCTCCCCACGTCCATCCCGCCGGTCACCCCGGTCACCTCCGACCGGCTCGCGGTGGTGCGCTTCCACGGCCGCAACCGCGCCTGGGGGACGGGCACGAAGGAGGAGCGGTTCCGCCACCGGTACACGTCCGAGGAGCTCTCCTCCTGGACGCCGGCCGTCCGCGTGATGGCCGACCGGGCCCGCGAGGTCCACGTCCTCTTCAACAACTGCTGCGGCGATGCGGCCGTCCGCAGCGCCGAGACGATGAGCCGCCTGCTCGGCACGCAGCCGGACGCCGACCGGGCGGACGGCCGGAATGACGCGGACGGCCGGGGTGGCACGGACAACCGGGGTGGCACGGACGGCCGGGGCGACGCGGACGGCCGGGGCGACTCGGCGGACGGCCCGGGTGGCACGGCGCCTCTGTTCTGAACGGCCGGCGGGCGGGCCGTCCGCCCGAACGGAGACCCGCCGGAGTCGACGCCCGGCCGGAGGGGTCCCGTAGGGTCGACGTCATGCGACTGAGTACGGTGATCCTCCCCATCCACCGGTGGAGCGAGGGGCAGAAGGTCTGGCGGCGGGCCGAAGATCTCGGGTTCCACGCCGCGTACACCTACGACCACCTCTCCTGGCGGAGCTTCCGCGACGGGCCGTGGTTCGGTGCGCTGCCCACGCTCACCGCGGCGGCGACGGCCACCGAGCGGCTCCGCCTCGGCACCCTCGTGACCTCGCCGAACTTCCGGCACCCGGTGACGCTCGCCAAGGAGCTGATCACGCTGGACGACGTCTCCGACGGGCGGGTCACCCTCGGCATCGGCGCGGGCGGCAACGGCTTCGACGCCACCGTGCTCGGGCAGGAGGCGTGGACGCCGAAGGAGCGGGCCGACCGGTTCGGCGAGTTCGTGGCGCTCCTCGACCGGCTCCTCACCGAGGACGCGGTGACGGAGCGGGGCACGTTCTACTCGGCCGACGAGGCGCGGAACGTCCCCGGCTGCGTCCAGCGCCCGAGGCTGCCGTTCGCGGTGGCGGCGACCGGACCGCGCGGGCTGAGGCTGGCCGCGCGGCACGGGCAGGCGTGGGTGACCACCGGCGACCCGAAGCTGTACGAGGAGGGGACGCCCGAGCAGTCGGTGGCGGCCCTGCGCGGCCAGGTCGAGAAGCTCGCCAAGGCGTGCGCCGAGACCGGTCGGGACGTCGCCGCGCTGGACAAGGTCCTGCTGACCGGTTTCACCCCGGACCGGGGTCGGCCGCTGGAGTCCGTGGACGCCTTCGTCGACTTCGCCGGGCGCCACCGGGAGCTCGGCTTCACCGAGCTCGTGATCCACTGGCCGATCCCGGACTCCGACTTCGCCGCCGACCAGACCGTCTTCGAGAACATCGCCACCGAGGCGCTCGCCCAGCTGGGCTGAGCGTCCCGCCCCGGCCCGCCCGGGGCGGGTGCCCGTCAGGCCGGTGCCCGTCAGGCCGTGCGCCGGGCGTGGCTCTGCCACAGGGCGAGCAGGACCGGGGAGCCGTCCGGCGCCGGGCGGGCCGGGCAGACGTCGAAGTGACTGACCCGGCACCTGTCCGCCGGCACGGCCGCGCCCAGGTTGGCGGCGGTCCCGTCGCCGCCGACGCGCCAGCGTCTGCCGACCGGGACGAGCCCGGCCGTCAGCTCCCCCGGCTCGATCAGGACCCAGCGTCCGCGCGCCGTGCGGTGCCACTCGGCGCCCGCACCGCACCGGTCACAGGCCGCGAGCACCGGAGCCCGCACGCCCGGGGGCCTGCTCCCGGGCCCCGCGCCGTCCCGTGCGGCACTGCCGGGCCCGAACAGGTCCCGTACGACGTCCCCCGGCCGCGCCCGCTGCGCCACGACGCGGGCGCCCCGGGGCATGGCGTCGGCCAGGCCGGCCAGGACCTCGCCCACGAGGACCGGGTCCCGCGTGGGGTGCGCCGCTCCGGCCTGCTCGCACTCCGCGCAGAGGGACATGCCGAGGCTCCTGACCCACGTCCCGTACGGCGCGCCGCAGGAGTCGCACTCCGCGGCTCGTCGGCCCGCGACCATGTCCCGCCCTCCCTGGAGACGCCGTCAGCTTCCAGGGGTCTTCCCCCGTCCGGTGGAAAACGAACGGGTGTTTACGGCCATGTCCTGGCGCACACCGAAGCGCACCGGCTCTGCGCCACCGCCGCACCGACTCCGCGCCGTCCCCGCGCCACCGCCGCGCCGTCCCCCCACCGGCTCCGCTCCGACCCTGCGTCGGCTCCGCCCCGCCCTCGCTCAGCCCTGGCGCTTCGGCAGGTGGCGGTAGCCCGGGTGCACTCCGGGGGTGAGGCCCTGCTGTTCCGCGATTCGCCCGAGGAGCGCCGTCAGCCGGTCCCGGTCCTCCTCGTCGAGCGCCGCGAACAGATCGTCCTCGTGCAGCGCGGCGACCTCGCGGACCCGTCCGAGCACGCGGCGTCCGTCCTCGGAGACGTACAGCTCGTGGTGGCGACGGTCCTCGGCGCTGCGGCGCCGCTCGACGAACCCCTTCTTCTCCAGGTTGTCGATGAGCGCGACGACCCGGCTGGGGACGACGCCGAGGTCGGCGGCGAGGGCGCGCTGACTCCGCCCCGGCTCCACGGCGATCATCCGCAGCAGGCCGACGTCCGGCGGGGCGAGGCCGAGCTCGCCGACGCGCTCGCCGAAGCGTCCCGCCGCGTGCGCCCCGAGCTGGGCGAGCAGAAACGCTCCGCCGCGCGGCGGCGGTCCCGCCGCCGCCCCGGGCTCTTCCACTGGTTGCCGGTCACTGTTCACGGGGCTATCGTACGCGACAAGAATGATTCTCCGCTGTGAACTATTCTCATGAGAGAACGGACTGGACCCGTGTCTGCAGCAGAAGCAGAGAGCCGGACCGACCCCCGGCCGACCGAAGCCCTCCGGGCCCCCCGAACCCGCCGGGAGGCGCAGGGAGGACCCCCTCCCGGCGTCCTCGCCGTGGTGTTCACCGGGCTGTTCCTGGCGGGGCTGGTGCTCGGCACCGTGCTCGCCGACGGCACCCCCTTCCCCTCCCCCTTCGGCGGGACCGGCGAGATCGTGGCGTACTTCCGCGCCCACTCCGACGCCGTCCGGATCTCCGGCGCCCTCCAGTTCGCGGCCTCGGTCCCGCTGGCCGTCTACGCCGCCACGGTCTCGGCCCGGCTGCACCGGCTCGGCGTCCGCGCCCCCGGCGCGACCATCGCCCTGGCCGGCGGCCTCCTCGCCGCCGGGTTCCTGGCCTGCTGCGGCCTGGTGGGCTGGACCCTGTCGCGTACGGAGGTCCTGGAGCTCCCACCGCTCGTCCGGGCCCTGCAGTACCTGGCCTTCGCCACCGGCGGCCCGGGGCACGTCGTGACGCTGGGCCTGCTGGTGGCCGGGATCGCCGTCCCCGGACTCCTCGCCGGACTGCTGCCCCGCGCGCTCGCCGTGACCGGCCTCGTCCTGGCGGCGGTCGCCGAACTCTCGACCCTCGCCCTGCTCCTCGACGGCGCTGCCCTGCTGCTGCCGCTGGCCCGCTTCACCTGCCTGGGCTGGCTGATCGCCGCCGGCTTCCTGCTGCCCCGGCGCCGCACCCGCACCGAGCCCCTCCGCCGCACCTCCAAGGAGCACTGACATGGCCGAGAACCTCACGGACAAGCTGGTGCGCTTCCAGCAGCCCGAGAAGACCCTCCACTACCTGGGCGAACTGCCCGACACCCGCCTCGCCGAGCTCTTCGGCCTGGACACCGAGACGTACCGGACGCTCCTGCGCGGCCTCGACGAACAGACCCGGGACACCGCGGCCGAACTCCTCGAGGACCCCGCCTTCGCCGCCCGCGCCGACCGGCTGCCCTTCCGGCCGGGGCAGCGGGTCGTGGCCCTCGGCGAGAGCACCACCGCCGACCGGCTCTCCTGGTTCTCGATCCTGCGCCACCTCCTCCCGGACGGCGTCGAGCTCGTCAACCTCGCCGTCTCCGGTTCCACCACCACACAGGCCCTCGCCCAGCTGCCCCGGCTCGGCTTCCTGCGCCCCGACTGGATCCTGTGCATGCTCGGTGCGAACGACGCCCAGCGGCTCGGCCGCGGCGCGGGGGCCGTCGGCACCCGGCTGGTCAGCGAGGCGGAGACCGAGCGCAACCTGCTCGCCCTGCGGGACCTCGCCGAACGCGACGGGCTCCCCGGCCCCGACCGCTGGATCTGGCTCACCCCGAGCGCCGTGGACCAGGAGCGGGCCGACTCCTATCCGCACTTCCGGCGCGCCGGCATCGGCTGGACGAGCGAGGACGTCGACGGCGTCGCCGACTTCCTCCTCGGGCGCCCGGAACTCACGGTCGACGCCCGGCGGGTCACCACCGGTCTGCACCTCGACGACGGTGTCCACCTCACCCTCGACGGCCAGCGGGCGATCGCCGTCGCCCTCGTGGACACCCTTGCGGAGGCGTCATGAGGCTCCTGCTCTTCGGCGTCACCGGCGGTACGGGCGCGCAGCTCCTGGCCCAGGCCCTCGACGCCGGCCACCGGGTCACGGCCGTCGCCCGCGACCCCGCCCGGGTCCCCGTCGCGGCCCCGGGGGCCGGCCTGACCGTCCTGCCCGGCGACGTGCTGGCTCCCGAGACCTGGCGGGAGGCGGTCGCCGGCCACGACGCCGTCCTCTCCTGCCTCGGCAGCACCGACCGCAAGCACCCCACGACCGTCTACTCGCAGGGCACGCGGAACATCGTCGAGGCCATGCGCGCCTCCGGCGTCGGCCGGCTGCTCTGCCTCTCGTCCGCGGGCCTGGAGGTCACCCCGGAGACGCCGCTGCCGCAGCGGCTCGTCACCCGGTACGTGATCCAGCGGCTCTACCGGCACGGCTACGCCGACATGGCCCGTATGGAGAGCTTCGTACGGTCCCCCGCCGCCGACGGCACCGTGTGGACGGTGGTCCGGCCCCCGATGCTGACCGACGGCCCGCTGACCCGCACCTACCGGACCGCGGAGAACGCCCCTCTGGCACGGCCGAAGTCCCTCTCCCGCGCCGATCTCGCGCACTACCTGCTCACCCACGTCGACGACCACCGCGCCCACCGGGCCGTCGTGGAGGTCGCGTACTGAGACCGCTCCACGAACACCACTCCACGAACACCGCCCCGCGGGCCCGCCCGCGGGATTTCTCCCACTCATCGCACTCATATGTGCGGCTCCTCGCACGCCCGTGCGTCCGGTGCGGAAGAATGGGGCGGTGACCTCTCCCCGTTCCCCGCGCCCTTCCGCCCCGGTGGCCCGGCTGATCGCCACCGACCTCGACGGCACCCTGCTGCGCGACGACAAGTCCGTGTCCCCGCGCACGGTCGCCGCCCTCGCGGCCGCCGAGCAGGCCGGGATCGAGGTCTTCTTCGTCACCGGCCGCCCCGCCCGCTGGATGGACGTCGTCAGTGACCACGTCCACGGCCACGGCATGGCGATCTGCGCCAACGGCGCCGCCGTCGTCGACCTCCACTCGGGGGGCACCTTCCTGGAGGTCCGTCCGCTGGAGCGGCCGGTCGCGCTCGACGTGGTCCGTGCCCTGCGCGCCGCCGCGCCGGGGACGTCCTTCGCCGTCGAGCTCACCACCGGCATCCACTACGAGCCGCAGTACCCGCCCTTCTTCCTCGACCCCGGCGCCACCGTCGCCACCGCCGAGAAGCTCCTCTTCGAGGAGAAGCCCGGCTCGGCCGCCCCGGTGCTCAAGCTGCTCGCCCAGCACCCCGAGCTCGACCCGGACGTGTTCCTCGCGCTCGCACGGGAGGCCGCGGGCGACCTGGCCGCCTTCACCCGCTCCAGCCCGACCGCGCTCATCGAGATCAGCGCGCTCGGCGTCTCGAAGGCCTCCACCCTGGCCCTGTGCTGCGCCGAGCGCGGCATCGCAGCCGAGGAGGTCGTCGCCTTCGGCGACATGCCGAACGACATCGAGATGCTGAGCTGGGCGGGCCGCTCGTTCGCCATGGGCAACGCCCATCCGGACGTCTTCACCGCCGCCTCGGGCCGCACGTTCGGCAACAACGACGACGGCGTGGCCGTCGTCATCGAACGACTCGTCACCGAAGCGCTCGCCGCCGGGCAGACCGCCGCCCAGGCCGGGGAGACCGCCGACTAGAACGGCACCGGGGGACGAGGGGCCGCAACGGCACGTTCCCGGCCACGGCCCGGCGTGCCACCGCCCCGGCACAGATCCGCGTGGTGGAGCAGCGCCTCCCGGGCCCCGCCGCAGAGCCCCCCGCCGCAGCGCCGCAGGCTAGAGCGGTGCCTCCCACACCACCGTCGTCCCGCCGCCGTCCTCGCCCAGGCCCGGTCCGCACCAGCTCGCGCCGCCCAGCGACTCGGCCCGGCGCGCCAGATTGCGCAGGCCGCTGCGCCGCCCGCCCGCCGGGATGCCGACGCCGTCGTCGGCGACCGAGAGGCGCACCCCGGCGGAGCCGTCCGGCAGGGTGACACCGGCGTCGACGACGACCTCGATGCGGCTCGCCCCCGCGTGCCGGAACGCGTTCGAGAGCGCTTCGCGCAGGGCGGCGACGAGGTTCTTGCCGGTGAGCTCGCCGACCGTCGAGTCGACCGCGCCGAGGAAGCGGTGCGCGGGCTTGAAGCCGAGCGGCACCGCCGCCATGTTGATCTCCCGCAGGACACGGGTGCGCAGCCCCGAAGGCGCCTCGGTGGGGCCCTGCTGGAGCGCGAAGATCGCCGTACGGATCTCCTGGATGGTCACGTCCAGCTCGTCCACGGCCTTGCCCACGCCCTCCCGCACGGCCGGCACGATCGACCTGCGCTGGGCGCTCTCCAGCATCATGCCGGTGGCGAAGAGCCGCTGGATGACCAGGTCGTGCAGGTCGCGGGCGATCCGGTCGCGGTCCTCGAAGACGGCGAGGCGCTCCCGGTCGCGCTGCGCGTCGGCCATCATCAGGGCGAGGGCCGCCTGCGAGGCGAACTGGGTGGCGAGCGTCCGCTCGGCCTCCGTGAACTGCCGGGCGCCGCGCACCCGGGGCGTGGCGAGCGCGCCGAGGACCCGTCCGCCGCTCTGCAGCGGCAGGATCATGCTCGGCCCGTACGAGGACGTCAGTCGGCTGATCATGCGCGGGTCGGTCGAGGCGTCGGCCACGAAGACGGCCTCGCCCTCCAGGACCTCCTTCACGACGGCGCTCTCGGGCGGGATCACCATGCCCAGCGACTTCGTGGCCCAGGGCGAGGAGACGGCGACGATCTCCAGGCCGCCCTCCTCGGCGGGCAGCAGCACGATCCCGGCGTCCGCGTCGGCGAGCCTGCGGGCCTGCTCGGCGACGACCGTGAGGGCGTCCTCCGCGTCGCCGCCGGAGAGCAGGGCGGTGGTGACGGCGACCGAGCCGTCGATCCACCGTTCGCGCTGCCGGGCCGCCTCGTACAGGCGGGCGTTGCCGATCGCGATGCCGGCCTCGGTGGCGAGGACCCGGACCATGTGCACGTCGTAGTCGTTGAACTCGCCGCCGCCGTGCTTCTCCGCGAGGTAGAGGTTGCCGAAGATCTCGCCCTGGACCCGGATGGGGACACCGAGGAAGGTCCGCATCGGCGGATGTCCCGGCGGGAAGCCCGCCGCGCGCGGGTCGGTGGACAGATCGGCGAGGCGGATGGTCTGCGGGTCGCGGATCAGCGCGCCGAGCAGCCCCGCGTGGCCGTCGGGGCGGTGTCCGATCCGGCGGACCACGTCCTCGCCGACGCCGAAGGTGACGAAGTCGGAGAGGCCCTCGCCCTCCTCGTCGACGACGCCGATCGCGGCGTACCGGGCGTCGGCGAGTTCGGCGGCGGTCTCGCAGATCCGGTCGAGGGTGGAGTGGAGTTCGAGCCCGGTGCCGACCGAGCGCATGGCCTCCAGGAGCTGCGGCACGCGGGCGGTGAGCTCCGTGGACAGGCCCTGGAGACTGCGGGCGGCCCGGGTGGCGGCTTCCAGGGGGTCCGGGGCGTCGGACGCGGCGGCGGTCATGACCTTGAGCCTAGTAAGCCCCATTTGGCGAGAAAAGTCGGCCTCCCTTTACCGACCGCCCCCTTGCCGGCCTCCCTTTACCGCCCGCTCCCTTGCCGGCCACCCCTTACCGCCCGCTCCCTTACCGGTCGTCTCTTACCGCCCGCTCCCTTACCAGCCACCCCCGTACCGGCCTCCCCTTACCGGTCGTCCCCCGTACCGCTCGCCGCCGAGGCGACGAGCAGATCGGTCTCCCGCTCCTGCTCCAGCATCCGCCGCAGCGGACCGTCCGCCACCGCGAGCTCGGCGTACGGGCCGCGCTGCACGGTCCGGCCCTCGTCGAGGACCACCACCTCGTCGACGGCGTCGAGACCGTGCAGCCGGTGGGTGATGAGGACGGTGGTACGGCCCTCGGTGGCCCGGAGCAGATCGTCGGTGAGCGCGTCGGCCGTGGCCAGGTCCAGGTGCTCGGCGGGCTCGTCGAGGACGAGGACCGGGAAGTCGGCGAGGAGGGCCCGGGCGAGCGCGAGGCGCTGCCGCTGTCCGCCGGACAGCCGGGAGCCGTGTTCGCCCACGAGCGTGTCGAGTCCGGCGGGCAGTCCGTCGACCCAGTCGAGCAGCCGGGCCCGGCACAGTGCCTCGCGCAGCTCCTCGTCGTCCGCGCCGACCTTGGCGAGCCGCAGGTTCTCGCGGACGGAGCTGTCGAAGAGGTGGGCGTCCTGGGCGCAGAGCCCGACGAACCGCCGGACCGCGTCGCCGTCGAGTTCCCCGGCCGGTACGCCGCCGATCCGGTACGTTCCGTGCTCCACGTCCAGGAACCGCAGCAGCACCTGGGCGAGCGTGGTCTTGCCGGAGCCGGAGGTGCCGACGACCGCGACCCTGCGTCCGGCCTCCAGGGTGAGCCCGAAGCCGTCGAGCGCGAGCCGCTCCTGTCCGGGGTGCCGGGCCGAGAGCCCGGCCAGCTCCAGCGGGAACGGGTCCGCCGGGGGAGCGGCGGGCGTCTCCGGCTCGTGTACGGGGACGGGGGCGTCGAGCACCTCGAAGACCCGCTCGGCGCTGCGCTTGATCCGCTGTCGGTACTGCACGGCGAGCGGCAGGCCGGTGACGGCCTCGAAGGCGGCGAGCGGCGTCAGGACGATCACGGCGAGGGCCACCCCGTCGAGCCGGCCGTCCCGTACGGCCTGGACGCCGACGAGGGCGGCGGCCGCGACCGTCAGGCCGCAGACCAGGGCCGAGAGGCCGGCGCCGAGCGCGGTGGCGGCGGCCTGTCGGGAGGCGATGGAGGTGAGGGCGCGGTCGGCGTCCCGCGTCCGTTCGATCCGCTCCCTGAGCGCACCGGCGACGGTCAGTTCGGCGCAGCCGCGCAGCAGGTCGGCCACGGCGGTCGCCAAGGTGCCGCGCGCGGGGGCGAGCCGCCGCTCGGCCCGGCGGGCGAGGGCCCCGCCGACGGCCGGCACGGCGACGCCCGCGACCAGCAGGCCGACGGCGAGGACGGCCCCGGCCTCGGGCAGCATCCAGGCGGTGAACCCGGCGGAGGCGACGCCCACGAGGAGCGCGGCGCCCACCGGCAGCAGCCAGCGCAGCCAGTAGTCCTGGAGGGCGTCGACGTCATGGACCAGCCGCGCGAGGAGGTCACCGCGCCGGGTGCGGCGCAGTCCGGCCGGGGCGATCCGCTCCAGGCGCCGGTAGACGGAGACCCGCAGGTCGGCGAGCATCCGCAGGACGGCGTCGTGCGAGACGAGCCGCTCGGCGTACCGGAAGACGGCCCGTCCGATGCCGAAGGCGCGCGTGGCGGTGACGGCCATCATCAGATAGAGCACGGGCGGCTGCTCGGAGGCCCGGGAGATGAGCCACCCGGACACGGCCATGAGCCCCACAGCGGATCCGAGCGCCAGCCCGCCGAGCACCAGCGCCGACACCAGCCGCCCCTTGAGCGCCCCGGCCATGGCCCGCACCCGCGCGAGCACCGCCCCACGACGTGCGGGCGTCCGTTCCGGACCCGTTGGGGGCATGCGTTCCGCCAGGGGCGGAACGGGTGGGTACGACGCCCCGGCAGACCCGTCGCCCTCCGTCGCGCCCGCGCCCCCGGGACTCACACCTGGAGCGGCGTTCCCGAGCGTCACCACCCGGTCGGCCACCGCGAGCAGTGCCGGCCGGTGCACGACCAACAGCACCGTCCGCCCCGCCGCCAGGCGACGGACCGCCCCCACGACCCCCGCCTCCGTCGCACCGTCCAACCCCGCCGTCGGCTCGTCCAGCAACAACAGGGGCCGATCCGCCAGGAACGCCCGCGCGAGCGCCAGCCGCTGCCGCTGCCCCGCGGAGAGTCCCGCCCCGTCCTCGCCGAGGACCGTGTCGAGCCCCCGCGGCAGCCCCGCGACGAACCCGTCCGCCCCGGCGTCCCGCAGGGCGTCCCGTACCGCCTCGTCGGAGGCGTCCGGGCGGGCGAGCCGTACGTTCTCGGCGATCGTCCCCGCGAAGAGGTACGGGCGCTGCGGGACCCAGGCGATCCGGGACCGCCACTTCTCCACGTCCAGCGATCCCAGATCGACGCCCCCGACCCGTACCGAACCGCCCTCCTCCGGAACGGCGAACCCCAGCACCACGTCGAGCATCGTCGACTTCCCGGCCCCGCTCGGCCCGACCAGGGCCACCGTCTCGCCCGGCTCGACCGTCAGTGTCGCCGCGTCGAGCGAGGGCTCGGCGCGCCCCGCGTGACGGACGGTCACGCCGTCGAGCTCAAGTCGCACGGAGTCCGGGACCGGCCCCGTACCGCCGCCCCGCACCGGGGCTTCGAGCACCTCGAAGATCTCCTCCGCCGCCGCGAGTCCCTCCGCCGCCGCGTGGTACTGCGCCCCCACCTGCCGCAGCGGGAGGTACGCCTCGGGCGCCAGGATCAGGACGACGAGCCCGGTGTACAGATCGAGTTCACCGTGGACGAGCCGCATGCCGATGGTCACGGCGACGAGCGCGACCGACAGGGTCGCCAGGAGTTCCAGGGCGAAGGAGGAGAGGAAGGCGATCCGCAGCGTGCGCATCGTCGCCCGGCGGTACTCCGAGGTGATCGCGCGGATCGACTCGGCCTGGGCCTTCGCCCGACCGAAGATCTTGAGCGTGGGCAGTCCGGCCACCACGTCCAGGAAGTGGCCGGAGAGCCGCGAGAGCAGCTTCCACTGCCGGTCCATCCGGGCCTGGGTGTACCAGCCGATGAGGATCATGAAGACCGGGATGAGCGGCAGCGTGACCACGATGATCGCCGCCGAGACCCAGTCCTCGGTGACGATCCGGGCCAGGACCGCCACCGGCACGACCACCGCGAGGCCCAGCTGCGGCAGGTAGCGGGCGAAGTAGTCGTCGAGGGCGTCCACGCCCCGCGTGGCGAGGGCGATCAGCGAACCGGCCTTCTGGCCGCTCAGCCACCCCGGCCCGAGCGCGGCCGCGCGGCCGAGGAGCCGGCCGCGCAGTTCGGACTTGACCGCCGCGCTCGCCCGGTGGGCGGCGAGCTCGGTCAGCCAGGAGACCAGCCCCCGCGCCACCGCGACTCCGGCGAGCAGCAGCAGGGGCGTGGTCAGATCGGCGACCGACCGGGCCTGCTGGAAGGCCCCCACCACGATCTCGGCGATGAGCATCGCCTGGGCGATGACCAGCACCGCTCCGACGACGCCGAGCACGACCACCGCACTCAGGAAGAGACGGGTGGCCCTGGCGTACCGGAGCAGGCGCGGGTCGATCGGTTTCACGTGAAACATGCCCCTCTGAAGAGCGTCGGCCGCCGAGTGCCGACGGGTGGCGTCGGCGGCCGAGTGGCGACTAGTGAGCGTCGGCGATGTGCTGCGTACCGATGCGCTTGCGGAACACCCAGTAGGTCCAGCCCTGGTAGAGCAGCACCAGCGGGGTCGCGATCGCCGCACACCAGGTCATGATCTTGAGCGTGTACGGGCTGGAGGACGCGTTCGTCACGGTAAGGCTCCACTCGGGGTCGAGTGAAGACGGCATGACGTTCGGGAAGAGCGCCAGGAAGAGCATCGCCACGGCGGCGGCGATCGTCACGCCCGAGAGCGCGAACGACCAGCCCTCGCGCCCCGCCTTGATGGCGGCGATGGCGCCGACCAGCGCCACCACGGCGACCAGCATCGCCGCGAGGCTCCAGCCGTCCCCCTTGTCGGCCTGGGTCCAGGTCAGGAAGCCCAGGGCGAGCACGGCCGTGACCAGGCCCAGCTTGAGCGCGAGCGCCCGCGCCCGGCCCCGGATGTCCCCGACCGTCTTGAGCGCGGCGAAGACCGCACCGTGGAAGGTGAAGAGGGTGAGCGTGACCAGGCCACCGAGGAGCGCGTACGGGTTGAGCAGGTCCCCGAGGGTGCCGACGTACTCCATGTCGGCGTCGATCTTCACGCCCCGGACGATGTTGCCGAAGGCCACGCCCCAGAGGAACGCGGGGATCAGCGAGGTCCAGAAGATGGCCTGCTCCCAGTTGCGCTGCCAGTTCTCCTCGGGCCGCTTCACCCGGTACTCGAAGGCGACGCCCCGGACGATCAGGCAGACCAGGATGACCAGCAGGGGCAGGTAGAAGCCGGAGAACAGCGTCGCGTACCACTCGGGGAACGCGGCGAAGGTCGCACCGCCGGCGGTGAGCAGCCACACCTCGTTGCCGTCCCAGACGGGTCCGATGGTGTTGATGAGGACCCGCTTCTCGGCCCGGTCACGGGCGAGCAGCTTGGTCAGGACTCCGATCCCGAAGTCGAAGCCTTCGAGGAAGAAGTAGCCGGTCCAGAGGACGGCGATGAGTACGAACCAGACGTCGTGGAGTTCCATGCCTCGATCTCCTCAGCCTCAGTACGAGAAGGCCATGGGCCGGTCGGGGTCACGGGAGTCCCCGCCGATCTTGGTGGGCGGGTTGAGGTCGTCCTCGGTGAGCTCCGGCGGTCCCGCCTTGACGTACTTGACGAGGAGCTTGACCTCGATGACGGCGAGAATCGCGTAGAGAGTGGTGAAGACGATCATCGAGGTGAGCACCTCGCCCTGGGAGACGCCGGGGGAGACCGCGTCGCGGGTGCGCAGCACGCCGTAGACGACCCAGGGCTGACGGCCCATCTCGGTGAAGATCCAGCCCCAGGAGTTGGCGATCAGCGGGAACGCCATCGTCCACAGGGCGACGATCCAGTACCACGTGCCCAGGCGGGGGCTGAGCGCCTTCCGCTTGAACAGGACCAGGTTCGGCACCTCGTCCTCACCGGTCCGAAGCCCCGGTGCCAGCATGAACTTTTTCCGGGTCAGCCAGAGGCCGAGCATGCCGATGCCCAGCGAGGCCATGCCGAAGCCGATCATCCAGCGGAAGCCCCAGTAGGCGACGGGGATGTTGGGCCGGTAGTCGCCGGGCCCGAACTTCTCCTGCTCGGCCTTGTTCACGTCGTTGATGCCGGGGACGTACGAGCTGAAGTCGTCGTTCGCGAGGAAGGACAGCAGGCCCGGGACCTCTATGGCGACCGTGTTGTGGCCCTTCTCGACGTCGCCGTAGGCGAAGACCGAGAAGGGTGCGGGCGCCTCGCCGTCCCAGAGCGCCTCGGCGGCGGCCATCTTCATCGGCTGCTGCTTGAACATGACCTTGCCGAGCAGGTCACCGCTGATGGCGGTGCCGAGACCGGCGATGATCAGGGTGATCAGGCCGAGCCGCAGCGAGGTCCGCATGATCGGGACGTGCTTCTTGCGCGCCAGGTGGAACGCGGAGATGCCCACCATGAACGCACCGCCGACCAGGAACGCCGCCGTCATCGTGTGGAAGAACTGGGTGAGCGCGGTGTTCTGGGTGAGGACCTGCCAGAAGTCGGTGAGCTCCGCCCGGCCTCGCTCCTTGTCGATGCGGTAGCCCACGGGGTGCTGCATCCAGGAGTTGGCCGCCAGGATGAAGTACGCGGAGAGGATCGTGCCGATCGACACCATCCAGATGCAGGCGAGGTGGATCTTCTTCGGCAGCTTGTCCCAGCCGAAGATCCACAGACCGATGAAGGTCGACTCGAAGAAGAAGGCGATGAGCGCCTCGAAGGCGAGCGGGGCACCGAAGATGTCGCCGACGAATCGGGAGTAGTCGGACCAGTTCATGCCGAACTGGAACTCCTGCACGATTCCGGTGACCACGCCCATGGCGATGTTGATCAGGAAGAGCTTGCCCCAGAACTTCGTCGCCCTGAGGTACTTCTCCTTGCCCGTGCGGACCCAAGCGGTCTGGATGCCGGCGGTGAGCGCGGCGAGCGAGATCGTCAGGGGTACGAACAGGAAGTGGTAGACGGTGGTGATGCCGAACTGCCAGCGCGCCAATGTCTCCGGCGCCAAAGCTAGGTTCACGTCGTCTTCTCCTTACGTCGACGTGGGTCACAGCGGGCAGTCTGCCTGGCGGGTTCCACCCAAAGCGGGAGGAAGCAGGACACGCTTGTGAACGCGTTCACATTCACAAGCATTATGACTCATACGAAATCCGTACCGCCGATCGGGGGGCCCACCACCGAAGGTGATCTCTTCCCAGGACCTTCAACATATTGTTGAATCTGGGGCATGACCCTTCGGATACGCATCATCTGGCCGGCCGGACACACCACGGCCACCCTTGAGGAGACCCCCACGAGCAAGGCGCTCGCGGGAGCCCTCCCGTTCTCCTCCACCGCCCGCACCTGGGGCGAGGAGGTCTACTTCGACACGCCGGTCTCCACCTCGGTGGAGGACGGCGCGCGCCAGGTCGTCGAACCCGGCACCGTGGCCTTCTGGACGGAGGGCGACGCGCTCGCCCTCCCCTACGGCCCCACCCCGATCTCGCGGGGCGACGAATGCCGGCTGGCGAGCCCCTGCAATCTGCTGGGCGCGCTCGACGACGATCCGCGGATCCTGGCCGGCGTCAGGGACGGCGACCCGATCCGCGTCGAACTCGTCACGGGCTGATCGGCCCGCTCAGCCCTCCTTGCGGAAGCCCTCCGCCGCCTTCAGGAACAGGTCGTTGGCCTCGCACTCACCGATCGTGACGCGCACGCCCTCGCCCGCGAACGGCCGCACCACCACACCGTGCCGCTCGCACTCCGCCGCGAACTCCATGGTCCGCTCGCCCAGCCGCAGCCAGACGAAGTTGGCCTGGGTGTCCGGCACGGTCCACCCCTGGGCCACGAGCCCCGCGTGGACCCGCTCGCGCTCCGCCACCAGCGAGCCGACCCGCCCGAGCAGTTCGTCCTCGGCCCGCAGCGAGGCCACCGCCGCGTCCTGCGCCAGCTGGCTCACGCCGAACGGCACCGCCGTCTTGCGCAGCGCCGCCGCCACCGGCTCGTGGGCGATCGCGAAGCCGACCCGCAGCCCCGCCAGGCCGTACGCCTTGGAGAAGGTGCGCAGCACGGCGACGTTGGGCCGGTCCCGGTAGAGCTCGATGCCGTCCGGGATGTCGTTGTCGCGGACGAACTCCCGGTAGGCCTCGTCGATCACGACGAGGACGTCGGAGGGAACCCGGTCCAGGAAGCGCTCCAGCTCCGCCCGGCGCACGGCGGTGCCCGTGGGGTTGTTGGGGTTGCAGACGAAGATCAGCCGGGTCCGCTCGGTGATCGCCTCGGCCATCGCGTCGAGGTCGTGCACCTCGCCCTCGGTCAGCGGCACCTGCACGGAGGTGGCCCCGCTGATCTGCGTGATGATCGGGTACGCCTCGAAGGAGCGCCAGGCGTAGATCACCTCGTCGCCCGGGCCCGAGGTGGCCTGGAGCAGCGACTGCGCGACGCCGACCGAGCCGGTGCCGGTGGCCAGGTGGGAGACGGGCACGCCGAAGCGGTTCGCCAGCTCCTCCGTCAGGCCGGTGCAGGCCATGTCGGGGTAGCGGTTGAAGTTCGCGGCGGCGGCCAGCGTGCTCTCCATGACCCCCGGCAGCGGCGGGTAGGGGTTCTCGTTGGAGGACAGCTTGAAGGCCACGGGACCGCCCGCGGCGGCCGGCTTGCCCGGCTTGTAGGTGGGGACGCCGTCCAGCTCGGCGCGCAGCTTGGGGCTGCCGGTGCTCGTCCCGCTGGTCTCGCTCACAGTGTGGCCTCCTCGACCGTCCGTACCGCCAATACTCCTCACCTTAAGAGGATTCGCCGCTGCTGCGAATGGGCTGTGGACAACAGGAGGGACACGCTGTGGGCGAGGCCCCCCTCGCGCCCCCGGCAGAGAGGGGCGCGCGACAGGGTGGCGTGCGCCGGTGGCGGGCGCCGTGGCGCGCATCCCCCGTAGAGGTGAGTTGAGACCTCTTCGAGACCTCGCCCCCACGCCAGGCCTACACCGCTCGATGGGCATGGATCACACGTCAATGAACCTAACTACCTTTGATTTAGGGCATCTTGAGCTTCTTCGATCATGCAGAAACGTGCCTGTCAACGCCTGCATATGCGACCGTCCCGACCTCCCCTCATCGCCCTACTATCGGCTCGCCATGACAGCAGCAGGGAAGCACCAGGTGAGCCGGGCACAGACCCGGGGAAGCCGGCAGGGCCGGGCAGGCATCCGGGACGTGGCCGCCGCCGCCGGGGTCTCCATCACGACTGTCTCCGACGCGCTCAACGGCAAGGGCCGACTCCCGGACGCCACCCGCCGCCACGTCCGCGAGGTCGCCGACAGGCTGGGCTACCGCCCATCCGCGGCGGCCCGCACGCTCCGTACCGGCAAGTCGGGACTCATCGGCCTGACCGTGACCACGTACGGGGATGAACCTTTCACCTTCACCGAATTCGCGTACTTCGCGGAGATGGCCAGAGCAGCCACATCGGCGGCGCTCGCCCGGGGCTACGCCCTGGTCATCCTCCCCGCCACCTCCCGCCATGACGTCTGGTCGAACGTCGCCCTCGACGGCACCGTCGTCATCGACCCCTCCGACCACGACCCGGTCGTCACCGAACTGGTCCGCCAGGGCCTGCCCGTCGTCTCCGACGGACGCCCCGCCGGCACCCTTCCGGTCACCGCCTGGGTCGACAACGACCACGAAGCCGCCGTCCTCGACCTGCTCGACCACCTCGCCGACGCCGGCGCCCGCCGGATCGGCCTCCTCACCGGAACCACCACCGACACGTACACCCGTCTGTCCACCACCGCGTACCTCAACTGGTGCGAACGGGTGGGCCAGGACCCCGTCTACGAGGCCTACCCGGCGCACGACCCGTGCGCGGGCGCCGTCGCGGCCGACCGGCTGCTCGCCCGCCCGGACCGCCCCGACGCCGTGTACGGCCTCTTCGACCCCAACGGAACCGACCTCCTCGCGGCCGCCCGCCGCTACGGACTGCGCGTCCCGGACGACCTGCTGCTGGTCTGCTGCAGCGAGTCGACCGTCTACGCCACCACCGAACCGCCCATCACCACGCTCTCGCTCAAGCCGCGCCGGATCGGCACGGCCGTCGTCCAGCTCCTCATCGACGCCATCGAAGGGGTCGACACCGACGGTCCGATCGAGCAGGTGATACCGACCGAACTCATCGTCCGCACCTCCTCGCAGCGACGTCCGCCGCGCACCACGGTCAGCCCGCCACGCTCGCCGGCCAAGGACTGACCCCACGGGCGGCGGCGCCCGAACCCGCCGTCATTCGCACCGCCGTCCCCGCCCCTGCCCGTGGGCAGGGACGGCGAAACCGATCACCGCACCGGGCTCACCCCTGGACTGGACCTTCACAATTCGGGCGAAACAATCGGCTAACCCGGAGTGAACCCGGATTCACCACCCCTGGTGCGTCACACGGAAGGGCCCTCATTCCTATGATGGGCGGACGACACCGCGGACCACCCCGACCAGGCCGGTCCGCGATGTGCAGGGCATCGCGACGGTGGTGGAGGGGTCGATGACTCAGGGGGCCGGTCAGGAGCCCGTGGTGCGCACGGCGACATTGCGTGACTTCCGCGTACCGCCGTACGCCCGCGTGCCCGTGCAGGGCCACGCCGCCGAGCCGCCGTCCCCGGAGACGCCGCCGACGGCTCCGCCGGTCGAGCCCGCTCCGGTCGAGCGCCTCACTCCCCCCGCGTACCCGGCACCCGCCGAACACCTCCCGCCGGTCGCCCCCTCGCCGGTCGAGGCCGTCCCGATGCCGACCCCGCCGGCCGAGGCCCTCCCGGCCGAAGCCCCTCCGACCGAGGAGGCGCCCCCGGCCCCGCCGGCCGCACCGCAGGCCCCCGCACCGCAAGCCGCCGCACCGCTCCCGCCCACCGCGCCTCCGGCTCCGCCCGACGCGCCCGCACCGCCGCAGGCCGCGCCCGCCGCCATGCCCGCCGACCCGACCCTCCACCTGGGGCACCGGCTCGCCCCGGCGTACGCCGCCGCCCCGGCCGGCTCCTCCATCGTCTCCGTCGCCACCGGCCACCCGGGCAACGCCTTCCCCGGCGGCGAGCCGCCCGAGGGCTACACCCCGACCGAGCGCGACCTCCCCGTCATCAACCGCGGCGACACCGTCCAGGTCTCCGTCACCCCCGAGCCGGCCCCCGCCCCGGAGCCCGCGAACGGCGACGGACCCGGCCCCCTCTACGTCGTCGGCGACGTCCACGGCTACCTCGACGAACTCCTGGCCGCCCTGCGCGCCCAGGGCCTCATCGACGAGAACGGCGGCTGGGCCGCGGGCAACGCCCGGCTCTGGTTCCTCGGCGACTTCACCGACCGCGGCCCCGACGGCATCGGCGTCATCGACCTCGTCATGCGCCTCTCCGCCGAGGCCGCCGCCGCCGGCGGCTACTGCAAGGCCCTCATGGGCAACCACGAACTGCTGCTGATCGGCGCCAAACGCTTCGGCGACACCCCCGTCAACTCCGGCGCGGGCACCGCCACCTTCCAGGCCGCCTGGCTGCTCAACGGCGGCCAGAAGCACGACATGGACCGGCTCCAGGACGTCCACCTCCAGTGGATGTCCCGGCTCGACGCCGTGGTGCGCGAGGACGACCACCTCCTCGTGCACTCCGACACCACCGCGTACCTCGAATACGGCCAGACCATCGAGGACGTCAACGACACGGTCCACGAGATCCTCAACCGGAACGACGCCGACGAGGTCTGGGACCTCTTCCGGAAGTTCACCAAGCGCTTCGCGTTCCGCGACGACGGCGGCCCGCAGGCCGTCCAGGAGCTGCTCTCCACCTACGGCGGCCGCCGGATCGTGCACGGCCACAGCCCCATCCCGTACCTCCTCGGCCAGGTCGGCGCCGAGGACGGCGAGGACGGCGCGGGCCCGGTCGTCGACGGACCGCACGTGTACGCCGACGGTCTCGCGATCGCCATGGACGGTGGAGTGACCATGGCCGGAAAGCTACTGGTCGTCCAACTCCCCCTGAACGACTGACGCATAACGCTGCGCATCCGGGGAAGGCGATTTCCGGAAAGACCCTGTCAGGGCGCGGTGTCACCGCAATACCATCGGGTCATCCGTAGCAGGCTCTCCTCCGTTTCCGCCCGACCGACCGTTCCCCACGGCTGATCCGGGCCTACGGAGCATCGGGGGATGCACATGAACGTGGCTCCGCACCTGCTGACCGAGGACCGCGCCGAGTACGAGCGGGTCCTCGACGACGCACTGAGCACCGCCCACTCACGTCCGGATCTCGCCGGAGTCGGAACGAGGCTCACGGTCGCGCAGCTGCGCGCCATGACGATGAACGCGACAGCGCTCGTCACCACCGCCGCGGCCCTGGAGTACGACCACTTCGTGAAGGTCCGCGAGCAGAACCGGGCGGCCCTCGGGGCCCGGAGGCCCGAAGCGGAGCAGGGCACGGACACCGGCGCGGGTGCCGGCGTCGTCGCCGTCGTCACCGTGCTGCTGCCCGTCCTCGCGGGCACCGCCGCCGCGATATTCCTGCTGGTCGGCGGGGTCCTGCACGCCCTCGCGCCCACCGTGGTGTTCGGCGGGACCCTGCTGACGGCAGGCCTCGTCTTCGCCGCCCTCGCCGCCGTCGGCCTGCTCTCCGCGGGCATCGGCCTGCTCGTGACCGCCCTGCGCAACAGGCCGGCCGCGGCGGACGGAACCGCCACGGCCGACGACGAACTCTCCCTCGCCAGGGAGGCCTGGCGCCACGCCCTCCTGGAGCGCGGCATCCTCCCCTTCCTCCGCGACGCCCTCGCCGCGGCGACGCCACCGGACCCGACGGCGCCCTGAGGAACGACGGCCCGGGGACCACTCGGCCTGAGGGACGAGGCCCGGGGACCACTCGGCCTGAGGGACGAGGCCCGGGGACCACTCGGCCTGAGGGACGAGGCCCGGGGACCACTCGGCCTGAGGGACGACGGCGCGGGGACTACTCGGCCAGCGGCAGGTAGACGCGGTTGCCGCTCGCCGCGAACTCCTTCGACTTCTCCGCCATGCCGGCCTCGATCTCCTGCTGCGTGCCGCCGTGCTCGCGCCGGATGTCCTGGGAGATCTTCATCGAGCAGAACTTCGGACCGCACATCGAGCAGAAGTGCGCGGTCTTCGCGGGCTCCGCCGGCAGCGTCTCGTCGTGGAACTCCCGTGCGGTGTCCGGGTCGAGGGCCAGGTTGAACTGGTCCTCCCAGCGGAACTCGAACCGCGCGTCCGAGAGCGCGTCGTCCCACTCCTGCGCACCCGGGTGCCCCTTGGCGAGGTCCGCGGCGTGCGCCGCGATCTTGTACGTGATGACGCCCGTCTTCACGTCGTCCTTGTTCGGCAGGCCCAGGTGCTCCTTGGGCGTGACGTAGCAGAGCATCGCCGTGCCCCACCAGGCGATCATCGCGGCGCCGATGCCGGAGGTGATGTGGTCGTAGGCGGGCGCGACGTCCGTGGTCAGCGGGCCGAGCGTGTAGAACGGCGCCTCCTCGCAGATCTCCTGCTGGAGGTCGATGTTCTCCTTGATCTTGTGCATCGGGACGTGGCCCGGGCCCTCGATCATCGTCTGCACGTTGTGGCGCTTCGCGATCGTGTTCAGCTCGCCGAGCGTGCGCAGCTCCGCGAACTGCGCCTCGTCGTTGGCGTCCGCGATCGAGCCGGGGCGCAGGCCGTCGCCGAGCGAGTAGGTGACGTCGTACGCCGCCAGGATCTCGCAGAGCTCCTCGAAGTTCGTGTAGAGGAAGTTCTCCTTGTGGTGCGCCAGGCACCAGGCGGCCATGATCGAGCCGCCGCGCGAGACGATGCCGGTCTTGCGGCGCGCGGTGAGCGGCACGTACGGCAGGAGCACGCCGGCGTGCACCGTCATGTAGTCGACGCCCTGCTCGGCCTGCTCGATGACCGTGTCCTTGTAGATCTCCCAGGTCAGCTCCTCGGCCTTGCCGTCGACCTTCTCCAGGGCCTGGTAGAGCGGCACGGTGCCGATCGGCACGGGGGAGTTGCGCAGCACCCACTCGCGGGTGGTGTGGATGTTGCGGCCGGTGGACAGGTCCATGACCGTGTCGGCGCCCCACTTGGTCGCCCAGGTCATCTTCTCCACCTCCTCCTCGATGGAGGAGGTGACGGCGGAGTTGCCGATGTTGGCGTTGACCTTCACCAGGAACCGCTTGCCGATGATCATCGGCTCGATCTCCGGGTGGTTCACGTTCGCCGGCAGCACGGCGCGGCCCGCGGCGATCTCCTCCCGCACGACCTCGGGGGAGACGTTCTCGCGGATCGCGACGTACTCCATCTCCGGGGTGATCTCGCCCCGGCGGGCGTACGCGAGCTGGGTCACCGCCTGGCCGTCACGGCCGCGGCGCGGCAGGCGGGGACGGCCGGGGAAGACGGCGTCGAGGTTCTTCAGCCCACCGCCGCGCGGGGAGGTGTGCTTGATGCCGTCGTCCTCGGGGCGGACCGGACGGCCCGCGTACTCCTCGGTGTCACCGCGCGCGATGATCCAGTTCTCGCGCAGCGGGGGAAGGCCCCGCCGGACATCGGTGTCGATGGCGGGGTCGGTGTACGGGCCGGACGTGTCGTACAGCGTGACGTCCTTGCCGTTGGTGAGGTGCACCTGGCGGACGGGCACCCGGAGGTCGGGGCGTGAGCCCTGGACGTACCCCTTGTGCCAGCCCGGCGTGCGCTCCTGCCCGTCGGCCTGGTTCTGGTCGGAGGCAGGCGTGCGTGCATCCTGAATGGTCATGAGACCGATCTCCCTACGCCGGCATTACCCGGTAACAGGTTCGGCGGTCGGCGCAGCCTCTTCCCGTACGCGCGTACGGTGATCAGCGCCCTCTCAGCCCGGTGCTCCGAGCTCCCGCGTGTGCAAAGGTGCCACCACGCTAGCGTCCTCCCTGGCGTGCTGAACAGTGGGCCCCCGTCGTTCTTGCGATGATCGGCCGGTGACTTCCCCCCAGCAGCCCCTCCAGCCACACGGCCACGACCACCCCCATGCCCACGATTCCGGACACGGCCACGGACACGGCCACGGAAACGGAGCCGGAGGAGGGGGCGGCGGCGGGCACGGACACAGCCACAGCCACGGGCCCGCCGCCCCGGTCTCCCGGCATCTGCGGAAGGTCATCGCCGCGATCCTGATCCCCTTCGCCGCCGCCGTCGTCGTCGGGCTCGCGGTCCTGTGGCCGGGCGGCACCCCGGCGCACGAGCGCACCGGCGTCGGCTTCGACCGGCAGACCGAGCAGGGAGAGGTCGTCGCCGTCGAGCGCGTCGACTGCAAGGACGTGAACGCCGCCCAGGTCCCGCCGACCGGCGACACCTCGACCCCGGAGGGGCGCGAGGCCGTCAACGCCCAGCAGGGGCAGTGCGAGAAGGCGACGGTCGAGGTCACCAGCGGCCCGGACAAGGGACGCAGGTTCGTCGAGATCGTGCAGCCGGACGCGCCGCGCCAACTGCACCAGGGACAGGGCGTGGTGGTGGCGTACGCCCCTGACGCACCGCACGACCTGCAGTACTCGGTGACCGATGTGAACCGCAAGCTGCCGCTGGCACTGCTCGCCGGCATCTTCGCCGTCGCGGTCGTGGTCGTCGGCCGGATGCGGGGCGTCATGGCGCTCATCGCGCTCGCCGTGAGCTTCCTCGTACTGACGTACTTCATCCTGCCGGCGATCCTGGAGGGCTCGAACCCGCTGGTCGTGGCGGTGGTCGGGGCGAGCGCGATCATGCTGATCGCGCTCTACATGTGTCACGGGCTCTCGGCCCGCACCTCGGTCGCCGTGCTCGGCACGCTGGTCTCGCTGCTGCTGATCGGTCTGCTGGGCTCGCTCTTCATCGGCTGGGCCTCGCTCAGCGGCAACACCGACGACAACACCGGTCTGATCCACGGCCTGTACCCGCAGATCGACATGTCCGGCCTGCTGCTGGCGGGGGTCATCATCGGTTCGCTCGGTGTGCTCGACGACGTGACGGTCACCCAGACCTCGGCGGTCTGGGAGCTGCACCAGGCCGATCCGGGCATGGGGGCGCGCGGCCTGTACCGGGCGGGGATCCGGATCGGCCGCGACCACATCGCCTCGGTCGTGAACACGCTGGTGCTGGCGTACGCGGGCGCCGCCCTGCCGCTGCTGCTGCTCTTCTCCATCGCCCGGAGCAGCATGGGGACGGTGGCCAACAGCGAGCTGGTCGCCGAGGAGATCGTGCGGACCCTGATCGGGTCGATCGGTCTGGTGGCGTCCGTTCCGGTCACCACGGTGCTCGCGGCCCTGGTGGTCTCCGCCGACCGGCCGGCGTCCGGGGGCGGGAAGCCGGCGGCGGTACGGGGTGGGCGGCGCCGCCGCGCCAAGTGAGGCGGACGGGCCGGCTCGCGAAGAGGGTCGCCGGTTCAGAGGGACAGGCTCACGCTGGGGGTCGCCGGTTCAGACGGGCAGGCTCACGCGGGGGTTCGCCGGTTCAAGCAGGCAGGCTCACGCGGGGGTTCGCCGGTTCAAGCAGGCAGGCGGGCTCACGCAGGGCCGGCGTTCTCCTCGGCCAGGATCCGGCCCAGTGCCGCCTCCAGGTGGTCCTCGAAGTCGCCGAGCGTCCGTTCCTGGCCGAGCGGAACCAGCTTGTCCGTCCGGTCGAGGAAGGCGACCAGCGGCGGCGCACTGGCCCGGAACAGTGCGCGATCGCTGCCCACCTGGAGCCGGATGGACACGTCCGAGAGCCGCTCGGGCTCCGTCGGGGCGATGTGCACGTCGCCGTCCCCGCTCGGCCGGTTGATCCCGTCGAGCAGCAGCTCCCTTCCGAACGCCCAGGTCACGGGGGCGTCTCCGGGAAGGTGGAAGGTCATCCGCACCGCGTAGGGATCCCGGGTCTCGTACCGGAGTTCTACCGGGATCTTGAAGGAGAGCTCCTCGGAGACGAGGAAGCTCATCAGGACCTCGGCCTGAACCGACTCTCGCATCGTGCACCCCGCAGTAGACGAAGCAGTTGTGTGAACACAGCTGCTGAAAGCTGTGACCGAAACGGCCAGGAATGATCCCCCGTGGCCTCTTGACGCAATCGTGCTGTAAGCACTAGCAGATCACAAGGAGTGATTTTTCAGATACTGATAGAGAACGCAAGGGACCCGAAGAGCTTTCCGATCTCCGTGCGTAGTCGCTCGACTGCTGGGAGCAACCGTTCTTCCTGGTGGAGGGGAAGGGAAATCGCCATTGCGGCCGCCGTGGAGCCCGCCGTGATGGGGATCGCGGCACAGACCGTGCCCAGCGCATATTCCTGGCGTTCCACCAGGGGCTCCATTCGCCCCAAACCGCCCAAACGCTCCAAAAGGACGCGGCGATTACGCACCGTGTACGGAGTGATGGATTCCACCGGATGGCGGTCGAGGTGGTCTTGACGAGATTTCAGATCGAGTTGACTCAGCAGGCACTGCCCGATCGCATGGGCGTGCGCGGTCTCCCGGAAGTCGGCCCATTCCTCCACGGCGGGGGCGGAGGGGGTGTCGGCGACGGCGACCAGCTCGACCTCGCCCTCGCGGTAGAAGGCGAAGTAGATGGGCACACCGATCTCGTCCCGCCAACGGGCAAGGGAATCTTCGATCTTGATGCGACGATTCTGCACAGCTCCGCCGCCGGCCAGTCGGACGGCGGCGTCGCCCAGGACGAACACACCCTTGTCGCGGCGCAGATAGCCCTCGTGCGTCAGGGTGCGGAGCAGGTGGTACGTGGTGGGCAGCGGAAGGCCCGTCTCACGGGCGAGTTGTTTCGCGGGGGCGCCCTCCGCATGGGAGGCCACGGCCTCCAGGAGTCTCAGCGCCCGCTGCACCGATCCGATCAGGGTAGGCGCTGCCGTCTGCGTAGCCATGGCCAAAGGTCACCCCCAGGCGTGAGGACGGGTGCAGTGCACCCGCCCGCGGGGGCCGCCCCCGCGCGCCCGCCGGGCCTGGGAAACCGCTGGTCAGTATGGAGGTCTACGCCTGTAGTCCCCATCACGGCGGAGAGATTCCACTCTAGTGGCCGCCTCGGGGCCCACACCCGTTTCGGCCAGGGCGTTCCCCCGCGCGGGCTAACACCCTCCGCCGCCCCCAGCCCTATCAGTAGCTTGTGCTACCAGTCCTCGCGCGACCTGGCGGAGGAGCTGAACTTCCGCACGACGTAGACCAGTCCGGCGACGAGGGCCACGAAGAGCAGCACCTTGAAGAGCAGACCGACCACGAAGGTGAGGACGCTGGTGATCAGCCCGCCGAAGACGAGCAGGGCGAGAACGGGTATGGCGACCCACTTCACCCACCAGGGCATCCCCGCGAGAATCTCCCGTACGGCCATCGTCCCTACCTCGCTCTCGAAGAACCGCGCACTCCGCGCCGAACACCCTCAAGGCTAGGGGCGGGAGGAAGCCCGCGGGGGCCCCGCGGCCCCCGCTCTCCCCTGATCCGCCCCCTAGGGGCTCGGCCCCCGCTCCCGGAACGCCCTCAGGGTTCCGGCTCGGCGCGCACGTCGGGGCCGGCCTCCGGCTCCGGCTCAACCCGCGCGTCGGCTCCAGGCTCCGGCTCGGCCCGCACGTCGGCGCCGGCATCCGGAGCCTGGCCTGCGACTCCGGTCCGGCCCGCGCTCCCGCTCAGCTCTCCGGCGGCGAGAAGACCACCATGACCCGCAGGTCCTCGCTGATGTGGTGGAACCGGTGCTCCACCCCGGCCGGCACGTAGACCACGCTGCCGCGCGCCACCTGGGTCGTCTCCGTCCCGACCGTGATCGCCGCCCGCCCGCTGACCACGAAGTACACCTCGTCCTGGCCGTGCGGCTGCTGCGGATCGAGCTCCCCCGCATCGAGCGCGTACAGGCCCACCGACATGTTCCGCTCGCGCAGGAACTGGAGGTACGCGCCCTTGTTCGCGGCGCGCTCCGCCTCCAGTTCGTCCAGCCGGAATGCCTTCATCGCCTGCTCGCCCCTGCCCTCGGCCCGATCATGTCTGCCACGATCAGACACATGATGAATTTCGTAGTCAAGACGCTCGCGAACGCGGGCGCCCTGGGAGTCGCCATCTGGCTGCTCCAGGACATCACCCTGACCGGTGAGAGCACCGGGAAGAAGGCCTGGACCCTCATTCTCGTGGCCCTCGTCTTCGGGCTGGTGAACTTCCTGGTCAAGCCGGTCGTCAAACTCCTGACGCTTCCCCTCTTCGTCCTGACCCTCGGCCTGATCACCCTGGTGGTCAACGCCCTGATGCTGCTCCTCACGTCCTGGCTGGCCGAGCAGCTCGACCTCAGCTTCCACGTGGAGGGCTTCTGGACCGCCGTCCTGGGCGGTCTCATCATCTCCGTCGTCTCGTGGGCGCTGAACGTCGTGCTCCCCGACGGCGACTGAGTGGGGATCATGACCTACCGCGTCTGCTTCGTCTGCACGGGCAACATATGCCGCTCGCCGATGGCCGAGCACGTCTTCCGCCGTCGGGTGGAGGAGGCCGGCCTCGGCGGCCTGGTGGAGGTCGACAGCGCGGGCACCGGAGGCTGGCACGAGGGCGACGGGGCCGACCCGCGCGCGGTGACCGTCCTCGACGAGAACGGATACACCTCCGCGCACGTCGCCCGGCGGTTCCGGTCCTCGTGGTTCTCCGCCCTCGACCTGGTGATCGCCCTGGACGAAGGGCATCTGCGGGAGCTCCGAGCGCTCGCCCGCACTCCCGACGAGGCAGCGAGGATACGGCTCCTGCGCTCCTACGACCCGGCCGCCGGGGCCGGGCTCGACGTCCCCGACCCCTACTACGGGGACCGTGAGGACTTCGAGGAATGCCTGGAGATGGTGGAGGCCGCGAGCGAGGGACTGCTCGTGGCCGTACGCGCGGAACTGGAGGAACGGACACCGTGAAGGACGACGAACTCGGCGAGGGCACAAGGGCGGTGCGGGCCGGGCTGCCCGAACCCGTGAAGTACGAGCCGACGCTGCCGGGGCCGGTCTTCGCGGCCCACTTCCACCTGCCGGGCGAGGCGACCGGGCCGTACACCTACGGCCGCGACGAGAACCCCACCTGGACCCACCTGGAGCGGGCGATCGGCGAGCTGGAGGCGCCGGGGGAGGAGGGCGTGGAGACGCTGGTCTTCGCCTCCGGCATGGCGGCGATCTCCGCCGTCCTGCTCTCGCAGCTGAAGGCGGGCGACGCGGTGGTGCTGCCGGCCGACGGCTATCAGGCCCTGCCCCTGCTGCACGAGCAGCTGCGGGCGTACGGCGTCGAGGTCCGCACCGCGCCGACCGGCGGCGACGCCCAGCTGTCCGTACTGGACGGGGCCAGACTGCTGTGGCTCGAAACCCCGTCCAACCCCGGTCTCGACGTGTGCGACATCCGCCGTCTGGTGCGGGAGGCCCACGCGGCCGGGGCGCTCGTCGCCGTCGACAACACCCTCGCCACCCCGCTCGGACAGCGCCCGCTCGCGCTGGGCGCAGACTTCTCCGTCGCCAGCGACACCAAGGGGATGACCGGGCACGGCGACATCCTGCTCGGCCACGTGAGCTGCCGGGACCCCCGGCGGGCGGCGGAGGTGCGGCGCTGGCGCAAGATCGTCGGCGCCATCCCCGGTCCCATGGAGGCCTGGCTCGCGCATCGGTCGCTCGCCACGCTCCAGCTGCGGATCGACCGGCAGTGTTCCACCGCGCTGGCGCTGGCACGGGCGCTCGCCGAGCGCGCGGACGTGACCGGGCTGCGCTACCCCGGGCTGCCCGACGACCCCTCGCACACGGTGGCCGCCCGGCAGATGCGGCGCTTCGGCCCGGTGGTCTCCTTCGAGCTGGCGGACCGGGAGCGGGCCGAGCGGTTCCTGGAGGGGCTGCGGCTCGTCGACGACGCCACCAGTTTCGGCGGCGTGCGCTCCACGGCGGAGCGGCGCGGGCGCTGGGGCGGGGACGCGGTGGCGGAGGGCTTCATCCGCTTCTCGGTGGGAGCCGAGGACCCGGAGGACCTGATCGCCGATGTGCTGCGCGCCCTCGACGAGGCCGGAAGCACCGGCTGAGACCGGCGCCCCGCCCCCGGCGCACGCGGGGCGGGGCGCTCCGAGCCTCCCCCCTCGTGGCTCGGAACGCCCTCGGTCTCCCACGCGGAAACCGCCTGCACAAGGCTAGTTGACTGAGCGTCAGTGTCCAATCACGGTAGCGACAGCGACCTATCGACTTATTTATAGTTGGACGTTCCTGAGGCGACATCAGTCGACCGCCTGAGTCGAACGGCCACGGGCCGGGAGGGGCGAACATGGATCTGGCCCTGCTGCGCACGTTCGTCACGGTGCACCGGGCCGGTTCCTTCACCCGCGCCGCCGCGCTCCTGGGCCTCTCCCAGCCCGCCGTCACCAGTCAGATCCGTACGCTGGAACGACAGCTCGGGCGGCCGCTCTTCCTCAGACGGGCGCGTGGAGTCACCCCGACCACCATCGGCGACGAACTCGCGCACCGCGCGGCACCCCATCTGGACGCCCTCGTGGAGATCGCCGAGACCGGGCTCGACGAGGGGAGCGGTGTCCGCACCCTCCACGTCGCCGGCCCCCCGGAGTTCACCGCGCTCCGCGCGCTGCCCGCCCTCACCCCCCTGGTCGGGCAGGGGCTGGCCGTGCGGGCCTCCTTCCTCGGCGACACGGAGGAGATCCTCGACGGGCTCGCCGCGGGCCACCACGATCTGGCCATCGCGACCGCCCGCCCCCGGGGAGGCCTGCTGGTCTCCACCCCGCTCTGCGACGAGGAGCACGTCCTGGTCGCAGCCCCGCGCTGGGCCGCCCGGCTCTCCCCCGAGGTGCTCCTGAACAAGGACGCGGTGCTCCTGGAACAGCTACCGGTGGTCGAGGTCCACGAGTCGCTGCCCTTCGTCTCCCGCTACTGGGCGAGCGTCTTCGAGACCGAACCGGCGGCGGCCGCCACCGTCATCGCCCCCGATCTGCGGGCCGTGCGGGACTCCGCCGCCTCCGGCGCCGGGCTCGCCGTCCTGCCGCGCTATCTGTGCGAGGAGGCGCTGCGGCAGGGGCGGCTCGTGGCGCTGCTCGACCCCCCGGTCCCTCCGCTCCGGACCTACTTCCTGGTCGTGCGCACGGGGACGCTCGCGCTGTCCCCGCTCGCGCGGGCCCACGAGGAACTGCTGCGCGCGGCAGGGAACTGGTGAGTTTCAGGACACCTGGGACGGGCCATTTTCTTCCCATGACCGAACGGCCCGTGATCAAGCGCACCGCACGCGCCATCCTGCTCGACGGGGACGATCTGATCCTCATCAAGCGGACCAAGCCCGGGATGGATCCCTACTGGGTCACCCCCGGCGGCGGGGTGGAGTCCACCGACTCCACCGTCGTCGAGGCCCTGCACCGCGAGGTGCTCGAAGAGCTCGGCGCCAAGATCACCGACGTGGTGCCCTGCTTCGTCGACACCGTCGAGCACATCGTCGACGGCGGGGTCTCCGGGGTGAAGGTCCAGCACTTCTTCGTGTGCCGGCTCGCTTCCATGGACCCGTCCCTGCGGCACGGCCCCGAGATCGAGGAGCCGGTCGGCGAGTACGAGATCGTCCGGGTGCCCTTCAGCCGCGTCGGCATCGCCGCCGTGCACCTCGTCCCGCTCTCCCTGCGCCACTACCTCGACGGCAACATCGAGGGCGTGCGCGCGATGCACGCCCCCGACCTGGGCTGACTCCCTAGGGGGTGTCTTGTCGATCAGGCCGGATCAGGGAGCGGCGTCTGGTGCCGTGCATCGCAAGGCGGAGGAGGGAGGCAGTGGGGTCTCCCCTGTTCGAGCGAAGCCGAGAACTTGGGGAAGGAGCGTTGTCGACCGACGACAACGCGGCGAGGCGCGGTGCCAGGCGCCGCGAGCCCGGCCTGATCGACAAGACACCTCCTAGCCCGCCGCGGGGGTGAGTTCCGCGAGGAAGTCGTGGCGGATGCGGTCCGAGGGGACCCCCGCGCCGCGCAGGGCGTCGATGCCCCGGCGGACCATGTCGAGCGGTCCCGAGAGATAGGCGTCCCGTTCGTTCCACGGGCCGTAGCGGCAGACGGCGTCCGGGAGCCTTCCCTGCTCCTCGGTGACCGGATGGACGGAGAGCCACGGGAAGGTCTTCTGGAGCCGCAGCATCGTGTCGATGTCGTAGAGGTCGTGGCCGCTGCGCGCCCCGTAGAAGACGTCGACCGGGCGCCGGTCCCCGTGCTCGGCGACGTCCTCGACCAGCGCCTTGATCGGCGCTATCCCGGTGCCGCCGCCCATGCAGAGCAGACCGGTGTCCGTGGAGTGGTCGACCGTCATGGAACCGGCCGGCGGACCGAGCCGCAGCACGTCCCCGGGGCGCGCCCGGTGCACCAGTGCGTTGGACACCCAGCCCGCCGGGACGGCCTTGACGTGGAGGGAGAGCAGCCCGTCCGGCCGGGGTGCCGAGGCGAAGGAGTAGTGGCGCCATATCCGGGGCCACCACGGGGTCTCCAGCGTCGTGTACTGCCCGGCGAGGAAGGGGTACGGCTGGTCGGGCCTGAGCGTGACCACGGCGATGTCGGGGGTGCGCAGGTCGTGGGAGACCACTTCGGCCTGCCACCAGGCGGGCGCGGACCGCTCGTCCTCCGCGGCCGCGTCGATCATGATCTGGGAGATCGTCGTGTACGCGCGGACCCAGGCCGCCTCGGTCTCCTGGTCCCAGCTCTTCTCCGCGTACCGCTCCAGAGCACCCATGAGGGCCTCGCCGACGGCCGGATAGTGGTCCGCCCGCGTCCCGTACTTCCGGTGCCCCCTGCCGAGGTTCTCCAGGTACGCGGTGAGGACCGGGGCGTCGTCCATGTGCTCGGCCGCCGTCAGCAGTGCCTTCAGGAGCCGGTCCCGCTGGGTGTCCATGGCCGCGGGGAACATCTCGCGCAGCCCGGGGTACCGGACGAAGAGCAGGGCGTAGAAGTACGAGGTCACCCGGTCGGCGACCGGTGCGATCTCCGCCAGCGTGCGCCGGACGAGCACGGCGTCGGCGGAGGGCCCCTCGGATATCCGGGGTTCCGTCCCCTCTGCCTCCGGGGGCTCCCGCTCGTACGTCGTGGTGGTCGGAGCATCCATCATGTGCCTCGCCTCGCGCTGGCCGGCTTCCGTGACCGCAGCATGACGCTTCCCGCCGACGCTTCGGACCGAAAGTGGCGTTCTCGGGCCATAGGCCCGGTTTTCTGGCTAGGCTGCGCTGTTTCGGACCAGGGCGTAGGCCTCGCGCAGATCCCCTCCGGAGTAGCTGTGGCGGGAGAGCCCGGCGAGATGGTGGTCCGCGTTCACGGCCACCGTCTGCGGCACGATCGCGAAGAGTTCCGCGTCGGACATCGAGTCCCCGTACGCGACGCAGTCGGCGGGGTCCACTCCGTACCCCGCGCAGAGCTCCCTCGCGATCCGCACCTTCGCGTGCGCGTCGAGGATGCCCGGCCGGTGGATCGGCTCGGTGAAGGGGACCGCCGGCCAGAGCGAACCGTGGGTCGAGTCGACGCCCCAGTCGAGAAGCCGCTCGACGAAGAAGTCGGGCGAGAGGGAGATGACCGCGCAGAGGTCCCCCCGCGCCCGGATGTCCGCCCAGACCTCGCGGATGCCCGCCAGCCAGGGCGCCCCTTCGAAAGCCGCCACGACCTGGGCCGGGGTGAGCGCGGACCACAGCTCATGGGCCCGGACGGCGAACTCGTCCGGTGTGAGCCCCCGTAGAAACCCCTCCTCCAGAAGGGTGATCTCCTCCAGCAGATTCAGCTGCCGGGAGATCTCCACCGCGGCGGCCGAACCCCTGATCAGGGTGCCGTCGAGGTCGAAGAGATGCAGTCGTCGCGTTCGAGGGCTTCGGGGTTTCACGTGAAACACCGTAAAGCGGTGGACGGAAGATCACCGTGTCGTTCAGCCTGAAAGGCATGCCGATTTCCCCCACTCCCCTCGCACAGCTCCCGATCCGACGGCTCACCTCGGCGGACCTCCTCTCCTGCGCCGACCTCTCCGAGAATCGGGGCTGGCCGCGCGAGGAGCACAAGTGGGGCCTGCTGCTCGCCGCCGGCACCGGCTACGGCATCGATGATCCCGACGGACCGGGCCTCGCCGCCTGCACCGTGGTCACCTCGTACGGCCCGGGGCTCGCCGCGATCGGCATGGTGCTCGTCGCCGAACGGTACGCACGCCAGGGCGTGGGGCGCCGACTCATGCGGCACGTCCTGGCGGAGGCCGGGGACACCCCGCTCACGCTGTACGCCACGGCGAACGGACAGCCCTTGTACGAACAGCTGGGCTTCGCCGAGACGAGCCGGTCCGAGATGGTGCGCGGGCACTTCGCCTTCGCCGCACCCGCCCCGGACGTTCCGGTCCGGCCGGCGACGGCCGAGGACCTTCCGGCGATCCTGCGCCTGGACCACGAGGTCTTCGGTCTCGACCGCACCCACGTCATCGCCCGGCTCCCCGCGTTCGCGGACCACCTCAGGGTCGCGGAGGAGGACGGCGAGATCACCGGCTTCGCGGCCGCCTGGCCCAACATGGACACCCATGTCATCGGCCCCCTGATCGCCCGGGACCCGGGCACGGCGAAGGCCCTGATCGCCGCCCTGGCCGCCGCCACCCACCGGCCGCTGCGCACGGACATCGACGTGCGGCACGCCTCCCTGCTGAGCTGGGCGAAGGAGAACGGCATCGACACGATCGCCACCACGTCGGTGATGATCCGCTCCCTGCCCGATCTCCCCGGCGACTGGCGCCGTCGCTTCGCCCCCCTGACCGTCGCCGCCGGATAGCTTTACTTGCAGACGCCCATTATTGCGCCTCTTCGTCTACCCTGGACGGAGAGCCGCACCGGCGCCGAGGAGACACCGAGGAGAGAACATGACCGCGACGGACCCCGCACTCACCGCGCTCTCCCAGCGCTGGTGCGCCCTCTCCCTGCTGCACGGCAGGATCGAGTCCCACATCGAGCGCGCCCTGGAGTCCGGCCACGGTCTGAGCGTGCGGGAGTACTCGCTGCTCGATGTCCTCAGCCGCCAGCACAGCGGCCCCGGCGGCCACCTCCAGATGAAGCAGGTCGCCGACGCCGTCGTGCTCAGCCAGAGCGCCACCACCCGGCTCGTCACCCGCCTCGAGGACCGCGGTCTGCTCACCCGGTACCTCTGCGCCACCGACCGGCGCGGCATCTACACCGACGTCACCGAGGCCGGCCAGAAGCTCCTCGAAGAGGCCCGCCCCACCAACGACAACGCGCTGCGCGAGGCGCTGGACGAAGCCGCGAAGAACCCCGAGCTGGCCCCGCTGGTCGAGGTCCTGGAGGGCGTGGGCGCGCCCGTATGAGCCCGACGCCGGAGTAGGAGCGCCCCGGCGTTACCCTTCGAGGCATGAGCGATCTTGAGATACGCCCCGCCACCGCAGAGGACCTCCCGGCCATCGTTGCGATGCTCGCCGACGACCCCCTGGGCGCACAGCGTGAATCCCCCGACGACCTGGCCCCGTACCTCATCGCCTTCGAACGCCTCGCGAACGACCCGAACCAGCACGTCGTCGTGGCCGTCCGCGGGGACAAGGTCGTCGGCACCCTCCAGCTGACGATCATCCCGGGACTCTCCCGCCGGGGCACCACCCGGTCGATCATCGAGGGCGTCCGCATCCACTCCGACGAGCGCGGCAGCGGCCTCGGAACGCAGCTCATCGAATGGGCCGTCGAGGAGTCGGGCCGCCAGGACTGCCGACTCGTCCAGCTGACCTCCGACGTCACCCGCACCGATGCCCACCGCTTCTACGAGCGCCTGGGCTTCGAGGCCTCCCACGTGGGCTTCAAGAAGAGCATCTGAGGACGCGTTTCACGTGAAACAGCACGGTTTCACGTGAAACGCCCCACAACGACTCAGAGACCGCGCCAGCCCGCCTCGTCCACGCCGCCCGGAACCGCGTCCTTCGGCTCGTAGGGCTCTCGCGTGAAGACGAACGAGCCGAGGTCGAGATGGCTCACGCTGCCGTCGGCGCGCCGCACCGCCCTGAGCGTCTCCCCCGCGTAGTAGCCGTTCAGGCCGACCCAGCCGCCCTCCGGCAGCGCCCGGAAGCGGGCACTTCGCCCGACGCCCCGCAGCGGTTCGAGCACCACGCCCCGCTCGGGCCCGAGCCGCAGCCCGTAGGCGTACGTACCCCAGTACCAGAGCCCCGTGAGGGACAGCAGCTCCTCGTCGACCTCGGCCTCGGGAAGGGGCCGCCACGGCTCCGGGAACCTGGGCTCCGCCTCCGCCACGATCCGCACGAGATCGGCGGCCACGACCCCCGCCAGCGGCCCCGAGGTGGCGTTGGAGAGGGCGATGCCCGCGAGGCCGTCCTCCACGCTCACCCACAGGGAGGCGACGAAACCCGGGAGGGAGCCGCTGTGGCCGATCAGGGTGCGGCCGTCCCTGCGCACCAGCTGGAGACCCAGCCCGTAGCCCGCCTCCCAGTCGCCTTCCCCTGCGGGAGCGGCCGGGGCGCGCATCTCCTCCACGGACGCCGCGGCGAGCACCCGCTCGTCCCCCGCCGCGAGGAAGGCGGCGAAGCGCGCGAGGTCGGCGGCCGTCGACCAGAGCTGCCCGGCCGATGCCATCAGGCCGAGGTCCTCGGACGGCTCGGGCAACATGACGTCGGCCCAGGGATGCACCGCCCAGCCACCCGCGTGCGGAGCGACGGGATCGACCGTCGTCCGCCCCATTCCCAGCGGCTCCAGAATCTCGCGCCGCAGCGCCTCCTCCCACGACACCCCCCGGACCGCCTCGACCAGCGAACCCAGCAGCGTGTAGCCGGGGTTGGAGTAGTGGTGCCTGCGTCCCGGCGACTGGAGGAAGGGCTGCTCCCCCAGGACGTCGGAGAGCTCCGGCCGCAGGGCGGCCGAGGACCGCTCCCACCACGAGCCGGGCGTCTCGGCCGCGAGACCGCCGGTGTGGCCCAGGAGTTGAGCGATCGTCACCTCCCCGACGCCCGTTCCCTTCAGGTGGCGCTCCAGCGGATCGTCGAGCCCGAGCAGGCCCTCGTCCCGGAGCCGCATCACCAGAACGGCGGTGAACACCTTGGTGATGGACCCGATCCTGAACTGGGTGTCGGCGTCCGGTGCGTGGCCGTCCACACAGCTGCGCGAACCGCTCCAGACCAACGCCCCGTCGCGGACCACCGCTCCCACGAAGGACGGCGTCCGCCCCTCGGACTGGGCGACCGCGACGCGGTGCAGCAGGGCCCGCTCGGTACCGGGCAACAAGGCTTCGAAAGATGTCGTCATGGACCCCATCCAACGCGAAGGTCGCCCGTGGGACTTTCCGATTTCCCTCGGGTCAGGTCTGGGCCATGTCCACGAAGCGCGAGTAGTGGCCCTGGAAGGCCACGGTGATCGTGGCCGTCGGGCCGTTACGGTGCTTGCCCACGATGATGTCCGCCTCGCCCGCGCGCGGTGACTCCTTCTCGTAGGCGTCCTCGCGGTGCAGCAGGATGACCATGTCGGCGTCCTGCTCGATCGAGCCGGACTCACGCAGGTCGGAGACCATCGGCTTCTTGTCGGTGCGCTGCTCGGGACCACGGTTCAGCTGGGAGAGCGCGATCACCGGAAGCTCCAGCTCCTTGGCGAGGAGCTTCAGGTTTCGCGACATGTCGGAGACCTCTTGCTGACGGCTCTCCTGCCGCTTGGAACCACCCGACTGCATGAGCTGCAGATAGTCGATGATGACGAGCTTCAGACCGTTGCGCTGCTTGAGCCGGCGGCACTTCGCGCGGATCTCCATCATCGACAGGTTCGGGGAGTCGTCGATGTACAACGGGGCCTGGGAGACGTCCGGCATCCGGCGGGCGAGCCGCGTCCAGTCCTCGTCGGTCATCGTGCCGGAGCGCATGTGGTGGAGCGCGACCCGGGCCTCGGCCGAGAGGAGACGCATGGCGATCTCGTTGCGGCCCATTTCGAGGGAGAAGATGACGCTGGGCAGGTTGTGCTTGATGGAGGCCGCCCGGGCGAAGTCCAGGGCGAGGGTCGACTTACCCATGGCGGGACGGGCCGCGATGATGATCATCTGGCCCGGATGCAGTCCGTTGGTGAGCGAGTCGAGGTCCGTGAAGCCGGTGGGCACACCGGTCATCTCGCCACTGCGGGAGCCGATCGCCTCGATCTCGTCGAGCGCGCCCTCCATGATGTCGCCGAGCGGCAGGTAGTCCTCGGTGGTGCGCTGCTCGGTGACGGCGTAGATCTCGGCCTGGGCCGAGTTCACGATCTCGTCGACGTCCCCGTCGGCCGCGTATCCCATCTGTGTGATCTTGGTGCCGGCCTCCACGAGGCGGCGCAGGACCGCGCGCTCGTGGACGATCTCCGCGTAGTACGAGGCGTTGGCCGCGGTCGGGACCGACTGGACCAGCGTATGGAGGTAGGAGGCGCCGCCGACGCGGGTGATCTCACCGCGCTTGGTGAGCTCGGCGCCGACCGTGATCGGGTCGGCCGGCTCGCCCTTGGCGTAGAGGTCGAGGATCGCCGCGTAGACGGTCTCGTGCGCGGGCTTGTAGAAGTCGTTGCCCTTGATGATCTCCACGACGTCCGCGATGGCGTCCTTGGAGAGCAGCATGCCGCCGAGGACGGACTGCTCGGCGTCGAGGTCCTGCGGAGGGACGCGCTCGAAGGCGGAGAGCCCGCCGTCCCAGGGACCGTCGCCGCCCCGCTCGTGCTGGTCGTCGCGACCACGGCCACGGCCGCGTCCCTCGCCACGGGTACGGGTGGGCAGCCGGTCGCTCGGTCCGCTGTCGGCCCAGGGGTCGTCCATGGGCTCGGGAATGCTCACCAAGCCACCTCCTCCCGTCCGCTCCGCGGACCTCGCCGTGCCACTCTTCCTTATGCCACGCCTTGATCGACGAGTGGCTTCGCGACCGCTTCTGGCGCGTCGGGCGCCGGACCACGGTAGGCCTGTGGAGAGCCCCAGCCAATCTGGTTATCCACAGGCCCTGTGGGTTACGGGCCAGATGCTGTGGAGAACTCCCCGGATCCTGTGCACGGAGCGGGGGACAGCCATGTGGACAAACTCATAACACCCCCGACCTCACCCATCTGACCTGCACTTTTCCCATCCACGGGCTGTGGGGGAGAAAAAGTTGTCCACCGGGACCAAGATCAGAACAAACGGCCCACACCCGAAGCCCCACGCCAGCCCCAAGTAAGGATCACTGATGCATT
The DNA here is from genome assembly GCF_044544765.1 of Streptomyces sp. NPDC053513. Taxonomy (NCBI): domain Bacteria; kingdom Bacillati; phylum Actinomycetota; class Actinomycetes; order Kitasatosporales; family Streptomycetaceae; genus Streptomyces; species Streptomyces sp. NPDC053513. Next base: position 207,586 of record NZ_JBITXP010000002.1, read on the forward strand.
GCATCTCTTACCTGTGGAAGATTAGATTGAGCTCATGACTCAGGCCCCCGCGACCCCCAAGGACGTCCGCCGACAGCACGACCGCGAGATCGTCTCCCTCGCCCTGCCGGCCTTCGGCGCCCTCGTCGCCGAACCGCTGTTCCTCATGGTCGACAGCGCCATCGTCGGGCACCTCGGCACGCCTCAACTCGCGGGCCTCGCGATCGCCGCGGCCCTGCTCTCCACCGCCGTCAGCGTCTTCGTCTTCCTCGCCTACGCCACCACCGCCGCCGTCGCCCGGCGCGTGGGCGCGGGCGACCTCCAGGGCGCCATTCGGCAGGGCATGGACGGCATCTGGCTGGCGCTCCTGCTCGGCGCCGCCGTCGTGGCGTTGACCCTGCCCACGGCACCGTGGCTCGTCGACGTCTTCGGCGCCTCGGACACCGCCGCCCCTTACGCCGTCACCTACCTGAGGATCTCCAGCCTCGGGATCCCCGCCATGCTGATGGTCCTGGCCGCCACCGGCGTCCTGCGCGGCCTCCAGGACACCCGTACACCGCTCTACGTGGCCATCGCCGGCTTCGCGGCCAACGGCGCTCTCAACGCGGGCCTGGTCTACGGCGCCGGCCTCGGCATCGCCGGCTCCGCCTGGGGCACGGTCATCGCCCAGTACGGCATGGCCGTCGTCTACCTCGTCGTGGTCGTACGGGGCGCCCGACGCCACGGCGCCTCCCTCCGCCCCGACCCGGCCGGCATACGCGCCTCCGCCCAGGCCGGCGTCCCCCTCCTGGTCCGTACGCTCTCCCTGCGCGCGATCCTGATGATCGCCACGGCCGTCGCCGCCCGGCTCGGGGACGCCGAGGTCGCCGCCCACCAGATCATCCTGTCCCTGTGGAGCCTGATGGCCTTCGCGCTCGACGCGATCGCCATCGCGGGACAGGCCATCATCGGACGCTACCTCGGTGCGGACGACGCCGACGGGGCACGCCAGGTCTGCCGCCGCATGGTCCAGTGGGGCGTGGTCTCGGGGGTGGCGCTCGGTGCGCTGCTCATCGTCACCCGGCCCCTGTTCGTCCCGCTCTTCACCGGCGACACCACCGTGCAGGACACCCTGCTCCCGGCCCTGCTCGTGGTCGCGCTCTCCCAGCCGGTCTCCGGGGTCGTCTTCGTCCTCGACGGCGTCCTGATGGGCGCGGGAGACGGCCCCTACCTGGCCTGGGCGATGTTGCTCACGCTGGCGGTCTTCGCCCCGGTCGCCCTGCTGGTCCCGGCGCTCGGCGGCGGACTGACGGCGCTCTGGTGGGCGATGACCCTGATGATGACGGTCCGGATGGGAACCCTCTGGTTCCGTATGCGCTCCGGCCGCTGGATCGTCACGGGCGCCACCCGCTGAGGGACCGCCCTCGTTCCTCGTGAACCTCTGTTCCACGTGAAACAGCGGAAGGGCCGCACCCCGAGGGGTGCGGCCCTTCCTCACTGCTGAGCGCAGACTGCCGAGGGCAGCGTTACGCGGCGACGACCTCGATGCCGAGCTTCGCGGCAACCTCGGGGTGCAGACGCACGGAGACCTGGTGCGAGCCCAGGGTCTTGATCGGCGAACCGAGCTCGACGCGACGCTTGTCGACGTCGGGGCCACCCGCGGTCTTGATCGCCGAGGCGATGTCGGCCGGGGTCACGGAGCCGAAGAGACGGCCGGCGTCGCCGGAGCGAACGGCCAGGCGCACCTTCGTGCCCTCGAGCTGGGCCTTGATCTCGTTGGCCTGCTCGATGGTCGCGATCTCGTGGATCTTGCGGGCGCGGCGGATCTGCGCCACGTCCTTCTCGCCACCCTTGGTCCAGCGGATCGCGAAACCACGCGGGACCAGGTAGTTGCGAGCGTAGCCGTCCTTGACGTCGACGACATCGCCGGCGGCACCGAGGCCGGAGACCTCGTGGGTGAGGATGATCTTCATTTTTCGGTCACCCTTCCCTTATCGCGCGGTGGACGTGTAGGGCAGCAGCGCCATCTCACGGCTGTTCTTGACGGCCGTGGCGACGTCACGCTGGTGCTGCGTGCAGTTGCCGGTCACGCGGCGGGCACGGATCTTGCCGCGGTCGGAAATGAACTTCCGCAGCATGTTCGTGTCCTTGTAGTCCACGTACGCGGTCTTGTCCTTGCAGAACGCGCAGACCTTCTTCTTAGGCTTGCGCACAGGCGGCTTCGCCATGGTGTTTCTCCTGTGTGATCAAGAAGTGGGGGTACGAGCTGCTTCGAGGGCGTGCCCTAGAAGGGGGGCTCGTCCGAGTAGCCGCCGCCGGAGTTTCCACCCCAGCCGCCACCGCCGCCGCCCTGCTGGCCGCCGCCGGAGGGGCCGCCGGTCGCCCACGGGTCGTCGGCGGGAGCACCGCCACCACCCTGCTGGCCACCGCCGCCGGAGTTTCCACCCCAGCCGCCTCCGCCGCCGCCCTGCTGGCCGCCGCCGTATCCACCCTGGCCGCCGCGACCGGTGGTCTTGGTGACCTTGGCCGTGGCGTTCTTGAGGCTGGGGCCGACTTCCTCGACGTCCAGCTCGTAGACCGTGCGCTTGACGCCCTCACGGTCCTCGTAGGACCGCTGCTTCAGCCGGCCCTGCACGACGACGCGCATGCCTCGCTGGAGCGATTCGGCGACGTTCTCCGCCGCCTGACGCCAGACCGAGCAGGTCAGGAAGAGGCTTTCGCCGTCCTTCCACTCGTTGGTCTGGCGGTCGAAGGTGCGGGGGGTGGACGCGATACGGAACTTCGCGACCGCCGCACCGGACGGGGTGAAGCGCAGCTCGGGGTCGTCGACAAGATTGCCGACGACCGTGATGACGGTCTCGCCTGCCATGGGGAACCTCTCGGCGGGTTTGCTTCTGGCTGCTTCGTTGCTACTCGGACCCGATGACCTCTGAGCTAGAAGCTCAGTGGGTCTCGGGGCGGAGGACCTTGGTCCGGAGGACCGACTCGTTCAGGTTGAGCTGGCGGTCGAGCTCCTTGACGACCGCAGGCTCGGCCTGCAGGTCGATGACCGAGTAGATGCCCTCGGGCTTCTTCTTGATCTCGTAGGCGAGACGACGACGGCCCCAGGTGTCGACCTTCTCGACCTTTCCGTTGCCCTCACGGACGACGGAGAGGAAGTTCTCGATCAGCGGGGAGACAGCGCGCTCCTCGAGATCGGGGTCGAGGATGACCATCACCTCGTAGTGACGCATGTGGAACCCACCTCCTTTGGACTCAGCGGCCACGGTCGTTCCGTGGCAGGAGGGTCGTGATGCGTAAGCAACGGTATCCGCCACCACTGACAGTCCCCCTCGGCGAGCGAGGAGCGCTGTCGGGGATCCCGGAAGGACCTGGGCAGACACCGGCGCAGCTGTACAGAGTACCCGCACATCGGCTTGCGGTTGAAATTCCCCGGGGAGGGGACGCAATCTGTACACAACGGAAGTGGGCGGCGCCAGGATGCGCCGCCTTCCGGTAGCCACGCCAGGAGGTGCCCTATGGCACAGGCAATGCGACCCGACCCCGGCCACTCCCTCTTCGCGACCGACGGCAAACCCCACCCGCTCCAGGACGCCCTGATGGGCGTGACACTGGTCCTGGGGATCCTCGCCTTCGTCACGGCGCAGTTCCACAACCTGCACCTGTTGAGCTCCTGGTCGGGTCTGATCGGCATCCTGACCGGCGCGTACGGACAGTTCATCTCCGTGACGACACGCGAGCGCTTCCTGATGATCATCGGACTCGGCGCCTCGGCCGTCGGCTTCTACCTCGGAATGGCGCACGGCGGCCTCTTCGGCTGAGCCCGACCGCGCGTCGGCGCACACACACCCATTCGGGGCGCTCTCCGGTCACAGTAGGCTTCGGCGCGAGAGCCGGAGCCCCTGACCGATGGGGACACACCTGCCGAGGAGCGCCCCGCATGAGCCTGACCCTGAGGACCATCAGCCGTGAGCAGCATCTGGCATTCATCCAGAGCCAGCCCGCCGCGAGCCACTGCCAGGTCCCGGCGTGGGCTGATGTGAAGACCGAGTGGCGCTCGGAGAACCTCGGCTGGTTCGACAAGACCGGCGAGCTCGTCGGCGTCGGCCTGGTGCTCTACCGCCAACTGCCGAAGATCAAGCGCTACCTCGCCTACCTGCCCGAGGGTCCGGTCATCAACTGGTACGCGCCCAACCTCGACGACTGGCTGCAGCCGATGCTGGCGCACCTCAAGCAGCAGGGCGCCTTCTCGGTGAAGATGGGCCCGCCGGTGGTCATCCGCCGCTGGGACTCGGCCGCCATCAAGGCCGGCATCCAGGACCCGGACGTCAAGCGCCTCAAGGACGTCGAGGCCACCCACATCGAGCCGCGCGCCTTCGAGGTCGCGGACCGGCTGCGGAAGATGGGCTGGCAGCAGGGCGAGGACGGCGGCGCCGGCTTCGGCGACGTGCAGCCCCGCTACGTCTTCCAGGTCCCGCTCGCGAACCGCTCGCTCGACGACGTCCTCAAGGGCTTCAACCAGCTGTGGCGCCGCAACATCAAGAAGGCCGAGAAGGCCGGCGTCGAGGTCGTCCAGGGCGGCTACGAGGACCTGGCCGAGTGGCAGCGGCTGTACGAGATCACGGCCGTGCGCGACCACTTCCGGCCGCGCCCGCTCTCGTACTTCCAGCGCATGTGGACCGTCCTCAACAACGAGGACCCCAACCGCATGCGGCTCTACTTCGCCCGCCACAACGGGGTGAACCTCTCCGCCGCGACCATGCTCGTCGTCGGCGGGCACGTCTGGTACTCCTACGGCGCCTCCGACAACATCGGCCGTGAGGTCCGGCCCTCGAACGCGATGCAGTGGCGGATGCTGCGCGACGCGTACGCCATGGGCGCGACCGTCTACGACCTGCGGGGCATCTCGGACTCGCTCGACGAGACCGACCACCTCTTCGGACTCATCCAGTTCAAGGTGGGAACGGGCGGCGAGGCGGTCGAGTACGTCGGCGAGTGGGACTTCCCGCTGAACAAGCTGCTGCACAAGGCGCTCGACATCTACATGTCGCGCCGCTGACCGTTCCGTAGGCTTCGTAGTCTCGTACACACCTCTGACCCACCGCTGCCATCAGAAAGGTTCCGGGCCGGCCATGGCGCTCTCCCTCTACGTCGACACCGCTCGCTGGCGGGCGCACCAGAAGACCGTCATCGACCAGTTCCCGGGGCTCATTCCGGTGTGCAAGGGCAACGGGTACGGCTTCGGGCACGAGCGGCTCGCGGACGAGGCGGCCCGGTTCGGCGCCGACATGCTCGCCGTGGGCACCACGTACGAGGCCGCGAAGATCAAGGACTGGTTCGGTGGCGACCTGCTGGTCCTCACCCCCTTCCGCCGGGGTGAGGAACCGGTTCCGCTGCCCGACCGGGTGATCCGCTCCGTGTCGTCCGTGGACGGCGTCCACGCCCTGGTGGGCGCCCGGGTCGTGATCGAGTGCATGAGCTCGATGAAGCGGCACGGCGTGCGCGAGGAGGAGCTCCCGCAGCTCCACGCCGCCATCGAGGACGTCCGGCTGGAGGGCTTCGCCCTCCACCTGCCCCTGGACCGCCCGGACGGCACGGACGCCGTCGAGGAGGTCATCGCCTGGATGGACCGGCTGCGGGCCGCCCGGCTGCCGCTGCACACCATGTTCGTGAGCCACCTGCGGGCCGAGGAGCAGGCCCGGCTGCAGCAGCAGTTCCCGCAGACCCGGTTCCGCGCCCGGATCGGCACCCGGCTGTGGCTGGGCGACCACGAGGCCACGGAGTACCGGGGCGCCGTCCTCGACGTCACCCGGGTCGCCAAGGGCGACCGGTTCGGCTACCGCCAGCAGAAGGCCGCCTCGGACGGCTGGCTGGTCGTCGTCGCCGGCGGCACCTCCCACGGCGTGGGCCTGGAGGCCCCGAAGGCCATGCACGGCGTCATGCCGCGCGCCAAGGGCGTCGCCCGGGCGGGCCTCGCCACCGTCAACCGGAACCTTTCGCCTTTCGTCTGGGCCGGGAAGCAGCGCTGGTTCGCCGAGCCGCCGCACATGCAGGTGTCGATCCTGTTCGTGCCGGCCGACGCCCAGGAGCCCCGGGTGGGCGACGAGCTCGTGGCGCATCTGCGCCACACCACGACGCAGTTCGACCGCCTCGTCGAGCGCTGAGCCGACCGGAAGGCATCGCGCCGGGTCGGCCGGAAGCCACCGCCCGGCCGAGCCCGCCGAAACACATCACCCCCGGGAGCCCTGCTCCCGGGGGTGATGTGCTGTGCCTGTTCGCCTATTCGGGGGCGCCCCAGGGGTCGTCGGTGGTGCCCCAGCGCACCCGCTGCCCCTCCTCCACGGCCGGGGCGGCGTGCCGGGCCGGACGGGCCGCCCTGCCCGCCACGGCGACGTCCTCGGCACCGTCCAGGACGCCCCCCGACGGGTCGTCCGCGCCGTCCTGCCGGACCGGGTCCTTCTCGGGCGCCAGGATGTCCCGTACGACCATCGCGCACAGGTACAGCGTGCCGAGCAGGTGCAGGACGATCACGAACTGGTAGCCGTCCACCGGCAGGCCCTGCTTGTTGCCGCTGCCCGTGAACGCCAGGTACATCCAGATGCCGACGAAGTACATGACCTCGCAGGCCTGCCAGACCAGGAAGTCCCGCCAGCGGGGCCGGGCGAGCGCGGCCAGCGGCACCAGCCACAGCACGTACTGCGGCGAGTAGACCTTGTTCGTCAGCACGAACGCAGCGACGACCAGGAAGGCCATCTGCACGAAGCGCGGCCTGCGGGGCGCCGTGAACGCCAGGAACGCGAGGCCCGCCACCGCCACCGCCATCAGCAGCAACGCGTACAGATTGGCCCGGCCCGGCGTGATCACGTCGCCCGTCCGCTGGCTGACCAGCAGCCAGATCGAACCGAAGTCGACGTTCCGGTCCCGGCTGAAGAGGTAGAACTGCTTCCACCCCTCCGGCGCGAGCAGCATCACCGGCAGGTTCACGAGCAGCCAGGAGCCCAGGAAGCCGAGCACCGCGGCCCCGTACGCCCGCCACTTCCCGGCCCGCCAGCAGAGCAGCAGCAGCGGGCAGAGGAGCAGTATCGGGTAGAACTTGGCGGCCGTGGCCAGGCCGAGCAGGATCCCGAAGGCCAGCGGCCGGCTCCGCGACCACATCAGGACGGCGGCGGCGGTCAGCGCGACGGCTAGTATGTCCCAGTTGATCGTGGCGGTGAGCGCGACCGAGGGCGCGAGGGCGACCAGCAGGCCGTCCCAGGGGCGCCTGCGGTGCGTCCGGGTCACGCAGACCGCCAGGACGGCCGCGCACACCATCAACATGCCGGCGTTGACCAGCCAGTACGACTGCTCCTGCTGGTTCGTGTCGCCGCCGCCGGGCGTCAGCCAGGCCGCGACCTCCATGAAGAGACCCGTCAGGACGGGGTACTCCAGGAACGGTATGTCGCCGCCCAGCCGGTCGAAGTACGGGATCAGGCCCTCCGCGAAGCCCCGCCCGACGAACAGGTGCGGGATGTCCGAGTAGCAGGCGTGGGTGTACTGGGAGGTCGTCCCGCGGAACCAGGCCCAGTTGTAGCAGGGCAGCTTCTGCACCATGCCGAGGGCGTACATGCCGAGGGCCACGAGCGCGACGACCCGCACCGGCGTCCACTGTCCGGTGCCGGGCACCGCCCGGCGCCCGTAGGGGCCGCCGATCAGTTCGCTGCCCGCTGCGGCCACCTTGTCCCGGTGGGTGGGGATGACCGTCTGCGAGCGGTCCCGCGGCGCGCTCGACTTCTGGAGGCTCGGCATGGGGGACATCCTGCCGTACGGCCCCGGGAAAACGGCGAGAGCCGCCGCGACCGGCCCGTACGGAAGGTACGGAGCGGACGCGGCGGCCCTCAGGACGTGCCCGGATCGCCGCGCGAGGCGAAGGGATCAGGGGCTCCAGAACCCCCCGCCCCCGGGTTTGCCGTTCCCTCCGCCGGAGGTGTCCGTCGGCGAGTCCGTCGGCGTCGGCCCCTCGGTGGTGGGTGGCGTCGTGGTGGGTTGCCCGGTGTTGCCGCCCGTGCCGCCCGGGTCGGTGCAGTTCCAGTCGAAGACGCCGCAGGTCGTCTTGCCCGGCTTCGGCGTCTTGGTCGGCTTCGTCGGGGCGGTCGTCGTCGGGGTGGCCGGGGGAGTCGTCGACGGCGTCGCCGACTCGGTGGGCGTCTGCGTGGCCGTCGGGGTCGGCGTCGGGCTCGCGGCACCGCCGCCGAAGACGGGCTTGGCGCCTTCCAGCTTCTCCGGCTTCGGGAAGTCCTCGACGGGCATGTCCTTCACGGCGTCCGTCATGTACTCCCGCCAGATGCGCGAGGGGAACGACGAACCGTGGATCGTCGGCTGGTCACCCGTGCCGTACATCTTCTCGAACTTACGACCCTGCTTCGTCTCGTCGTCGTCGAAGCGGTACATGTCGATCGCGGTCGCCAGCTGCTTCGTGTAGCCCACGAACCAGGCCGACATGTTGTCGTCGGTCGTACCGGTCTTGCCGGCCACCGCGCGGCCCGGGATGCGCGCCTTGCGGCCGGTACCCCGGTCGTCGTCCACGACGGACCGCAGCACGTCGGTGACGTTGTTGGCGATGGCCGGGCTGAAGGCCGTCTTGGGCTTGGCCTCGTGCTTGAAGGTGGTGCCTTCCCGCACCACCTTCTCCACCGAGTACGGGTCGTTCTGCTCACCCTCGTTGGCGAAGGTGGCGTACGCGCCGGCCATGCGGATGGCGCTCGGGCTGGAGACACCGAGGGAGAAGGAGGGGAACTCGCCCTTGACGAGGGACTCCTCGCGGAGGCCGGCCCTCATGGCCGCGTCGCGGACCTTGTCGATGCCCACGTCCATGCCGAGCTGCACGTACGGCGAGTTGGCGGACTTGATCATGGCGTAGCGCAGCGAGATGGGGCCGTAGCTGGCGTCCTCGTCGTTGCTCTGCTTCCACTCGTCCCCGTTGTCGTCCCGCCAGATCTCGCCGTTGTACTTGCGGATCGTCAGGTCGTCCTTGCCGTTGTAGAGGCTCTTGTCCGGATCGACGATGGTGCGCTGGGACTCGTCCTGGTCCGGTCCGAGCCTCTTGTCCCGGACGCCGTCCTTCATCGCGGCGGCGAGCACGAAGGGCTTGAACGTCGAGCCGACCTGGGCGCCGGTGGCGTCGGCGTTGCTCCGGAAGTGCTTGGTGGCGTCGACGCCACCGTAGATGGCGACGATCTTTCCGGTCGCCGTGTCGACCGAAGCACCGCCGAACTGGACGTGCGTGTCCGTCAACGGCCGCTTCTTCGGGTCGATGTTCTCCTTGATGACGTTCTTGATCGTGGCTTCCATCTTGTCCACCTTGTCCTTCTCGAAGGTGGTGTAGATCTGGTAGCCGCCGCGCTGCAACTGCTCCTCGGTGATCCCGAACTGGTTCTTCATGTTCTGGTCGGCGGTGGCGACGAGGTAGCCGATCTGACCGCCCAGGTTGGCGCTCTTCCGGGGCGGCTGCACCTTGGGGAAGGTGGTGTACTTCGCCCGCTCCGCGGCCGAGATGTGGCCGTCCTTCTCCATCTCGTCGAGGATCCACTTCCACCGCTTGGTGGCCCGCGCGGTGTTCGCCTCGCGCGAGGCCTGGGGATCGATCTCGGGGTAACCGGCGGGGTCGTAGTACGTCGCGCCCTTCAGCACCGCGGCGAGCAGCGCCGACTCGCTGGGGTTGAGCTTGCCGACGTCCTTGTTGAAGTAGGCGCGGGACGCGGCCTGGATACCGTACGCACCACGCCCGTAGTACGAGGTGTTCAGGTAGCCGGCCATGACCACGTCCTTGTCGACCTCGTTGCCGACCTTCATGGAGATGAAGAGTTCCTTCACCTTCCGGGTGATGGTCTGCGACTGGTCGTCCAGGCGGTTGTTCTTCACGTACTGCTGGGTGATCGTCGAACCGCCCTGGGTCTCGCCGCCCTTGGCCATGTTCCACACGGCGCGGGCGATGCCCATGGGGTCGACACCGGAGTCGTCCCAGAAGGTCTTGTTCTCCGCCGAGATCACCGCGTTCTGCATGGACTTCGGGATCTCTGCGAACGGGACGATCTGACGGTTGGTGCCACTGCCCGTCGCGACCATGCGGTCGCCGTTGGCCCAGTAGTAGATGTTGTTCTGCGACTTCGCGGTGTCGGCCTCGTTGGGGATCTCCACCTGCGAGTACGCGATCGTCGCGGCGCCCATCAGGCTCGCCGCGAAGAACAGGAACGTGCCCGTCACGAGCTTCCACGACGGCATCCAGCGACGCCAGCCGTACTTGTTGTGGCGCGGGTAGTCGATGAACCGCTTCTTGCCCGGCGGGCGACCGCCACCGCCGCCACCGCGCCCCGGACCGCCGCCGCGACCACCGCCACCGCCACCGCGCCGCCCTCCACCGGGACCACCGGGACCGGAATCGGCACCCCTGCGGCGGCTGCCGCGCTGGGCGGCCCGCCGGGCCTCCGCGCGCCCGCCGTAGGGACGCTGCTCCTCTCCGTAGGAGGAGGGAGGTCCGTACGAGGCCGAAGGGGCCCCCGTACCGACGTCATGGGCCGGGGCCGACCTGCGGCCCATCGGCTGCTGGGCAGCGCGCCGTGCCGCCGCGCGACCGCCCGTCGGCGGCTGCTGCGGCGGCATTTTGCGACGATGCTCGCTCATCGAACGACTACTCCTCGGGCAGGCGCGTACGCCTGGAAGCGGCAGTTGAGTTCCGGTCCCCCCGAAATGCGCACGTGGGAACCCCATCGGAGGTCCCCCCGTACCGCAGCCGGTCACCCGCAGCACTGACGCCCCACGGCGTCGCTCGGTTCCCGGTGATCTGCATGCCGCACAGACTACGCACGGCCAAAACCCTCCTAGAGCCGGAGTTCACCCCAAATCGGGCAAGGCGACCGCTGTGAATTGACGATGTGACGCCGGTCACGGCGGTCCCGCTTGTCGAGACAGGGAGGCCGTTCTATCGTGCTGATGTATCGAGTCGATACATCAGCACGGCATAAGGGCCCCGAAGGCGGAGGAGGAGGCGACGGATGAGCAGGCGCTCCGGCATCCTCGAGTTCGCCGTCCTCGGCCTGCTGCGCGAGGCCCCCATGCACGGGTACGAGCTGCGGAAGCGCCTCAACACCTCGCTGGGCGTCTTCCGGGCCTTCAGCTACGGAACGCTGTACCCCTGCCTCAAGACGCTGGTCGCAAACGGCTGGTTGATCGAGGAGCCGGGCAGCGCCCCCGAGGAGGCCCTCGCCGCGTCGCTCGCGGGACGCCGAGCCAAGATCGTCTACCGGCTGACCCCGGCAGGTAAGGAGCACTTCGAGGAGCTCCTCTCCCACACCGGCCCCGACGCCTGGGAGGACGAGCACTTCGCCGCCCGCTTCGCCTTCTTCGGCCAGACCGAGCGCGAGGTGCGGATGCGCGTGCTCGAAGGTCGCCGCAGCCGGCTGGAGGAGCGCCTGGAGAAGATGCGCGCCTCCCTGGCCCGGACCCGCGAGCGCCTGGACGACTACACGCTTGAGCTGCAGCGCCACGGCATGGAGTCCGTGGAGCGCGAAGTGCGCTGGCTGAACGAGCTCATCGAGAGCGAGCGGGCAGGGCGGGATCAGCGATCCGGCCCCGGCGCCCCCTCTCGGCACGACAACGATTCTGGAGAGACGGGCGGCCTGCCCCGGCACGGGGGCAGTACCCGGCCGGATCCGTCCGACGACACCGCCAAGTGAAACCCTGCGCACAGCAGGGCTTCCACGATCACACAGGGAGCAACCGGAATGGGTTCGGTTCGCGTAGCCATCGTCGGCGTGGGCAACTGCGCCGCCTCGCTGGTTCAGGGCGTCGAGTACTACAAGGACGCCGACCCGGCGACCAAGGTGCCCGGCCTGATGCACGTCCAGTTCGGCGACTACCACGTCGGTGACGTCGAGTTCGTCGCCGCCTTCGACGTCGACGCGAAGAAGGTCGGCCTCGACCTCTCCGACGCCATCGGCGCCAGCGAGAACAACACCATCAAGATCTGCGACGTCCCGAACAAGGGCGTCACGGTCCAGCGCGGTCACACGCTCGACGGTCTCGGCAAGTACTACCGCCAGACCATCGAGGAGTCCGCCGAGGAGCCGGTCGACGTCGTCCAGATCCTCAAGGACCGCCAGGTCGACGTCCTCGTCTGCTACCTGCCCGTCGGTTCCGAGGACGCGGCGAAGTTCTACGCCCAGTGCGCCATCGACGCCAAGGTCGCCTTCGTCAACGCCCTCCCGGTCTTCATCGCCGGCACCAAGGAGTGGGCCGACAAGTTCACCGAGGCGGGCGTCCCGATCGTCGGCGACGACATCAAGTCGCAGGTCGGCGCGACCATCACGCACCGCGTGATGGCCAAGCTGTTCGAGGACCGCGGTGTCCGTCTCGAGCGCACCATGCAGCTCAACGTCGGCGGCAACATGGACTTCAAGAACATGCTCGAGCGCGAGCGCCTGGAGTCCAAGAAGATCTCGAAGACGCAGGCCGTCACCTCGCAGATCCCGGACCGTGAGCTGGGCGAGAAGAACGTCCACATCGGCCCCTCGGACTACGTGGCCTGGCTGGACGACCGCAAGTGGGCGTACGTCCGCCTCGAGGGCCGCGCGTTCGGCGACGTCCCGCTGAACCTGGAGTACAAGCTCGAGGTCTGGGACTCCCCGAACTCGGCGGGTGTCATCATCGACGCCCTGCGCGCCGCGAAGATCGCCAAGGACCGCGGCATCGGCGGCCCGATCCTCTCCGCCTCCTCGTACTTCATGAAGTCCCCGCCGGTCCAGTACTTCGACGACGAGGCCCTGGCCAACGTCGAGAAGTTCATCAAGGGTGAGGTCGAGCGCTAAAGCGCCGCACGCTTGTCGATCGAGGGTCCCCGAGGCACTGCCCGGGGGCCCTCGTCGTATGTGAGTCTTGCTGCCATGTCCGTCGTACGTGATCTGCGCGTACTCCTGCGCCTGCGGGACTTCCGCCGCCTGCTCGCCGTCCGGCTGCTCTCCCAGTGTGCCGACGGCACCTACCAGGTGGCCCTGACCGCGTACGTCGTCTTCTCCCCCGAGAAGCAGACCTCGCCCGGCGCCATCGCCTCCGCCATGGCGGTGCTCCTGCTCCCGTACTCGCTCGTCGGGCCCTTCGCCGGAGTGCTCCTCGACCGCTGGCAACGCCGCCAGGTCTTCCTGTACGGCAACCTCCTGCGCGCCCTGCTGGCCTGCGGGACCGCCCTGCTCGTCCTCGCCTCCGTGCCGGACTGGCTCTTCTACGCCTCCGCCCTCTCCGTCACCGCCGTCAACCGGTTCGTCCTGGCAGGGCTCTCGGCCTCCCTCCCCCGTGTCGTCGACGAGGAGCGGCTCGTGATGGCGAACTCGCTCTCGCCCACCGCGGGCACCCTCGCCGCGACCGTCGGCGGCGGCCTCGCGTTCGGGGTCAGGCTCCTCTCCGACGACTCCGACGCGGTCGTCGTGGCCTTCGGTGCCGTCCTCTATCTCTGCGCCGCCCTCGCCTCCCTGCGGATGTCCCGGGAACTCCTCGGCCCCGATGCCGACCTCAGGCCGCAGTCCCTCACCTCGGCCCTGAGGACGACGGCCCACGGTCTTGCCGCGGGGCTGCGGCACCTCTCCGAACGGCGCCCCGCCGCCCGTGCGCTCCTCGCGGTGGCCCTCATGCGCTTCTGTTACGGCGCCCTGCTCGTCACCGTGCTCATGCTCTGCCGCTACGCCTGGAGCTCCACGGACTCCGACGGCCTCGCCCTTCTCGGACTCGCCGTCGCCGCGTCCGGCGCCGGCTTCTTCGCGGCCGCCGTCCTCTCGCCCTGGGCGGTCGGACGGTTCGGGCCCTTCGGCTGGATGACCGTGTGCACGGCCGCGGCCGCCGTCCTCGTGCCGGCGCTCGGGCTGTTCTTCACCCCGGCCCCCTTCCTCGTCGCCGCCTTCGTCCTCGGGCTCATCACCCAAGGAGGCAAGATCGCGACGGACACGGTGGTCCAGACGGCCGTGGACGATTCCTATCGCGGCAGGGTCTTCTCCCTCTACGACGTGCTGTTCAACGTCGCCTTCGTGGGCGCGGCGGGGGTCGCGGCGTTGATGCTGCCGGCCGACGGCCGGTCGCCCCTGCTGGTCGTGCTGGTGGCCGTGATCTATGCGGCGACTGCCGTGGCCCTGCGTCGGGAAAGCCGGAAGGGGTGGTGTTTCACGTGAAACACCACCCCTGCAGAGCGTCGAGCGGGTCCGTGTTTCACGTGAAACACCGGCCCGTCCGGGCGCCGTTCCGGCTCAGTCGCGCGCTGCCCACCATTCCTTGAGCGCGGAGACGGCCTGGTCGTGTTCCATCGGCCCGTTCTCCAGCCGGAGTTCCAGCAGGAACTTGTACGCCTGGCCGATGGCCGGCCCCGGTCCGATGCCCAGGATCTCCTGGATCTGGTTGCCGTCGAGGTCGGGGCGGATCGCGTCCAGCTCCTCCTGCTCCTGAAGCTGGGCGATCCGCTCCTCAAGGCCGTCGTAGGCGCGGGAGAGCGCGCTCGCCTTGCGCTTGTTCCGCGTGGTGCAGTCCGAGCGGGTCAGCTTGTGCAGCCGGGAGAGCAGCGGCCCGGCGTCACGGACGTAGCGCCGCACGGCCGAGTCGGTCCACTCGCCGGTGCCGTAGCCGTGGAAGCGGAGGTGCAGCTCCACGAGACGCGAGACGTCCTTGATCATCTCGTTGGAGTACTTGAGCGCGGTCATGCGCTTCTTGGTCATCTTCGCGCCGACCACCTCGTGGTGGTGGAAGGAGACCCGGCCGTCCTTCTCGAAGCGGCGCGTGCGCGGCTTGCCGATGTCATGGAGCAGGGCGGCGAGGCGCAGCACCAGGTCGGGGCCGTCCTCCTCCAGGTCGATCGCCTGGTCGAGCACGGTCAGCGAGTGCTCGTACACGTCCTTGTGCCGGTGGTGCTCGTCACTCTCCAGACGCAGCGACGGCAGCTCGGGCAGCACGTGCTCGGCGAGGCCCGTGTCCACGAGGAGCCCGAGGCCCTTCCGGGGGTGTGCCGAGAGCAGCAGCTTGTTGAGTTCCTCACGGACGCGCTCGGCGGAGACGATCTCGATCCGGCCCGACATCTCCTTCATGGCGGCCACGACCTCGGGGGCGACCTCGAAGTCCAGCTGCGCGGCGAACCGTGCGGCCCGCATCATGCGCAGGGGGTCGTCGGAGAAGGACTCCTCGGGCGTGCCCGGCGTGCGCAGGACCCGGGCGGACAGGTCCTCGAGACCGCCGTACGGGTCGATGAACTCCTTCTCGGGGAGGGCCACGGCCATGGCGTTGACGGTGAAGTCACGCCGGACGAGGTCCACGTCGATGGAGTCGCCGTAGGAGACCTCGGGCTTCCGGGAGGTCCGGTCGTACGCCTCCGAGCGGTACGTGGTGACCTCGACCTGGTAGCCCTCCTTCTGGCAGCCGACGGTTCCGAAGGCGATGCCGACCTCCCACACCGCGTCGGCCCACGGACGGACGATCTTCAGTACGTCCTCGGGGCGGGCGTCGGTGGTGAAGTCCAGGTCGTTGCCGAGCCGGCCGAGCAAGGCGTCCCGCACCGAGCCGCCGACCAGCGCGAGGCTGAACCCGGCCTCCTGGAAACGGCGGGCGAGGTCGTCGGCGACAGGGGACACACGCAGCAGTTCACTGACCGCGCGGCGTTGCACCTGGCTCAGTGCAGTCGGGGTGTCTTCGTTGGCGTTCGGCACAACAGAAAAGGGTACGTGCCCCGGCTCACCGCGATGTCCTCGTTTTCCGCCGGGTGAGGCCGCCCGGCCTCCGCGTCTCCGCCCGGCGGGGTGCCCGGCGGCACCGGCGGCGGTCGGTCGAAGATCGGCTGGAGCACTCCCCGGCACTTGCCCCCGGCGTGCCTCGTTACCATGCCTGGACACAGCAACCGGGAACCACCGACAGCACTGGCACCACAGACAACGACGAGGACGGGCGAACGCGTGGCCGAGGCGGCAGACATCCAGGGAACCGGTCCCTCACCTGCCCGCCGATGGCTGCGGCGCACGATCACCGTCGCCTTCGGGGCGCCGCTCCTCGCCGGCCTGCTCCAGGCCCCGGTCGCCGCCGCTCCGGCGGCCACCGCCGAGGACGGCACCGGCTCCAGGACCGTCGATGTGTCCCTCGCCACGCTGGCTCCGAGCGCTCCCGTCGCGGGCGACACCGTCACCGTCACCGGCACGGTGACCAACCGGGGCAAGAAGACCGTCACCGGCGCGACCGTGAACCTGCGCGTCGGGCCGAGGATGACGAGCCGCAGCGAGATCGAGCAGGTCACGGGGCGGACCGGTTTCCGGAACGACAGCGATCCCGCCCCCCTCGAGGACGCCCCCGTCGTCAAGATCCCCAGGCTGGGGGCCGGCCTCAGCACCGACTTCTCGCTGTCCGTCCCCGTCTCCGAGCTCGGACTCGACGAGGAGGGCGTCTACCAGCTGGGCGTCTCCCTCACCGGGCAGACCTCGGACCGGCAGTACGACCGGGTGCTCGGCATCGAGCGGACCTTCCTGCCGTACCAGCCGGAGGCCACCGAGAAGAAGACCCAGCTCGCCTACCTCTGGCCGCTGATCTCCTCGGCGCACGTCTCGGCGCAGACGGCCACGGACGACCAGCAGACCCCGGTCTTCGAGGACGACGCCCTGGCGGCCGAGCTGCGGCCGGGCGGACGCCTGGACCGGCTGGTCTCGCTCGGCAAGAACCTGCCGGTCACCTGGGTGGTCGACCCGGACCTGCTGGCCTCCGTCGACGCCATGGCGAACGGCTACCGCGTCAAGGACGGCGACCTGGACGTCCCCGGCAAGGACCAGGCCGTCGCCGAACGGTGGCTGGACGCGCTGGAGAAGGCGGTCCAGGGGCACAAGGTCGTCGCCCTGCCCTTCGCGGACCCCGACCTGGCCTCGCTGGCCCACCGGGGCAAGGACGTCCCCGGCTCCCTCGGACACCTCCAGTCGGCGACCGCCCTGGCGGGCGTGACGGTCGAGACCGTCCTCCACGTGCCGGCTTCCACCGACTTCGCCTGGCCCGCCGACGGAGCCGTGGACCCCTCCATCGCGGCGGTCGCGACCTCCGCGGGCGCCGACAAGGTGATCGCCCGGAGCGACAGCGTCCGCGACGACCTCCCCTACACGCCCACGGCCGCCCGCCCCCTCGGCAACGGCAGCACCACGGCCGTGGTGAGCGACGCGCTCCTGTCCACCGCCTTCGAGGGGGACATGGTCCGCGCGGAGAGCTCCACGCTCGCGGTCCAGGAGTTCCTCGCCCAGTCCCTGGCGATCACCCTGGAGCAGCCGGAGGACCAGCGCAGCGTCGTGGTCGCCCCGCAGCGGATGCCGACCGCCGCCCAGGCGCAGGCCATGGCGACCGCTCTGGAGGGCCTCTCCGCCCGGCGCTGGACCCAGCCGACCGATCTCCTCGCGGCCGCCGCGGCCAAGCCGGACCCGGACGCCTCCACCACGGTGCCGAGCGGCTCCCGCTACCCGAAGGCGCTGCGGGACCGGGAGCTTCCGGTCCAGGCCTTCCGTGACATGAAGACCACCCGGGACGAGCTGGACGACTTCAAGGTCGTCCTGACCCAGCCGGAACGCGTCGTGACGCCGTTCGGCAACGCGATCAACCGCGAGATGTCGACCTCCTGGCGCGGTGAGGCCCGGGCGGCCGCGATCTACCGGAACAACGTCCTGGACTACCTGCAGACCCTCACCAAGGGCGTGCAGCTCGTCGACAAGTCGGACCTCACGCTCTCCGGCCGCAGCGCGACGATCCCCGTGACCGTCCAGAACAAGCTGCTCCAGGACGTGGGCAACCTGGTGCTGCGCCTCACCTCCGCCAACAAGAACCGGCTGGAGGTGAACGGCGACAGGTACGCCGAGCTGCCGGTGAAGGTCGGCGGCGGACACAGCCAGTCGGTGAAGTTCCCCGCCTCGGCGAACGTCAACGGCCAGGTGACGATGACGGCCCAGCTCTACACCGAGGACGGCACCCCGTACGGGCAGCCGATGGACTTCACCGTGAAGGTCTCCGAGATCACTCCCACGGTGATGCTCGTGATCGCCGGCGGTGTCCTCCTCCTCGTTCTCGCCGGTGTGCGCATGTACAGCCAGCGCAAGCGGGTGGCCGCCCGGAACGCCGAGGCCGAGGCGGCCGAGGGCGCCGAGGCCACCGAGGGAGGCGCCGCTTCGGAGCTCGTCCGGGACGGGTCCGGCGCAGGGGAGTCCCGCGGGGACGAACCCGTGCAGCCGAGTGACCCGACACCGGACACCGGACCCGAAAGCGGCGACCCGTCGGGCACGGGTGAGAAAGTGGACCGTTGAGCGATGTCGTGGCCGGTCGGCCGGGGACGATGAGGTGGGGTAACCATGAACGCGCCGTACGACGGTGACCGCGGCCAGGGCGCGGGCGGCCCGGCGCCGTCCGGTGGGACGCCCGCTGCGCCTCCCGGCGCCGGCCACCCGCCGGTGTCGTCCCCCCGGGGACAGGACCCCTACGCCCAGGACCCGCAGGGCCAGGACCCCCACGCGCAGAACCCGTATGCCCAGGACCCCTACGTCCAGGACGCCTACGCCCACGACCCGTACCGGGCCCAGGACATGTCCGCGCAGGACCCGGTGACCGAGGCGCTCTACGACCGTGCCGCGCACCCGCCGCCCCCGCCCGGCACCTACCAGGACCCGCACGCGCTCTACCAGCAGCCCGCCGCGCCGCAGCACGCTCCCGACCCCCGGGTGTGGGCGCAGACCCCGGCGCCCGAGCCGGACGGCCCCTCACGCCACCTGCCGTACGGCGACGACGCGCGCACGGTCCAGTTCACCGGGGTCGACGACCTGGTGACCCGGGCCGGTGAGGAGGAGCCCGAGCCGGACGCGTTCGCGCACCTCTACCGGGACCAGCAGGCGTCGGGACAGGTGCCCCCGCCCACCTCGGAGCCGGACCCGCTGCCCGCGCCCGCCCCCAAGAAGTCCGGCCGTGCCTCCGGCATCCTCAAGTCGAGCGCGGTGATGGCGGCCGGCACCCTGGTCTCCCGGCTGACCGGCTTCGTCCGCAGCCTGGTGATCACCGGAGCGCTCGGCGCGGCCCTGCTCGGCGACACCTTCACCATCGCCTACACCCTGCCGACGATGATCTACATCCTCACCGTCGGCGGCGGCCTCAACTCGGTCTTCGTCCCCCAGCTCGTCCGCTCGATGAAGAACGACGAGGACGGCGGCGAGGCCTACGCCAACCGTCTGCTCACCCTGGTCATGGTGGCGCTCGGCCTCATCGTGGCCCTGGCCGTCTTCGCGGCGCCGCTGCTGGTCCGGCTGATGTCGAACACCATCGCCGACGACGCGGCGGCCAACAGCGTGGCCGTGACCTTCGCCCGCTACTGCCTGCCCACGATCTTCTTCATGGGCGTGCACGTGGTGATGGGCCAGATCCTCAACGCCCGCGGCAAGTTCGGCGCGATGATGTGGACCCCGGTCCTCAACAACATCGTCATGATCGTCACCTTCGGTCTGTTCATCTGGGTCTACGGCACCTCCGCCGAGTCCCACATGGGCGTGCAGACCATCCCGGACGAGGGCATCCGCCTGCTCGGCATCGGCACCCTGCTCGGTCTCGCCGTCCAGGCCCTGGCGATGATCCCGTACCTGCGCGAGACGGGCTTCCGCTTCCGTCCCCGCTTCGACTGGAAGGGTCACGGACTCGGCAAGACGGTCAAGCTGGCCAAGTGGACCGTCCTCTTCGTCCTCGCCAACCAGGCGGGCGTCCTGGTCGTCACCCAGCTCGCCACCGCCGCCGGTGAGGAGTCCGGGAAGAACGGCGCGGGCTTCCTCGCCTACTCCAACGCCCAGCTGATCTGGGGCATGCCGCAGGCCATCATCACGGTCTCCGTCATGGCCGCGCTGCTGCCGCGGATCTCCCGCGCCGCCCACGACGACGATCCCGGCGCCGTCCGGGACGACATCTCGCAGGGCCTGCGGAACTCGGCCGTCGCGATCGTCCCGGTCTCCTTCGCCTTCCTCGCGCTCGGCGTCCCGATGTGCACCCTGCTCTACGCTTCCAGCGGCGTCGAGGCCGCCCAGGGCATGGGCTTCATCCTGATGGCCTTCGGCCTCGGTCTGATCCCCTACTCCGTCCAGTACGTCGTGCTCCGCGGCTTCTACGCCTACGAGGACACCCGGACGCCCTTCTACAACACGGTGATCGTGGCCGCCGTCAACGCGGCCGCCTCGGCGATCTGCTACGTCGTCCTGCCCGCCCAGTGGGCGGTCGTCGGCATGGCCGCCTCGTACGGGCTCGCCTACGCCGTCGGCGTCGGCGTCGCCTGGCGCCGGCTCAGCAAGCGCCTGGGCGGCGACCTGGACGGCACCCACGTGATGCGGACCTACGCACGGCTCTGCATGGCCTCCGTGCCCGCCGCGATCGTCGCCGGCGCCGTCGGTTTCGGTCTGCTGAAGCTGCTCGGCGAGGGCGCCCTGGGCTCGCTCGCCGCCCTCGTGGTGGGCGGTGCGGTCCTCCTCGGCGTCTTCTTCGTCGCGGCGAAGCGCATGCGGATCGCGGAGCTCAACAGCCTGGTCGGCATGGTCCGCGGACGTCTGGGACGCTGAACCACCGGACCCGCACAACCATCGGCGGGAACCGCGTGTCGTGCATAGCGTCCGACTGTGGGCACAATTGGCTTGGCTGTTGGATGTGGCGCAACGGATGGGGAGGCAGGAACGACGGTGGCGGAACGTAGCACGGCTGCCGTCGACGTGGCCGACAACAGCGGTGACGATCCGCTGACCGCCAAGGCGGACACGGCCGCGACCGACGGGGTGGCGGAAGACCAGAAGACGGCGGAGAAGACCGCCGAGGCCACGGAGAGCAAGGCGGTCGAACGACAGAGCGGCGAACAGCCCCCCATCACGGCACCCGAGCTGCACAGCGGCCACAAGCTGGCCAGACGCTATCGGTTGGAGGAGTGCGTCACCCGTCTGGACGGGTTCAGCAGCTGGCGCGCCGTCGACGAGAAGCTGCGCCGCGCGGTCGGGGTCCACCTGCTGCCGGCCGACCACCCCAGGGCCCGGTCGGTCCTGGCCGCGGCCCGCTCCTCGGCCCTCCTCGGCGACCCCCGGTTCGTCCAGGTCCTCGACGCCGTCGAGGAGAACGACCTCGTCTACGTCGTGCACGAATGGCTGCCCGACTCCACCGAGCTGACCGCGCTGCTCGCGGCCGGTCCCCTGGAGCCCCACGACGCGTACCAGCTCGTCAGCCAGGTCTCCCAGGCCATGGCCGCAGCCCACCGCGAGGGCCTCGCCCACCTCCGGCTCACGCCGAGCGCCGTGCTGCGCAGCTCCACCGGCCAGTACCGGATCCGCGGCCTGGCCGTGAACGCCGCCCTGCGCGGCATCACCGCCGAGCGTCCGCAGCGCACCGACACCGAGGCCATCGGCGCCCTGCTGTACGCCGCGCTCACCCAGCGCTGGCCGTACGAGAACGACGCCCACGGCCTCTCCGGCCTCCCCAAGGGCGTCGGGCTGCTCCCGCCCGACCAGGTGCGCGCGGGCGTCCACCGCGGCCTCGCGGAGATCGCCATGCGCGCCCTGGCGAACGACGGGGCCACCGCCTCGCGACAGGAGCCGCCCTGCACCACCCCGGACGAGCTGGCCAAGGCCGTGGCGTCGATGCCCCGCGTCAAGCCGCCGGAGCCAGAGTTCATCGCCCCGCCCGAGTACCAGCAGACGACGTACCAGCAGGGCACCTACGGGCGTCCCCAGCCGCGTCCCGTGACCACCCAGCCGGTCGTCGTCCCGCCGGCCCCGCTGGAGAGCCGCACCGGCAAGGCGATGAAGTGGGCCGTCTCGGCCCTTCTCATCGCCGCGCTTGGCCTCGGCAGCTGGCAGATCGCGGACCGGCTGCTCGCGCCGGAGGGCAAGGACGAGACGCCGATAGTGCACCCGTCGGCCGACGACAAGCCCGCGCCGTCGAAGCCGATCGCCATCTCGTCCGCCCAGGACTTCGACCCGCCCCCCGGGGGCAACGGCGAGGAGTACCCGGAGTCCGTGGCGAACGCCTTCGACGGTGATCCGAGCACCTTCTGGCACACCAAGAACTACACCACCGCGAAGTTCGGCAATCTGAAGAGCGGCGTCGGGATCGTGCTGGACCTGGGCTCGGCCCAGAAGGTCGGCTCGGTCGACCTGTCGTTCGTCGGGCCCACCTCGGCGGAGATCCGCACGGCGCCCGCCGATGCCTCCTCGGCGCCGTCCACGGCAGAAGGATTCACCACTCAGGTGTCCAAAACGGGCAGCGACATGAAGTTGAAGCTCATCAAGCCCGTCACGACCCGCTACGTTCTGGTCTGGCTGACGGAGCTGCCTCTCACCGACGGCGAGTTCCGCGGCCAGCTGACCGAAGTCAAGGTCATGAGCTGACGACCACAGGGGAGGGGGCTCACCGTTGGACCGTCCGATAGACGCCGTGGACGACCAGGAACTCCTGGCACGTCATGTCGCCGGGGACCCCGACGCCTTCGGTGAGCTCGTGCGGCGCCACCGTGACCGGCTGTGGGCGGTGGCGCTGCGGACCCTGGGGGACCGCGAGGAGGCCGCGGACGCCGTCCAGGACGCCCTGATCTCCGCCTTCCGGGCCGCCCACACCTTCCGTGGCCAGTCGGCCGTCACGACCTGGCTCCACCGCATCACGGTGAACGCCTGCCTCGACCGTGCCCGCAAGGCCGCCTCTCGCAAGACCTCGTCCGTCGACGACACCGACCGGTTCGAGCAGCTCCTCGAACCCCACGAGTCCGCCGAGGCCCCCGCCGAGCGCCAGGACCTCCACCGGGAGCTGCTGGCCGCGCTCGCCACGCTTCCTCCGGATCAACGTGCCGCCCTCGTCCTGGTCGACATGCAGGGATACCCCGTCGCCGAGGCGGCCCGTATCCTCGGCGTCCCCACCGGAACCGTGAAGAGCCGCTGCGCACGCGGGCGGGCACGCCTCCTTCCGATGGTCACTCATCTGCGCGCCGACACCGTGGGTAACGAGGCCACCGAAGGGGGAAGGAACCGGACGCCGGGGACATCCGTCCCACCGGTGCCGGGGCCGACGGACACCGGACCGACAGATCCAGCTGCTGTGAAGGGCGGAGGTGGGCGCACGTGACTTCCACGGCCGGCAGGGCCGACACCACACAGCACCCGGACGTCTCGGAGATCTCCGATCTGACCGAGGGGCTGCTCTCGCCGACCCGTTCGGCGGCCGTACGGCAGCACGTGGACGCCTGTCCCCTCTGCGCCGACGTACGGTCCTCCCTGGAGGAGATCCGGGGCCTGCTCGGCACCCTGCCGGGGCCGCCCCGCATGCCTGCCGAGATCGCCGGGCGGATCGATGCCGCCCTGGCCGCCGAAGCCCTCCTCAACGCCACCTCCCCGGAACGCGACAACCCTGTTTCACGTGAAACACCGCGCTCCTCGGCAGAGACATCCGAGACCGCTCCTCCCGCACCGCCTTCCCCGGCCGCGGATCGCCCCGCCGGACGTCCTCGGGCCGGCACCGGCCCCGGGCGCCCCGGAAAGCCCCGTCGACGCCGGATCGCGCTGCTCTCCACGATCGGGGCCGCCTTCGGGGCCATGGTGCTCGGAACGAGCCTGTACCTCAGCCAGGCGGGCAACCTGACCGCCGGCGGCGCGGCCCAGGACACCGAGAAGGCCGACACGCTCGCGAGCGCGCCCCTCAGCCCCTTCTCCGGCGCACCCGTCGAGGACCGCGTCCACGCCCTCCTCGCCGAGAACCGCGCACCCAAGACCCCCCAGGGGATCGGACCCGAATCCATGTCCGCCGAGTCCGGTGGCGACGCGTCCCGGCGCACCGGGAACACCGCCGTCCCCGCCTGCGTCCTGGCAGGCACCGGCCGGAGCGACGGCGTACTCGGCTACGAGCGGGGCGAATACAGGGGTGCGCCCGCTTACCTGCTCGTCCTGACGGATCCGGCGGACAGCACACGGGTCCAGGCCTATGTGCTCGACGCCTCCTGCGCCCAGCAACCCACGGAGACCGGAAGCCCGGCCGCCGGACTCCTCCTCAGCAGGACGTACCCTCGCTCCTGACCTCTCTCCACGCCCGGCCACGGTGCCGCGCGGCGGTCTCGGGAATGCACGCCCCTTAGGATCCGTTGGGTGGGGTGAGAGCGACCGAGACAACCGCCCCCGTAGGCAGTGAAGTCTGCAGAGACGAGGAAGAAACCCGTGAGCGACGTCCGTAACGTGATCATCATCGGCTCCGGTCCCGCGGGTTACACCGCTGCGCTCTACACGGCCCGAGCGTCGCTGAAGCCTCTGGTCTTCGAGGGTGCCGTCACCGCCGGTGGCGCCCTCATGAACACCACCGAGGTCGAGAACTTCCCCGGGTTCCGCGACGGGATCATGGGCCCGGACCTGATGGACAACATGCGTGCCCAGGCCGAGCGCTTCGGCGCCGAGCTGGTCCCGGACGACGTCATCTCCGTGGACCTGACGGGTGACATCAAGACCGTCACCGACACCGCCGGCACCGTGCACCGCGCGAAGGCCGTGATCGTCACCACCGGCTCCCAGCACCGCAAGCTCGGCCTCCCCAACGAGGACGCGCTCTCCGGCCGCGGTGTCTCCTGGTGCGCCACCTGCGACGGGTTCTTCTTCAAGGACCAGGACATCGCCGTCGTCGGCGGCGGCGACACCGCGATCGAGGAGGCCACCTTCCTCTCGCGCTTCGCCAAGTCCGTCACGATCGTCCACCGCCGGGACACCCTGCGCGCCTCCAAGGCCATGCAGGAGCGCGCCTTCGCCGACCCGAAGATCTCCTTCGCCTGGGACAGCGAGGTCACCGAGATCCACGGCGACCAGAAGCTCAGCGGTCTGACCCTGCGCGACACCAAGACCGGCGAGACCCGCGCGCTCCCCGTCACCGGCCTCTTCATCGCCGTCGGCCACGACCCGCGGACCGAGCTCTTCAAGGGCCAGCTGGACCTGGACGAGGAGGGCTACCTCAAGGTCGCCGCCCCGTCGACGCGCACGAACCTCACGGGTGTCTTCGGCGCCGGTGACGTCGTCGACCACACCTACCGTCAGGCCATCACCGCCGCCGGCACCGGCTGCTCCGCCGCACTCGACGCCGAGCGCTTCCTGGCCGCCCTCGCCGACAGCGAGAAGCTGGCCGAGACCCCCGCGGTCTGACCCCCGTCTCTCCCCACCTCACACCCCGCGAAATAAGGAGGCCGCCGTGGCCGGCGCCCTGAAGAACGTGACCGACGCAGACTTCGAGGAAGTCGTCCTCAAGAGCGACAAGCCCGTCCTGGTGGACTTCTGGGCTGCCTGGTGCGGCCCGTGCCGTCAGATCGCCCCGTCGCTGGAGGCCATCGCCAACGAGCAGGACGATGTCGAGATCGTGAAGCTCAACATCGACGAGAACCCGGCCACGGCCGCCAAGTACGGCGTCATGTCCATCCCGACGCTCAACGTCTACCAGGGCGGCGAGGTCGTGAAGACCATCGTCGGCGCCAAGCCGAAGGCCGCCATCCTGCGCGACCTGGACCCCTTCATCGGCGCCCCCAAGGCCTGATGCTTCCCGCGTGTTTCACGTGAAACGGCCCGTCCCCGGCAGGGGGCGGGCCGTTTCTCATGTCTCCGCTACAGAGGCCGCAGGGCGGGCTCCTTCTGCACGGCGCCGAGCAGACGGTCCAGGGCCATCTCGACGTCCTCCTTCCAGGAGAGCGTCGTCCTGAGCTCCAGCCTCAGCCGGGGGAAGGCGTGGTGCGGACGGACGGTCTTGAAGCCCACCGCGAGGAGATGGTCGGCCGGCAGCACACAGGCCGGCTCCTTCCACCGGGCGTCTCCGAACGCCTCGATCGCCTTGAAGCCCCGCCGCATCACGTCCTTGGCCACCGTCTGCACCATCACCCGCCCCAGGCCCTGCCCCTGGTAGCCCGGCATGATCCATGCCGTCATCAGCTGGACGGCGTCCGCCGCCACGGGGCTCGTCGGGAAGGCCGTCGAGCGCGGCACATAGGCCGGGGGAGCATAGAGGACGTAACCGACCGGCACGTCATCGACGTAGACCACCCGGCCGCAGGAGCCCCACTCCAGGAGAACGCCCGAGATCCAGGCCTCCTTCTCCAGCTCCGGGCGCCCCGCCTTCACCGCCGCCTCACCGCTGACCGGGTCGAGCTCCCAGAAGACGCAGGAGCGACACCGCTTGGGGAGATCCGGAAGGTTGTCCAGGGTGAGCGGTACGAGCCGACGCCCCACGGCTGCTCCTCGTTTCCCTCGCCATCGAGCACGGATACGCCTCTCGGAATCGTATCGATCGGGCGATCGGGGCGATACCGCTCATAGGCAAAGGGCGGGCCGCGTTCCGGTGAAGTCCGGAGCACGGCCCGCCCTGAGCGGTCCCGACGAGCAGGGAGGGGATCAGTCCTCGGCGCCCTGCTCGGCGTTCGTGCGGCCCAGGACCCGCCCCTCGCCGGGAGCCAGGGTCGAGAGGATCCGCTCCAGATCGTCCATCGAGGCGAACTCGACGACGATCTTGCCCTTCTTCTGTCCCAGGTCGACCTTCACGCGGGTCTCGAAGCGGTCCGAGAGCCTGGTGGCGAGGTCCGTCAGCGCGGGCGAGACCCGGGCGCCGGCGCGCGGTCCCCTCGGCTTGGCCGCGGACGTGGGCTCCTCGGAGCCCATGAGGCTCACGATCTCCTCGACGCTCCGCACCGAGAGGCCTTCGGAGACGATCCGGTACGCCAGCTTGTCCTGGGCTTCCGGGTCCTCGACCCCGAGCAGGGCCCGCGCGTGTCCGGCGGAGAGCACTCCGGCGGCGACCCGGCGCTGCACCGGCAAGGAGAGCCGCAGCAGACGCAGCGTGTTGGAGATCTGAGGGCGGGACCGCCCGATCCGCTCCGCGAGCTGGTCATGGGTGCAGCCGAAGTCCTTGAGGAGCTGCTCGTAGGCGTGGGCCTCCTCGATCGCGTTCAGCTGGGCCCGGTGAAGGTTCTCCAGGAGCGCGTCCAGGAGCATCTTCTCGTCGTCGGTGTCCCGGACGATCGCCGGGATCCGCTCAAGGCCCGCCGCCGTCGAAGCCCGCAGACGGCGCTCACCCATGACGAGCTCGTAGCGGTCGGCCTCGATCTTGCGCACGACCACGGGTTGGAGGAGACCGACCTCCTTGATGGAGGTGACGAGCTCCGCCAGCGCGTCCTCGTCGAAGACCTCACGCGGCTGGTGCCGGTTGGGCACGATCGCACTGATCGGAAGCTCGGTGAAGTAGGCCCCGGCCGGAGGCTCCGGCAGAGCCACCGGCTCGGGCTCGTTCCACGCCGGGTCCGATTCCGGGGCCTGCGGGCTCCGCGGCAGCGTCGTCAGCTTCGCGGCGGCCACCCCGCGCTCGACCTGTCGTTCCTGGGGAGCAGCGGGGATCAGCGCACCGAGCCCACGCCCCAATCCCCTACGTCGCTCGCTCACTGGATCCCCTCCGACATGCTGCGCTGGTTGTTCTGGTGCCCTACATGGGCGTGCTGCGGCTCGTAGTGCACGGCGGCCCCCCGCAGGGCGATCTCACGGGCCGCTTCGAGATACGACAGGGCGCCGCTGGAGCCCGGGTCGTAGGTGAGGACCGTCTGCCCGTAGCTCGGCGCCTCCGAGATGCGGACGGACCTCGGAATGCTGGTCCGCAGCACCTCCTCGGCGAAGTGGCTGCGCACCTCTTCGGCGACCTGCGAGGCGAGCCTCGTCCTGCCGTCGTACATGGTGAGCAGGATCGTCGAGACGTGGAGCGCCGGGTTGAGGTGCCCTCGCACCAGGTCGACGTTCCGCAGGAGCTGTCCGAGACCCTCCAGCGCGTAGTACTCGCACTGGATGGGGATCAGCACCTCCGCGCCCGCCACCATGGCGTTGACCGTGAGGAGGCCGAGCGAGGGCGGGCAGTCGATCAGGATGTAGTCCAGCGGCTGCTCATAGGCCTGGATCGCCCGCTGCAGGCGGCTCTCACGCGCCACCAGGGACACCAGCTCGATCTCCGCGCCGGCGAGGTCGATGGTGGCCGGGGCGCAGAAGAGGCCCTCGACGTCCAGGACCGGCTGCACCACGTCGGAGAGCGGCTTGCTGTCCACCAGGACGTCGTAGATCGAGGGGACCTCGGCGTGATGGTCGATGCCGAGCGCCGTCGAGGCGTTGCCCTGCGGGTCCAGGTCGATGACCAGGACGCGGGCACCGTGCAGCGCCAGGGAGGCGGCGAGGTTGACCGTCGTGGTCGTCTTGCCCACGCCGCCCTTCTGATTGGCGACCACCATCACACGCGTCTCGGCCGGGCGGGGAAGACCCTCACCGGCACGGCCCAGCGCCTCTACTGCCAGCTGGGCAGCACGACCGATGGGGGTGTCGTCCATCGGGGGCGGTGTTTCACGTGAAACATCCTCCCCCGCCGATTCGGTTCGGGGACCGGGGACCGGATCGGTCATCGGTCCCGCGATGTTGGCGTCGGACCGCAAGGATTCACTCTCCTCGGCTTCAGGCTCGCGATGAGGAGAGCCTGCCATGCTTTCGGGGTCACGAACCAGCGAGGTCGGTGGTTCTGTGGGTGAATCCACCTCTGTGGAGAACTCCGTAACCCTCACGGGTGGCTTCACGCGGGGCCGACGGTCCCGGGGCGTGGCAGCGGCGCGACCGCGGTTGATGATCCCCTGCAGCAGTGAGCGACGTTTCACGTGAAACACCATGCCGCCGCCGCCCGGCCGGGACCGTTCGACACTCCGAAATGGTACGTATGCGACGCTCAGCGGCGCCGACGGGTCTTGCTGGTCCGGGCCGCCTTCGCCCGCTTGGCCGCAAACCGCACACCGCCGGGGCTCTCGCCGACCTCCACCCGCACGACCGTGGACAAGGGATCGACGACGCCCTCGCCCACCTGAAGCACCGAGGTCTCCACCACGCCGAGCCGGGAGAGCGCGGCACGAGCGCCGTCGATCTCCTCCTGGGCGGTGTCGCCCTTGAGCGCCAGCATCTCTCCGTACGGACGCAGCAGGGGAACGCCCCAGCCGGCCAGCCGGTCGAGCGGGGCCACCGCGCGGGCGGTCACCACGTGCACGGGCGTGATCTTGCCGAGCATCTCCTCCGCGCGTCCCCGCACCACGGTCACGTGGTCGAGACCGAGCAGCTCGACGACCTCCTGGAGGAAGTTCGTCCTGCGCAGGAGGGGCTCCAGGAGAGTGATCTTCAGATCGGGCCGGACCAGGGCCAGGGGGATGCCGGGGAGACCGGCGCCCGAGCCCACGTCGCAGACGGTGACGCCCTCGGGAACGACCTCCGAGAGGACGGCGCAGTTCAGCAGGTGGCGCTCCCAGAGACGCGGGACCTCACGCGGGCCGATCAGACCGCGCTTCACACCCGCGTCCGCGAGCAGCTCCGCGTACCGCACGGCCTCCGGGAAGTACTCTCCGAAGACTGTCCGCGCCTGCTCCGGCGCCTCGGGGAGCTCCGCTGCCTCCGTCACGGGAACCGTCCTTCCGTACCGCACGCATCGCGTGCGAGCGCACTGTGGTGGCTGACTATCAAGGCTGACAAAGATCGGCCCCGCCTGTGAACAGACGGGGCCGACACTACGTGAGGGGTCAGGCCGGGAGCACAACGACGAAGCGCTGCGGCTCCTCGCCCTCGGACTCGCTGCGCAGACCGGCGGCGGCGATCGCGTCGTGCACGACCTTGCGCTCGAAGGGCGTCATCGGGTCCAGCTTGACCGGCTGGCCGGTGGACTTCACCTCGGCCGCGGCCTTGGCACCCAGCTCGGCGAGCTCGGAGCGCTTCTTGGCCCGGAAGCCGGCGATGTCGAGCATCAGCCGGCTGCGGTCGCCGGTCTCGCGGTGCACCGCGAGGCGCGTCAGCTCCTGGAGCGCCTCCAGGACCTCGCCGTCACGGCCCACGAGCTTCTGCAGGTCGCGGCTGCCGGAGTCGCTGATGATCGAGACCGCGGCCCGGTCCGCCTCGACGTCCATGTCGATGTCGCCGTCGAGATCGGCGATGTCGAGCAGGCCCTCGAGGTAGTCGGCCGCGATCTCACCCTCCTGCTCCAGGCGGGTCAGGGTGTCGCCACCCTCGGCGGCGGCGGAGGTGGTGCCTTCCGTCACGGATGGACTCCTTCTTGCTTCTGGGAGGCTTACTTCTTGGAGGAGGGGTGCTTGGGCCGCTGCTGACCCTTGCGCTGGCCCTGGCCGGACTTGCCCTGACGCGAGCCACCCGAGTTGGCACGGCTTCCACGCTGGGGCTTGTCACCCTGCGTCTCGCCCTTGGCCTCGGTGACAGCCGGACCCTGGGGCTTCTTCTCGAGCGAGGTGGTCGCCTCTGCGGCGGTCGGCTCGGAGCCTTCCTCGGAGTCCTTCACCAGGGGCTGCTGGGCCGCGGAGGCCTGGCGCTGGGACTTGGTCTGGCGCTTGGGCTGCTGGCGCCTGGCGGCGGCACCGCCCTCGGCCTCGGCCACGATCGTGTCGCTCTTGATCACGGTGCCGTCCGGCTGGGCGGCGAAGCCGGCCTTGGACAGGCCCACGAAGAAGCGGCGCTCGTTCTCGTTGCGGTCGCCGCCCTTGGCGACGATGACCTTGACGACGTTCTTCCGGCGACGGCCCTTGACCTCACCGCTGTGCGTGATGCTCTTCAGCAGGCGCTGGAGGTAGGCGTCCTGGGCCTTGCTGCCCGGGGTCGGGTTCTGGTTGATCACGTACATCTGCTGGCCCATGGTCCACACGTTCGTGGTCAGCCAGTAGATGAGGACACCGACGGGGAAGTTGATGCCCATGCCGGCGAAGATCAGCGGGAAGATGTACATGAGCATCTTCTGCTGCTGCATGTACGGGGTCTTCACCGAGAGGTCGACGTTCTTCATCATCAGCTGGCGCTGGGTGAAGAACTGCGAGGCCGACATCATCACGATCATGACCGCGGTGACGATGCGGACCGACGTGATCGAGGCGTCGAGAGCGGCGACCTCAGCGGCGGTGTCCGTGAACTTCGAGGCGAGCGGGGCGCCGAAGATGTGGGCCTGACGGGCGCTGGCGAGCAGCGGGCCGTCGATGACCCCGATCTCCTTGCCCGAGGCGATCGCGGAGAGCACGTGGTACAGGGCGAAGAAGAACGGGGACTGCGCCAGGATGGGAAGGCACGAGGAGAGCGGGTTGGTGCCCGTCTCCTTGTACAGCTTCATCATCTCTTCGGACTGACGCTGCTTGTCGCTCTTGTAGCGCTCCTGGATCGCCTTCATCTTCGGCTGGAGCGCCTGCATGTTCCGCGTCGACTTGATCTGCTTGACGAAAAGCGGGATCAGGCAGATACGGATCAGCACCACGAGGGACACGATGGACAGGCCCCAGGCCCAGCCCGTGTCGGGACCGAAGATCGCCCCGTACACCTTGTGGAACTGGACGATGACCCAGGAAACGGGCCAGGTGATGAAGCTGAACAGACTGGCAATCGTGTCCACTAATCAGGCTCCTTGAGCATTGGGCGAGGTCTCGGCGGCCGGGCTCGTCTCGACGGGGGATCCGCCCTTGTCGCCACGCAGCGCGTTCCGCAGCATCTCGTGCCAGCGGGGACGCTTGCGCGGGGGGACGTGGTCCACTCCGCCGGGCGACCACGGGTTGCACCGCAGGAGGCGCCAGGCGGTCAGGGCCGTGCCCTTGATCGCGCCATGCCGGTCGATGGCCGTGAATCCGTAGTGGGAACACGACGGGTAGTACCGGCAGACGGGGCCCAGGAGAGGGCTGATCGTCCACTGGTACAGCTTGATGAGAGCCAGCAGCGGGTACTTCATCGCGTGCCCCCTCCCAGCAGCCGCTGGAGAGCGGCGTCCAGGTCTCGGGCCAGCTGTGCGTGGTCGGCGTCGCCGGCTCCGGGCAACGCCCGTACGACCACCAGGCTACCGGGGGGCAGCGTGGAGATGCGGTCGCGGACGAGATGGCGCAGGCGTCGCTTCACCTGGTTGCGTACGACCGCCCCGCCCACGGCCTTGCTCACGACGAAACCCGCACGCGTCGGGGGAGCGCTCTCCCCAGGCGCGTGCGGGTCCGTGGCACCGCTGCGTAGGTGGACGACGAGGAGCGGGCGACCGGCCCGGCGACCTCGGCGTACCGCGGTTGCGAAGTCCTCGCGCCGCCTCAGCCGATTCTCGGTAGGCAGCACGTCATGACCTGTTTAAGTGGATCAGGCGGACAGCGCCGAGCGACCCTTGGAACGGCGGTTCGCCAGAATGGCGCGACCGGCACGCGTACGCATGCGCAGGCGGAAGCCGTGGGTCTTCGCGCGACGACGGTTGTTCGGCTGGAAGGTGCGCTTGCTCACTCGGGGGCTCCAGAAATGATTCGTAGATGGCGGGACATCGCCTGGCTGTCACCGTGCGCCCACGAGTAGCTCGCAATACGCCCGAGTGCACCGCTACACGATCACTGACCGTGATCTTTGCCCATCGGAGGCAGGCGGCAGCAGCCATCGACAACTCGACCTGGTTACGGTACGCGCGGCTACGCCATCCGGTCAAACCGACCTGTCGCCACCCCCCATTGTGCACAGGCTGTGGACAACAACTTGAACCACGTCATCCGCCCCGACTACCGTGGACGACCTCCACAATCTTTATTCCGTTCTGTCCTCACCTGTCCTCGACGGACCCATCCTCACGGACTTCGACCCCCTGTCCCACGAACCACGCCTTCGTGGGACCTGCGAGAAAGCGTGCCCTGTGGCTGACGTACCTGCCGATCTTGCCGCAGTGTGGCCACGCGTCCTGGAGCACCTCCTCGCCGAGGGCCAGCAGGGAATCGAGCCCAAGGACAAGCAGTGGATCGAGCGCTGCCAGCCGCTCGCCCTGGTCGCGGACACGGCCCTGCTCGCCGTCCCCAACGAGTGGGGCAAGCGGGTCCTGGAGGGCCGGCTCGCCCCGCTGATCAGCGAGACCCTGAGCCGTGAGTGCGGCCGGCCGATCCGGATCGCGATCACCGTCGACGACTCCGTCGGCGAGCCGACTCCGCCGGCGCCCCCGGTGCAGCAGCCGCAGCAGTCCCGCTACGACGAGCGCGCCCAGCCCGAGCCGTACGAGAAGTACGAGGGCTACGGCCACCGGCCGATGCCCGACGACGGGCTGCCCGCCGCACGCCCCGCCTACCCGGACTACCAGCAGCAGCGGCCCGACCCCGGCGCCTGGCCGCGCACCCAGGAGGACCTCTCCTGGCAGCAGCCCCGGCTCGGCGGCTACCAGGAGCGCGCCCCGTACACCGGTCCGGAGCAGTCCCGGGGGACCCGCTACGACGAGCCCGCCCGCGGCTACGAGCAGCAACGGCCCGAGCGCGCCGAGCTGCCCGACCCGCAGAACCACGGGCCGCGGCCCGGGCCCCGGCCCGGCACCACGGTCCCCGGGCCGGGCGGTGTGCCGGGCGGCGGCCACGGCTCCCCGTCCTCCGGGCAGGGCGCCGGCGCCCCGGGCGAGCAGCACGCGCGGCTGAACCCCAAATACCTCTTCGACACGTTCGTCATCGGTTCCTCGAACCGGTTCGCGCACGCGGCCGCCGTCGCGGTGGCCGAGGCGCCGGCGAAGGCGTACAACCCGCTCTTCATCTACGGGGAGTCGGGTCTCGGCAAGACCCACCTGCTGCACGCGATCGGGCACTACGCACGGAGCCTCTACCCGGGCACGCGCGTGCGCTACGTGAGCTCCGAGGAGTTCACCAACGAGTTCATCAACTCGATCCGCGACGGCAAGGGCGACGCCTTCCGCAAGCGCTACCGCGACGTGGACATCCTGCTCGTCGACGACATCCAGTTCCTGGCGAGCAAGGAGTCGACGCAGGAGGAGTTCTTCCACACCTTCAACACCCTGCACAACGCGAACAAGCAGATCGTGCTCTCCTCGGACCGGCCGCCCAAGCAGCTGGTCACCCTGGAGGACCGGCTCCGCAACCGCTTCGAGTGGGGCCTCACCACCGACGTGCAGCCGCCGGAGCTTGAGACGCGCATCGCGATCCTCCGCAAGAAGGCGGTCCAGGAGCAGCTCAACGCGCCGCCGGAGGTACTGGAGTTCATCGCCTCCCGGATCTCGCGGAACATCCGTGAGCTGGAGGGCGCGCTGATCCGGGTGACGGCCTTCGCGAGCCTCAACCGGCAGCCGGTGGACCTCGGACTCACCGAGATCGTCCTCAAGGACCTGATCCCCGGCGGCGAGGACAGCTCGCCGGAGATCACGGCTCCCGCGATCATGGCGGCCACGGCCGACTACTTCGGTCTGACGGTGGAGGACCTCTGCGGATCCTCGCGCAGCCGCGTCCTGGTGACGGCCCGGCAGATCGCCATGTACCTGTGCCGTGAGCTCACGGACCTGTCGCTGCCGAAGATCGGCGCGCAGTTCGGCGGCCGCGACCACACGACGGTGATGCACGCGGACCGGAAGATCCGCGCCCTGATGGCGGAGCGGCGCTCCATCTACAACCAGGTCACCGAACTCACCAACCGCATCAAGAACGGCTGACGCCGGGTCACCAGGGCCTCCTCGTACGGGCCTCCGATGACCTCTCCAGGGCGCTCCGGGACACCTCCCGGGGCGCCCTTCGCCGTCCCCGGGAGCACCCTCCGCCGTTCCTGGGGACACCCTCCGCCGTTCCCTGGAACGGTCTTCGCCTCCCCCAGGAGCTCCCTCCGCCGTCCTCCGGGAGCCCCTTTCGCCGTCCCCGGAGGCGTCCCGCGCCCTCCCCGGAGGCGTCCCGGACCGCGTCCGCGATCCACAGCCGGCACCGGCCTGTTCGATTCCCGCGTTCCGGTGGCAGGTTCTCCACAGATTGCGGGATGATCTCCCGTCCACAGGGTGGGGACTGTCGAGTTATCCGGATTGTGTCCACAGGTCCGCCTGGTGACAGGCCATCACTCCAGGTCAGACCCTTGTGGAATTGTTGGCAAACGATTTCCACAGGCTGTGGATGAATCCTCCGTCCACAGGGCGCCCCGAGAGTTGTCCACCGGGCACCCACAGGGAGGAGTCGGTTGCCCACAGCTTCTCCACACCGCTGTCCACTGTTCGGCAACGAAACACGTCTGCTCACTGAGACGAGTGAAAGCGGTCACACCAAGGGAGACGTTTGGGCTGTGGGGAACCTGGGGAAAGCTGGGGACAGCGCTGGGGAGAACTCCCCATGGCCTGTGTACCGGCTGTGCAGAACTTTCGGGTGTCCACAGAGACCCCCGGTTGTCCACGGACACCACCCACAGGGCCGGTGGACAAAAAACTGGGCCTGAGCTGGGGAAACGGGGTTATCCACGGTTTCCACAGGCCCTACTACTACTCCCACATAGAGTTAGCCCGGAATTCGCTTCGAAGTGGGACCTGTGCACAACTCGGCGCCGGAGCTCCGTCGCGCTCTCGTCTCGACTTGACCCCGAGCAGCACCGAGTGTCGGTGGCGTACGTCAGACTGGTTCCCGCAGTCGACGAAGAGCCAGCAACAGCAGGAGGCGGTTCCGGTGAAGATCCGGGTGGAGCGCGATGTACTCGCGGAGGCGGTGGCCTGGGTGGCCCGCAGCCTTCCGGCCCGTCCGCCGGCGCCCGTGCTCGCGGGCCTTCTCCTGAAGGCCGAGGACGGCGCCCTGAGCTTCTCGAGCTTCGACTACGAGGTCTCGGCGCGGGTCTCGGTCGAGGCCGAGGTGGAGGAGGACGGCACGGTCCTCGTCTCCGGCCGGCTGCTCGCCGACATCTGCCGCGCCCTCCCCAACCGTCCCGTGGAGATTTCCACAGACGGTGTACGGGCGACCGTGGTCTGCGGATCCTCCCGCTTCACGCTCCACACACTGCCTGTGGAGGAGTACCCGGCGCTGCCGGAGATGCCCACCGCGACCGGCACCGTCCCCGGCGAGGTCTTCGCCTCCGCCGCCGCGCAGGTGGCCATCGCCGCCGGCCGTGACGACACGCTGCCCGTCCTCACCGGTGTGCGCATCGAGATCGAGGGCGACACGGTCACCCTGGCCTCCACCGACCGCTACCGCTTCGCGGTCCGCGAGTTCCTGTGGAAGCCGGAGTCCCCGGACGCCTCCGCGGTCGCCCTGGTGCCCGCGAAGACCCTCCTGGACACCGCCAAGGCGCTCACCAGCGGCGACACGGTGACCCTGGCGCTCTCGGGCTCCGGCAAGGGCGAGGGCCTCATCGGCTTCGAGGGCGCGGGCCGCCGCACCACCACCCGCCTCCTGGAGGGCGACCTCCCGAAGTACCGGACGCTCTTCCCCACCGAGTTCAACTCGGTCGCGGTGATCGAGACCGCCCCCTTCGTCGAGGCCGTGAAGCGCGTGGCCCTGGTGGCCGAGCGCAACACCCCGGTCCGGCTGAGCTTCGAGCAGGGCGTGCTGATCCTGGAGGCCGGCTCCAGCGACGACGCACAGGCTGTGGAGCGTGTGGACGCGCAGCTGGACGGCGACGACATCTCGATCGCCTTCAACCCGACCTTCCTGCTGGACGGCCTGAGCGCGATCGACTCCCCGGTCGCCCAGCTCTCCTTCACGACCTCCACGAAGCCGGCGCTGCTGAGCGGCAAGCCCGCGCTCGACGCGGAGGCGGACGAGGCCTACAAGTACCTGATCATGCCGGTGCGGCTGAGCGGCTGAGGCCCCTCCCCGGGAGCGGTCGAGCCCCCTCCCGGGGAGCGGCTGAGCCCGCTCCCCCGGGGGTCGTCGCCTGAGCGGCTGACCCCACAGGTGTGCACGGGGGTCCGGGCGTAGGCTCGGACCCGGGTACACCGCACACGACGCTTAAGGAATCTCTGATGGAGCTCGGTCTCGTCGGTCTCGGCAAGATGGGCGGCAACATGCGTGAGCGCATCCGCCGCGCAGGCCACACCGTCATCGGATACGACCGCAACCCGGACCTCGCCGATGTCCACAGCCTCGAAGAGCTTGTGGGCAAGCTCAAGGGTCCGCGCGTCGTGTGGGTCATGGTCCCGGCCGGTGCCGCGACCCAGTCCACCATCGACGAGCTGGCCGAGCTGCTCTCCCCCGGCGACATCGTCGTGGACGGCGGGAACTCGCGCTGGACGGACGACGAGAAGCACGCCGAGGAGCTCGCGGCCAAGGGCATCGGCTTCGTCGACTGCGGCGTCTCCGGCGGCGTCTGGGGCCTGGAGAACGGCTACGCGCTGATGTACGGCGGCGACGCCGAGCACGTGGCGAAGGTCCAGCCGATCTTCGACGCGCTGAAGCCCGAGGGCGAGTTCGGCTCGGTCCACGCGGGCAAGGTCGGCGCCGGCCACTTCGCGAAGATGGTCCACAACGGCATCGAGTACGCCATGATGCAGGCCTACGCCGAGGGCTGGGAGCTCCTGGAGAAGGTCGACTCCGTCACCGACGTGCGCGAGGTCTTCCGCTCCTGGCAGGAGGGCACGGTCATCCGCTCCTGGCTGCTCGACCTCGCGGTGAACGCGCTGGACGAGGACGAGCACCTGGACGGGCTGCGGGGCTACGCGGAGGACTCCGGCGAGGGCCGGTGGACGGTCGAGGCCGCCATCGACAACGCCGTCCCGCTGCCGGCGATCACCGCGTCGCTGTTCGCGCGGTTCGCCTCCCGTCAGGACGACTCCCCGCAGATGAAGATGATCGCCGCGCTGCGCAACCAGTTCGGCGGCCACGCGGTCGAGACGAAGAAGTAATCCACAGGCTGTGCACCCCGCGGTGCACGGCCGCCGGGGGAAGAAGGTCGGCGCCCACCATGCACGTCACGCATCTCTCGCTGGCCGACTTCCGCTCCTACGCCCGGGTCGAGGTCCCGCTCGACCCGGGCGTCACCGCTTTCGTGGGCGCGAACGGCCAGGGCAAGACCAATCTGGTCGAGGCCGTCGGCTACCTCGCCACCCTCGGCAGCCACCGCGTCGCCTCCGACGCCCCGCTCGTCCGGATGGGGGCGGAGCGCGCGGTCATCCGCGCCGCCGTCACCCAGGGCGAGCGCTCCCAGCTGGTCGAGCTGGAACTCAACCCGGGCCGCGCCAACCGCGCCCGCATCAACAGGTCCTCGCAGGTCAGACCACGTGACGTCCTGGGAATCGTCCGGACCGTGCTGTTCGCCCCCGAGGACCTCGCCCTGATCAAGGGCGACCCCGGTGAGCGCCGGCGCTTCCTCGACGAGCTGATCACGGCGCGCACGCCGCGCATGGCGGGCGTGCGCTCCGACTACGAGCGCGTCCTCAAGCAGCGCAACACGCTCCTGAAGTCCGCGGCGATGGCCCGGCGGCACGGCGGCCGGGGCATGGACCTGTCCACCCTGGACGTGTGGGACCAGCACCTGGCCAGGGCGGGCGCCGAGCTGCTCGCCCAGCGGCTCGACCTCATCGCCGTACTGCAGCCGCTCGCCGACAAGGCGTACGAGCAGCTCGCGCCCGGCGGCGGACCGGTCCTCCTCGAGTACCGTCCCTCCGCGCCGGGCACCGGGCACACCCGCGAGGCGCTGTACGAGCAGCTGCTCGCCGCCCTCGCCGAGGTCCGCAAGCAGGAGGTCGAGCGGGGCGTCACGCTCGTGGGGCCCCACCGGGACGAGCTGCTCCTGAAGCTCGGCGAGCTCCCCGCGAAGGGGTACGCGAGCCACGGCGAGTCCTGGTCGTACGCGCTGGCGCTCCGCCTCGCCTCGTACGACCTGCTGCGCGCCGAGGGCAACGAGCCGGTCCTCGTCCTCGACGACGTCTTCGCCGAACTGGACGCGCGACGGCGCGAGCGGCTCGCGGAGCTGGTGGCGCCGGGCGAGCAGGTGCTCGTCACG
Organism: Streptomyces sp. NPDC053513; assembly: GCF_044544765.1. Classification (NCBI taxonomy): domain Bacteria; kingdom Bacillati; phylum Actinomycetota; class Actinomycetes; order Kitasatosporales; family Streptomycetaceae; genus Streptomyces; species Streptomyces sp. NPDC053513. The sequence goes on from NZ_JBITXP010000002.1 coordinate 246,279, forward strand.
GCGGCGGTCGACGACGATGTGCCGGGCGTGCTCACGGGCACCCGGTACGCCGTGTCCGGCGGGACGGTGGAGCGGGCGTGAGCGAGGAAAAGCTTCCCCAGGCTGTGGACAGTCCCGCCGCACCGGAACCCTCGGGCGTCGACCTCGCCCGGGTCGCGCTGCGCGCCGCCAAGGAGCAGGCGAAGGCGCGGGGCGCGGCGGCGGCGCAGAAGAACCAGGCCCGGCGCGGGGGCGGACTGCGCTCCGGCGCGCGCGCCGACGGGCGCGACCCGATGGCGCTCGGCGCCGCGATCAACCGGCTGATCACCGAGCGGGGCTGGGAGACCCCGGCGGCGGTCGGCGGGGTCATGGGCCGCTGGCCGCAGATCGTCGGGGAGGACCTGGCGAAGCACTGCGTACCGCTGAAGTTCGACGACGAGCCGGACGCGCGGGTGCTGACGGTGCAGTGCGACTCGACGGCCTGGGCGACGCAGCTGCGGCTGCTCGCGCCGCGACTGGTCGCCCGCCTGAACGAGGACCTCGGGCACGGGACCGTGCGGATGATCAAGGTGCTGGGGCCGGGTGCCCCCCGGCGGGGGTACGGACCGCTTCGGGCGCCGGGGTCCGTGGGGCCCGGGGACACGTACGGCTGAGGCGCCGGGCGTCCGGGGGCCCGTCACGGGGGCCGCCACGGTGCGGGCCCAAGCAGTCGGGCGCCGCGCGGGTGGCGTTGTGCCCACCCGTTCCGCCCACCCGTTCCACCCCGGCGAACGCATGCCCGCGACGCGGCGGAACGACTGCCCGCGGCCGGGCGCCGACGCGGTGCCCACAACGGGTCACCGGCCGAAGCGCTGGGTGGCCGTCTGGGGCCTCTGGAGCCCCTATCCGGATATGGGGAGTCGTCTCGCTCCCGCCCAGGGCGGCACATGCGCATTCAGGTACCGGCAAACCCCCATGAGTGTCGGCGCTACCGGTAGACTGGGAGACAATCCCGCCACCCTGCGGAACATGTCGAACGACGCAGCCGCTCCCGTATGCCCGGAGAACGGCTTGTGCTGTGCCAGAAAGGGCGCTTCGTGGCCGATTCCGGCAACCCCAACGAGAACAACCAGTACACCGCCAGCAACATCCAGGTGCTCGAGGGCCTGGATGCGGTGCGCAAGCGCCCTGGCATGTACATCGGCTCGACCGGTGAGCGCGGTCTGCACCACATGGTGCAGGAGGTCGTCGACAACTCGGTCGACGAAGCCCTGGCCGGTCACGCGGACACCATCGACGTGACGATCCTCGCCGACGGCGGCGTCCGCGTCGTCGACAACGGCCGCGGCATCCCCGTCGGCATCGTCGAGTCCGAGGGCAAGCCGGCCGTCGAGGTCGTGCTGACGGTCCTGCACGCGGGCGGCAAGTTCGGCGGCGGCGGCTACGCCGTCTCCGGCGGTCTGCACGGTGTCGGCGTGTCGGTCGTGAACGCCCTGTCCACCAAGGTCTCCGTCGAGATCAAGACGGACGGCCACCGCTGGACGCAGGACTACAAGATGGGCGTCCCCACCGCGCCCCTCGCCCAGCACGAGGAGACCTCCGAGACCGGCACCTCGGTCACGTTCTGGTCCGACCCGGACATCTTCGAGACGACCGAGTACTCCTTCGAGACGCTCTCGCGCCGCTTCCAGGAGATGGCCTTCCTCAACAAGGGCCTGACGATCACGCTCACGGACGAGCGCGAGTCCGCGAAGGCCACGGTGGGCGCCGACGACCCGGACGCCGAGGCCGCCGCCGAGCCGACCGCGCGCACGGTGACGTACCACTACGAGGGCGGCATCGTCGACTTCGTGAAATACCTCAACTCGCGCAAGGGCGACCTGATCCACCCCACCGTCATCGACGTCGAGGCCGAGGACAAGGAGCGCCTGCTCTCGGTCGAGATCGCGATGCAGTGGAACTCCTCGTACAGCGAGGGCGTGTACTCCTTCGCGAACACGATCCACACCCATGAGGGCGGTACGCACGAGGAGGGCTTCCGCGCCGCGCTGACGACGCTCGTCAACAAGTACGCGCGCGAGAAGAAGCTGCTCCGCGAGAAGGACGACAACCTCACGGGTGACGACATCCGCGAGGGTCTGACCGCGATCATCTCGATCAAGCTCGGCGAGCCGCAGTTCGAGGGCCAGACCAAGACGAAGCTCGGCAACACCGAGGCGAAGACCTTCGTCCAGAAGGTCGTCTTCGAGCACCTCACGGACTGGTTCGACCGCAACCCCATCGAGGCCGCGGACATCATCCGCAAGGGCATCACCGCCGCCACCGCGCGCGTGGCCGCGCGCAAGGCGCGCGACCTGACCCGCCGCAAGGGCCTCCTGGAGTCGGCCTCCCTCCCGGGCAAGCTGTCCGACTGCCAGTCGAACGACCCGTCCAAGTGCGAGATCTTCATCGTCGAGGGCGACTCCGCCGGCGGCTCGGCCAAGTCCGGCCGCAACCCGATGTACCAGGCCATCCTGCCGATCCGCGGCAAGATCCTGAACGTCGAGAAGGCGCGGATCGACAAGATCCTGCAGAACACCGAGGTCCAGGCGCTGATCTCCGCCTTCGGCACCGGCGTGCACGAGGACTTCGACATCGAGAAGCTCCGCTATCACAAGATCATCCTGATGGCAGACGCCGACGTCGACGGCCAGCACATCAACACCCTGCTGCTGACCTTCCTCTTCCGCTTCATGCGGCCGCTGGTCGAGGCCGGGCACGTCTACCTCTCCCGCCCGCCGCTCTACAAGATCAAGTGGGGCCGGGACGACTTCGAGTACGCGTACTCGGACCGGGAGCGGGACGCGCTCGTCGAGCTGGGCAAGCAGAACGGGAAGCGGATCCGCGAGGACTCGATCCAGCGCTTCAAGGGTCTCGGCGAGATGAACGCCGAGGAGCTGCGCGTCACCACCATGGACGTCGAGCACCGCGTGCTCGGCCAGGTCACCCTGGACGACGCCGCCCAGGCCGACGACCTGTTCTCGGTGCTGATGGGTGAGGACGTCGAGGCACGGCGCTCCTTCATCCAGCGCAACGCCAAGGACGTTCGCTTCCTCGACATCTGAGTCGGTCTCAGCTGACCGTACGAAAGGACTGAAGACCAGCAATGGCCGACGAGAACACCTCCGGCACCACCGAAGAGCAGGAGCCCGTGCTGCGGATCGAGCCCGTCGGGCTCGAGACCGAGATGCAGCGCTCGTACCTCGACTACGCGATGTCCGTCATCGTGTCCCGCGCGCTGCCCGACGTACGGGACGGCCTCAAGCCCGTCCACCGGCGCGTGCTGTACGCGATGTACGACGGCGGCTACCGGCCCGAGAAGGGCTTCTACAAGTGCGCCCGCGTCGTCGGCGACGTCATGGGCACGTACCACCCGCACGGCGACTCCTCGATCTACGACGCGCTCGTCCGCCTCGCCCAGCCCTGGTCGATGCGCCTGCCGCTCGTCGACTCCAACGGCAACTTCGGCTCCCCGGGCAACGACCCGGCCGCCGCCATGCGCTACACCGAGTGCAAGATGGCGCCGCTGTCGATGGAGATGCTCCGCGACATCGACGAGGAGACCGTCGACTTCACGGACAACTACGACGGCCGCAACCAGGAGCCGACGGTCCTCCCGGCCCGGTTCCCGAACCTGCTGGTCAACGGCTCCGCCGGCATCGCCGTCGGCATGGCCACCAACATCCCGCCGCACAACCTGCGCGAGGTCGCGGCCGGCGCCCAGTGGGCCCTGGAGCACCCCGAGGCCACCCACGAGGAACTCCTCGACGCACTGATCGAGCGGATCAAGGGCCCGGACTTCCCCACCGGCGCGCTCGTCGTCGGCCGCAAGGGCATCGAGGAGGCGTACCGCACCGGACGCGGCTCCATCACCATGCGCGCCGTCGTCGAGGTCGAGGAGATCCAGAACCGCCAGTGCCTGGTGGTCACGGAGCTGCCCTACCAGACCAACCCGGACAACCTCGCGCAGAAGATCGCCGACCTGGTGAAGGACGGCAAGATCGGCGGCATCGCCGACGTCCGCGACGAGACCTCGTCCCGCACCGGCCAGCGCCTGGTGATCGTGCTCAAGCGCGACGCCGTCGCCAAGGTCGTCCTCAACAACCTGTACAAGCACACCGACCTGCAGACGAACTTCGGCGCGAACATGCTGGCGCTCGTCGACGGCGTGCCGCGCACCCTCTCGCTCGACGCGTTCATCCGCCACTGGGTGACGCACCAGATCGAGGTCATCGTCCGCCGGACCAGGTTCCGGCTGCGCAAGGCCGAGGAGCGCGCCCACATCCTGCGCGGCCTGCTCAAGGCCCTCGACGCGATCGACGAGGTCATCGCGCTCATCCGCCGCAGCGAGACCGTCGAGGTCGCGCGCACGGGTCTGATGGACCTGCTCTCGATCGACGAGATCCAGGCCAACGCGATCCTGGAGATGCAGCTCCGCCGGCTCGCCGCCCTGGAGCGCCAGAAGATCGTCGCCGAGCACGACGAGCTCCAGGCGAAGATCGACGAGTACAACGCGATCCTGGCCTCGCCGGAGAAGCAGCGCGCGATCGTCAGCGAGGAACTGGCCGCGCTCGTCGAGAAGTTCGGCGACGACCGCCGCTCCAAGCTGGTGCCCTTCGACGGTGACATGTCCATCGAGGACCTGATCGCCGAGGAGGACATCGTCGTCACCATCACGCGCGGCGGCTACGTGAAGCGGACGAAGACCGAGGACTACCGCTCGCAGAAGCGCGGCGGCAAGGGCGTGCGCGGCACGAAGCTGAAGCAGGACGACATCGTCGACCACTTCTTCGTCTCCACCACCCACCACTGGCTGCTCTTCTTCACCAACAAGGGCCGGGTCTACCGGGTCAAGGCGTACGAGCTGCCGGACGCCGGCCGGGACGCCCGCGGCCAGCACGTGGCCAACCTGCTGGCCTTCCAGCCGGACGAGCAGATCGCCCAGATCCTGGCGATCCGCGACTACGAGGCCGCGCCGTACCTGGTGCTCGCCACCAAGGCCGGCCTGGTGAAGAAGACCGCGCTGAAGGACTACGACTCGCCCCGCTCCGGCGGTGTCATCGCGATCAACCTGCGGGAGCGCGAGGACGGCAGCGACGACGAGCTGATCGGCGCCGAGCTGGTCTCCTCCGAGGACGATCTGCTGCTCATCTCGAAGAAGGCGCAGTCGATCCGCTTCACCGCGACGGACGAGGCGCTGCGCCCGATGGGACGCGCCACCTCGGGCGTCAAGGGGATGAGTTTCCGCGAGGACGACGAGCTTCTCTCGATGAATGTCGTCCGGCCCGGTACTTTCGTCTTCACCGCGACCGACGGCGGGTACGCGAAGCGCACCCCCGTCGACGAGTACCGCGTCCAGGGCCGCGGCGGCCTCGGTATCAAGGCCGCCAAGATCGTGGAGGACCGCGGCTCGCTCGTGGGCGCGCTGGTGGTCGAGGAGACCGATGAGATCCTCGCCATCACGCTGTCCGGCGGTGTGATTCGTACGCGAGTCAACGAAGTCAGGGAGACCGGCCGTGACACCATGGGCGTCCAGCTGATCAACCTGGGCAAGCGCGATGCCGTCGTCGGCATCGCACGGAACGCCGAGGCCGGTGGCGACGACGAGGACGTCGACGATGCCGAGGGCGCCCTGGAGGCGGCCGAGGTCGAGGCGGTCGAGGGCACGGAGCCCTCGACCGGGGAGCACGAGGAGTAGAGCGTGAGTGGAGCCACGGGCGCCGGATCGGCGGCTGCCGGAGCTTCTGCTGGTGCTGGAGCGAACGGTGCCCGTGGTTCCGCCACGGACTCCCAGGGGGTTGCGGTGACGGACACTCGGGGGCAGCAGCCCTCGTACGAGACGTACAACGGGCCACTGCCCGGCGAGCGCCCCCAGGGGCAGCCGAGCGGGCCCTACCACCCGCCGCAGGCGTACGGCACGCCCGCGGGCGGCACGCCTGCGGGCGGTACGCAGGGCGGGCAGACCGGGGCCGTGCGCCGGCCGCGGACCGGGGCGCGCACGATGCCCAGGACGCGCAAGGCGCGGCTGCGGGTGGCCAAGGCCGACCCGTGGTCGGTCATGAAGGTGAGCTTCCTGCTCTCCATCGCGCTCGGCATCTGCACGGTCGTGGCCGCCGCGGTGCTGTGGATGGTCATGGACGCCATGGGCGTCTTCTCGACGGTCGGCGGCACGATCAGCGAGGCCACGGGCTCGAACGAGTCCAACGGCTTCGACCTGCAGTCCTTCCTGTCGCTGCCGCGGGTCCTGATGTTCACCTCGGTGATCGCCGTGATCGACGTGGTTCTGATGACGGCCCTCGCGACGCTGGGCGCCTTCATCTACAACCTGTCGGCCGGCTTCGTGGGCGGTGTGGAGCTCACGCTGGCGGAGGACGAGTAGTCCGCGGGGGGCCGGGCCCGGGCACCGATTTTGGGACTGGCCCCCACGTGCGCTAATGTTCAGGAGTCAGCGCGGCGGACACGAAAAACCGCAGAGCGCGGCGGGGCTATAGCTCAGTTGGTTAGAGCGCATCCCTGATAAGGATGAGGCCACAGGTTCAAATCCTGTTAGCCCCACAGATCGGATCGACCCGGATGGTACTCCATCCGGGTCGATTTGTTTGTATGAGGTTTGAAGCAGGGGTGCGAAGTCCGCACAGGTCACCGATCGGTATCGGTCGATGTGTAGAGTGGGCGTCAGAAGTCTCCTACGTCAACGAAAGACGAGGTCGCGCGGTGAAGAAGCTTCTCCTGGTCGCACTGGCCGCCATCGGCGGGCTCCTCGTGTACCGCCAGATCCAGGCGGATCGCGCCGAGCAGGACCTGTGGACGGAGGCGACCGACTCCGTGCCCGCAGGTTCCGGTGTCTGAGCGACACACACTCTGTGGGTGAAGCCCCGGCCGCATGAGCGGAGCGGGGCTTCACTGCGTCTCGGCCCCCCGGTGTTCGCCCGCGCGAATCGTGTGCCCGCTCACGCGAAGTCGTCGTGCGGAGGTCCCGCGAAAGGCAGGATGGACCGGCACCGCAGGGCGGGAACGAACGGGAGGGACGCGTGGGTACGCAGGCCGGGAGGCGGACCGGGATCGGCCGGAGGGCGGGGGCCCTGATCGCGGCGGCCGCGGCGATGGGCACGGTGACGGCCCTGCCCGCCCAGGCCACCGGGGCCGCCCAGGCCGCCGGGGGGTCGGCCGTGCCGCCGTACGCCTTCGACGGTTCGGCCCAGCGGATCCAGGGCGCCTCCTCCAGCCTCGACGCGAAGACGCTGCAGACCGGCCGGACGTACCGCGACACCCTCGAGAAGGACGGCAAGGTCTACTACCGGGTCGACCTCGACACGAAGCGGAACGCGTACGTCTCCGTCGTCGCCGTCCCCAAGCCCGGCGGCAAGGTCGAGTACGGCGACGGCTTCAAGGTCGGCATCCAGGACAACACCGGAGCCGACTGCGGCTACCAGCAGGTCGACTTCGGCTCCGGCCGGTACCCCAGGCCGCTCGCCGCCTACGCCCGCCGGATCGTCGACCCGGACTCCTCCAGCTGCCAGAAGCAGGGCGCCTACTACGTGCTCGTCGAGCGCGACGCGGCGGCGACCTCCACCCCGGACGACTGGGAGCTGGAGATCCGGTACGTCACCGAGCCCCTCCTCAAGCAGGCCGGCCCCACCGCCCTCCCCGAGGCCTGGCCGTCGGGCACGCCCGCGCCGCCGGCCGGAGGCCAGCAGAGGCGGCAGGGAGGCGCCGGGTTCCACGAGGCCGTCGCCCTGCGCGAGGGCGAGTGGCGGGCCGACATCCGGCCCGGCCAGACCCTCTTCTACCGGGTGCCGGTGGACTGGGGGCAGCAGCTCTTCGCCAGCGCCGAACTGGGCAGCGGCGCCAAGGGGGACTCCGTGAGCAACGCGCTCGCCCTCTCGGTCGACAACCCGGCCCTCGGCTTCGTCGACATGGACACGGTCAGCTACGACGGGGAGCCCACCACACTGACGCTCGACCCGCTGCGGCCGGTCGCCCACGAGAACCGCACCTCGTACCAGGAGGCCACCAGCGGCATGCGGTTCGCCGGCTGGTACTACCTGTCGGCGACGCTGAGCCCGGAGGTCGCCGCCGAGTACGGCGACAAGCCGGTGCCGCTGACGCTCCGGGTGAACGTCGAGGGCAGCCCGGAGCAGGCTCCCCCGTACGACGCGGACCCCGGGATCTTCTCGGTGACGGCGGACGACCGGGAGGCCGCCGTGAACGGCGCCACCGGGGCGTCGGCCACGACGAACGGCACGATGGCGATCGTCGCGACCGCCGGCATCGGCACCGGGACCGCACTGCTGCTCGGGCTGGGGGCCTGGACCCTGCTGGCCCGGCGCCGGGCCTGAGCCCTCAGACCCGCGTCAGGGCCCAGAACCCGACCGCGAGGCAGACCAGCGCGACCAGGAGCACCGGGACCGCCACCTTCGGGGGCGGTCCCGGCCTGCGTACGGCGGCCGGAGCGGGGACCTGGACGGGCTGGGGGACGTACGGAGGGGCGGGAGCCGGTCCGTACGGCGCCGGGGCGGCGGGCGCCTGCGCGAAGGACGGGACCGGGGCCGGGTGCGGGACCGGCGGAGGCAGATGGAAGCTGCCCGTCTCGGAGGGCCCGGGCAGCGGCGGGGCCACCGGGGCCTGGGCGGCGAGCTGATGGGACGGGTACGGCCGGGGCTGCGGTGGGGGCTGCTGCGGCTGTACGGGGGGCACGGGCGGTTCCTGGGCCGGTACGGGCCCGGGGGCGGGCGCGGACGCGGCGGGGCCCGTACCGGCGGGGCGCGGTGGCTCCGCGGGCTCTGCGGGGTTCGTGGGGCCTGGGGTGCCTGTGGGGCTCGTGGGCCCGGCGGGACGGGCAGGACCGGCAGGACCTGTGGAAGCCGTGGGGCCCTCCGGGCCGAATCCGGCCGGAAGGGGGCCCAGTTGGTCGAGGATCTCCACCGGCTGCTCGTCGGGGCGCGGCTCGGGCAGCATCTCCACGGCGGAGCCCAGCGCCTTGCGCGCTCCCGTGGCCGTCCGGAAGCGGGCCTGCGGATCGGGCTGGAGCAGCCCTGCCAGCACCTGCCACAAGGGCTCCGGAACGCCCTCCGGCGCGCCCGGGGTGCCGTGCGCGAGGAAGTGCTCGACCAGCGCCCGGGAGTCCGGCCTGCGGCCCTTGAGCAGATAGAGCGCGACCAGCCCGACGGCGAAGAGGTCGGCGGTGAAGTCCGGCTCGGCCCCGAGGAGCTGCTCCGGCGCGAAGTAGCCGGGCGTCCCCACCACGTGGTCGGTCTCGGTGAGGCGGGGCTCGCCCTTGCGCACGGAGATGCCGAAGTCGGACAGCCGCAGGTGCGGCCGCCCGGCGCCGGTGACCTCCATGAGGAGGTTGGCCGGCTTGATGTCCCGGTGCACGACCCCCTCGGCGTGCACCGCGGCCAGGCCCGAGAGCAGCTGGTCGAGCAGGGCGCAGACGAAGCGGGGCGGCAGCGGCCCGTGGTCCCCGATGACGTGGGCCAGCGAGCCGCCGGCCACCAGGTCCATGGTGAAGAGGACCTTGTCGTCGTCGGCGGCCCAGCTGGCCGGGGCGAGGACGTGCGGATGGTCGATCCGCAGCGCCTGCTCGCGGACGAAGCGGAGCAGCGTGTGCGCGTCGCTCTGCAGGAGCACCTTGGCCGCCACGTAGCGGCGGCGCCGGTGGTCCCAGGCGCGCCACACGGCGCCCGCCCCGCCGCGCCCGATCGGGTCGACCAGCTCGTACCGGCCGGCGAAGACCTCACCCATCGCGCTGCGTCCGCTCCCCGTCTGCGTCGGCTTCACGCGGTGCCGGCCGACTGCCGGGCCCGCGTCAGTTCTGGTGCGACTCGTAGTGGGCGACCGCGTCGGCGGTGCGCCCGGCGCCGTACACCCGGAGGAACTCTGCCAGTTCCGGGTGGGCCGGGGCGAGCGAGTCGGCGGCGTCGATGATGTCGCCGGCGGCCGCCACGGAGCGCAACAGGGACTGGATCTCGCGGACCACGCGGCGCACGGTCGGGCCGCCCGAGCCGGTGGTCGGCTGGGCCGTGCCGGTCAGGACGGAACCGCCCTGGGACTTCTTGATCTCGTCCATCCGGTCGGTGGCCTCGGCGGCGCTGACGGTGCCGTCGGCGACCTGGACGGCGAGCTCCTGGAGGGCCTGGACGCGCTGGACGACGGCCGGGTTGCCGATCTTGGCCCGCTGGCCGCTCATCAGCTGGGACAGCATGGGCGCGGAGAGCCCGAGCACGGCCGCGAGCCTGGCCTGATTGAGCCCGAGGTCGTCGATCAGGCGACGGAAGAGCGCCCCCAGCGGCTCTCCGTACCAACTGCGCTGAAGCTCTCTGGCTCTTGCCGTGGCTTCCTGCTGCGCTGCGTCCATTGCTTCTCCCCATCCCTTGGTTCGCCACTGCGAACCCCGGTCAGCATCTTACGGAGAGTGGTCGCCCACCGGGAGTCCCAATCCTTTTGCCGGACATGGGGGGTGACCCGGTACGCTGTCCTCGTTCCGGGGCCTTAGCTCAGTTGGTAGAGCGCTGTCTTTGCATGGCAGATGTCAGGGGTTCGACTCCCCTAGGCTCCACTCGGACAGACCCCCTTGACCTGCGGCAGCGCAGGTCAAGGGGGTCTTTCGCGTTCCAGGGGGGCCTCGGGGGCGGGGAGGCGGCCTCGCGGCGGGGCGCCGTGGCGCTGGGTGACCGGGCGGCGCAGGGCCGGACGGGTGGTGTTCATCGGAAGAACTGCGCGGCGGCAGCGTCGGTCCGCGGAAATCCGGACCGCATCAACATCATGAGAAAGGTATGTAAAGCGCGCAACCCGAAATGAACCATCCGGGAACGTCACGAAAGTGAGGGGCCATGGCCACCGCCAAGGTCAAGCAGTTCTGGACCGCCTTCATCTCCGTCCTCTTCGCCCTCCTCGCCTCCGTCGGCCTGGCGAACACCGCCGCCGCGGCCGGGCAGCCCGCCGTCCAGCAGCCCGAGGAGCCCGCCGCCCCCGCGGCCGTTCCCGCCGCTGCCGCCGTGGAGCGCGCGCTCGCCCCCGTACCGGCACAGCGGGCGCGCCGGTGGCCGCTCGTCGGGGACCGCTCCCTGCCGCCCACCATCAAGCAGCGCATCGCCGCCGAGGCCCACGGTGCCTCTCCCTCCGCGCGGCAGCGGTCCTCGTCGTCCGCCGGGGTCGAGAGCGACCCGACCGCGCTGACCGAGCTCGCGCTCGCCGCGGCGGCGTAGGGGGTGGGGAGCCACGACGCGTACTCCCCGCACCCCACCCGCGGAACCCCGCGGCAGGACCGGCAGACCCGTGCCAGGGCCGGCAAGCCCGCGGCAGGGTCGGCGAACACCTCCGTACGACCGGGCGGCACCTCGCCAGGACCCCGCAGGACCTCGGCCGAGCCCGGCAGAGTCCGTACGGTCCGGCGGCATCTCGGCAGGGCCCGGCAGGACGTCAGCGGTACGCGGCAAGGCCCGGCAGGCCCCGTCAGTACCCGGCAGGCCCCCACCAGCGCCCGGCAGGACCCCGCCAGTACCCGGCGGGACCCAGCGGTGCTCGGCAAGCCCCGGCAGGACCTCCTCAGGACCCGGCAGGACCCCGCAGTACCCCGCAGGACCCGGCAGAACCCCGCAGGACCCGGCAGAACCCCGCAGCACCCGGCAGGACCAAGTACGGCCCCGGCAGTACCCAGTACGACCCCGGTAGGACCCCGGCAGGAGGAGTGGTCGGTCAGCGGCGTTCGTCGCGTTCGGCGGCTTCTGCGGCGGCCGCGGCATCCGCGTCGGCCTCCGCCTCCGCGTCGAGCGGGGCCCCACCGCCGTCGACGGACGGCAGCGAGGAGTCCTCGTCCGTCTCGTCCGTCTCGTCCGTCTCGGTCGGAGCGGGAGGCTCGACCAGCCAGTCGGGATTGGCCTGCTTGTCCCACCACTTCCAGGCGATGAACGCGCCGCCGACCAGTACGCCGAGGACGACGAGTCCCTTGGCGAGGCGTCCGGCCCTGGCCCGACGCTCGTGCTTCTTCACGATCTTCTGGATTTCCTCCGGCGTCACCTGACCGCGCAGCGCGGCCCAGGCGGCGGTGGAACGCGACCCGGCCTCCTCAAGGGCGGGACCGGTCGCGGCGACCGCGCTCTCGACGCGCGGAACGGTGTAGTCGGCCGCCTGACGGGCGGCCTGGCGGGTCTTGACCGCCGCACGGTGTGCGGCCGCGTCGACCCGTGGCGGTACATGCGGTGCGACATACGAGTCGTACTGCGCACGAGCCTGCGCGCGTGCCTGCTGCGCGGCCTTCGAGACCTTCGGCGCGGCCCACGACCGCGCCTCCTGCGCGTAGTACGTGGCCTGGTCCCTGGCCGTGCCGGCGTACGGCGCCACCACTTCCGCGGCGTGCAGGACGCTTTCCTTCGCCGATCCTGTCGCGGCGCGCACGCTGTCCATGCGGGTCACGGGGTTCCTCCTCCTCGGTGGCGATGTCGGTTTTTCGCCTTTCCATCCTTTTCGGAATCATGCCCGCCGGAGCGAGCTCCGGCATGTGGGGCTGGCATCCGGGGCATGCGAGGATCGGACACGCCAGAGACAGCCGTGACATGACGCCGGACGACGTGCGTGGCATGGCGCGAGACGACGTGGACGGAAGGCGACCGTGGCCGAGCAGTTGTACGCGATCCTCAAGACGAGCCTGGGCGACATCGAGGTGCGGCTGCTGCCGTTCCACGCCCCGAAGACGGTCCGGAACTTCGTCGAACTCGCCTCCGGCGAGCGCGAGTGGACGCACCCCGCCACCGGCAAGGTCTCCTCGGACCCGCTCTACGACGGAACGGTCTTCCACCGGGTCATCAAGGGATTCATGATCCAGGGCGGCGACCCGCTGGGGAACGGAACGGGCGGGCCGGGCTACGAGTTCGCCGACGAGTTCCACCCGGAGCTCTTCTTCGACCGCCCCTACCTGCTTGCCATGGCCAACGCCGGCCCGGGCACCAACGGCTCGCAGTTCTTCGTCACCGTCGGCCCCGCGACCTGGCTGAACCGCAAGCACACCATCTTCGGCGAGGTCGTGGACCAGGAGAGCCGGAAGGTCGTGGACGCCATCGCGGCCACCGCCACCGACCCGCACACCGACCGTCCGCTCCAGGACGTGACCGTCGACTCCGTGGTGATCGAGAAGCGCTGAGGCGGAAGGGACGGGACCTGCCATGGACACGCAGCCCGGTCTGTTGCGCTGCTACCGCCATCCGGAGGCCGAGACCGGCATCCGCTGCGCCCGCTGCGAGAGGCCCATCTGCACGCAGTGCATGATCTCCGCCTCCGTCGGCTTCCAGTGCCCCGAGTGCGTGCGGGGCGGTTCGGGGACGGGCCACGCCCCCGACGCCAACCAGCCCCGGACGCTCGCCGGCGGCCGGGTGGCGTCGGACGAGCGGTTCGTCACCAAGATCCTCATCGCGATCAACCTGGCGCTGTTCATCGCCGTCCAGGTGGTGGGCGACCGGCTCGTCGACGACCTGGCGCTCATCGGCGGCGCGTACCTGCCGACCGGTGAGCTGGTCGGGGTCTCGGACGGCGAGTGGTACCGCCTGCTGACCTCCGCCTTCCTCCACCAGGAGATCCCGCACTTCCTCTTCAACATGATGGGCCTGTGGGTGATCGGCGGGATCGTCGAACCCGAGCTCGGGCGGATCCGGTACGCGGCCCTCTGTCTGCTCGCCGGGCTCTCCGGCTCCGCGCTGGCCTATCTGCTCTCCCCGCAGAACCAGTTCTCGCTGGGCGCCTCCGGCATCGTCTACGGCCTGATCGGAGCCTGGGCCGTACTGGCCCGGCGCCGGCGGCAGGACATGCGGCCGGTGGCCCTCTTCGTGGCGCTGTCGTTGCTCTTCACGTTCACCCGTCCGGGGATCTCGTGGGAGGCGCACGTCGGCGGTCTGGTGGCCGGCGCCCTGGTGGCGTACGCGATGGTGCACGCGCCGCGGGCCCGTCGGGACCTCGTGCAGTACGGGGCCTGTGGATTGGTGCTCCTGATCGACCTGGGGATCGTGCTAGCCCGTTCGGCAGCGCTCACCTGAGCATGCACACCTGTGGAAGAGCTCTTCGGTGAGCTTTCCCCAGAGTTATCCACAGTGTGTGGCGAGCCCTGTCCGCTGCGTGGGGAAAGACAGCGCCCCTCGCCTCTGACCTGGTGTTTCCCCAGGGAGACGAGGGGCACTGTGGATAACCTCATGGGTGATTCCGGTCATACCGGCGTCAACCTGATGCCGAGTTATCCACAGATCTTCGTAAGTTATCCAGTGCTGTGCACAACTCTGTGGATAAGCTCGGGGGAGAACTTGACGAGCGGCCCGCGCGACCGCTAGATCGCCCGGACCGTCCCTGTTTCCGCTGCTGCGGGGAGACGTCGAAGCCCGCCTGCCGTCACTGCGGGGAGACGTCGGAGCCCGCTACTTCCACTGCGTGGAGACGCCGAAGCCGGCCGCGATGAAGCCGAAGCCCACCACGATGTTCCAGTTCCGGATCGACTCGACCGGCATGGAACCGTCGGTGACGTAGAAGACCACGATCCACACCAGCCCGATGGCGAACAGCGCCAGCATCACGGGCGCCACCCAGCTGCGATTGGTCAGCTTGATGTTGGTGGCCTTGACGGGCGGAGGCGTGAAGTCGGCCTTCTTGCGGATCCGTGACTTCGGCACGAGGGACTCTCCTGTCGATGCGCTGCGTGACCGCGCAGGGAACTGTGGCTGGCGCCGGGATGTGACGAAGGAGGACGACTGCGTCCCCCAGGCGTCCGTTAGCGTAGTGGTTCCGCGGCACCGAAGGGGATCAGGGTACGTTGAGCAATTCCGCCGACACTCCCGAAAGGCCGGGCCGCACCACGAGGTGGCGCCCCGTCCGAGTGCTCACCCTTGCCGTCTTCGCCCTCGCCGGACTGATCTTCGTCACGAGCTTCAACACCGCCAAGGGCACCAACCTCCGGACGGACGCCTCGCTCCTGCGGCTCTCCGACCTCATCGAGGAACGCAGCCACAAGAACGCCGGACTCGACGAGTCCACCGCCGCCCTCCGCACCCAGGTCGACTCCCTCGCCGCCCGCGACGACGGCTCCACGCGCGCGGAGGACGAGAAACTCGACGCGCTGGAGGCGAAGGCCGGGACCACCGAGGTCGCCGGCCCCGGCCTCACCGTCACCCTCGACGACGCCCCGCCCAACGCCCAGGCGGCCCCCGGCTACCCCGAACCGCAGGCCAACGACCTCGTCATCCACCAGCAGGACCTCCAGGCCGTCGTCAACGCCCTGTGGCACGGCGGCGCCGAAGGCATCCGGGTCATGGACCAGCGGCTCATCTCCACCAGCGCCGTGCGCTGCGTCGGCAACACCCTGATCCTCCAGGGCCGCGTCTACTCCCCGCCCTACAGGATCACCGCCGTCGGTGACCGGGGGAAGCTGACCAAGGCCCTCGCGGAGTCCCCCGCGCTCCAGAACTACCAGCTGTACGTCAAGGCGTACGGCCTCGGCTGGAAAGTCGACGAGCACAGGGCGGTGACTCTTCCCGGCTACTCGGGCACAGTGGACCTCCACTACGCGAAGCCGGTGAGCTGACGCGCCGGTGGTCGACCGGGGGGAGCCGGGGCCGTGACGGTACGACTGGTCGTACGGAGCCTCAGCGAGCTGTGCATCACCGCCGGCGCCCTGGTCGTCCTCTTCGTCGCGTACCTCCTCTACTGGACCGGCGTCCAGGCCGACAGCGCCGGCGCCGCCCAGATCGACACCCTCCAGCGGGAGTGGGCCGGCACGCCCGTCGCCGCCGCACCCGCTCCCGCGCGCACACCGGCGCCGTACGCCACCGGCAAGGGCTTCGCCGTCATGTACGTCCCCCGGCTCGGCCGCGACTGGGAATGGCCCGTCCTCGAAGGCACCGGCCCCGACGTCCTGAAACGGGGCCTCGGCCACTACACCCGCACCGCCCCGCTCGGAGCCACCGGCAACTTCGCCGTCGCCGGCCACCGCCGGACCCACGGCGACCCCTTCAAGGACTTCCCGCGGCTGCGCCCCGGCGACGCGATCGTCCTCACCGACGGCACGACCTGGTTCACCTACCGGATCGACCGCGGCCCCTACCGGACCGTCCCCGACGACACCGCCGTCGTCGACCCCGTCCCCGGGAAGTCCGGCTTCGACGGTCCCGGGCGCTATCTCACCCTCACCACCTGCGACCCCGAGTGGGGCAGCAGCCACCGGCTGATCGTCTGGGCGCACCTCGACGCCACCCGCCCGGTGACCGACGGCCGTCCACAGGCTTTGGGCAGCTGACCCCCCGCGGCCCGCTCGCCCCGTACTCTGGTCCCCGTAACGAACGGAAGGGGCGGTCGACGTCATGTACGGCTGGATCTGGCGGCATCTGCCGGGCAACGCGTGGGTACGGGCGCTGATCTCGATCGTGCTGGTCCTCGCGATCGTCTACGTCCTCTTCCAGTACGTGTTCCCCTGGGCGGAGCCTCTGCTTCCGTTCAACGATGTGACGGTGGACGGCCAGTGAGCGCGCGAATTCTCGTCGTCGACAACTACGACAGCTTCGTCTTCAACCTCGTTCAGTACCTCTACCAGCTCGGCGCCGAGTGCGAAGTCCTCCGCAACGACGAGGTCGAGCTGAGCCATGCCCAGGACGGCTTCGACGGCGTCCTGCTCTCTCCCGGGCCCGGCGCGCCCGAGCAGGCCGGCGTCTGCATCGACATGGTCCGGCACTGCGCCGACACCGGCGTGCCCGTCTTCGGCGTCTGCCTCGGCATGCAGTCGATGGCCGTGGCCTACGGCGGCGTCGTCGACCGCGCGCCCGAGCTGCTGCACGGCAAGACCTCGCTCGTCACGCACGAGGGCCAGGGCGTCTTCGCCGGTCTGCCCTCGCCGTTCACCGCGACCCGCTACCACTCCCTGGCCGCCGAGCCCGCCGACCTGCCGGCCGAGCTGGAGGTCACGGCGCGGACCGAGGACGGCATCATCATGGGGCTGCGCCACCGTGAACTGCCCGTCGAGGGAGTGCAGTTCCACCCCGAGTCGGTCCTCACCGAGCACGGACACCTGATGCTGGCCAACTGGCTGGAGCAGTGCGGCGACAAGGGGGCGGTCGGCCGGTCGGCGGGGCTCGCTCCGGTGGTGGGCAAGGCCGTCGCGTGACGACGGGCTCGCCGTGGTTCCGGCCGTCGAACGGGCCGGGGCCGGAGCCGATAACCGGGGACCCGCACGCGCCTGCCGCCGAGCCGCACGCGCCGAACGTCGAGTCGTACGCGCCGAACACCGAGCCGTACGCGCCGTACGCCGAGTCGTACACGCCGAACACGCCTGCCGCCGAGCCGTACGCCGAGCCGTACGCCGAGCCGTATGCCGCCGCCGAACCGTACGCGCCCGTCGCCGAGTCGTACGCCCCCGGTGATCCGTACGCGCCGAAAACCGAGCCGTACGTCGAGCCCTACACGGCCGCCGAGCCGTACGCGACCGCCGAGCCGTACGCGTACGAGGAGCCGGTGCACCGCGGGGGCGTCGCCCAAGAGGGCCCCTACGGGCCCCCGTACGGCCCGTACGAGGCGGAAGAACCCCCGGCGGCCCCGCCGGACGAGACGATGCCCCTGCGGGCCGTGGAGGGCCCTGCCGAGCCGCCGTCCCCGGGCCCCGGGCGGGCCGAGCGCCGGCGTGCCGCCAAGGGCGGCCGGGGCAGGACCCGGGGCGCCGCCCCCGCGACCGCCTCTCCGTCCGCCGCCGAAGGACGCCCCCTCTCCCGCGTGGAGGCCCGGCGGGCCGCCCGCGCCGCCAAGGAGAGCGTCGGCGTCGTCGCCAGCCGGGTCGTCGGAGAACTCTTCATCACCTTCGGCGTCGTCATGCTCCTCTTCGTCACCTACCAGCTGTGGTGGACGAACATCCGGGCCGGACAGGAGACCGACAGGGCCAAGGCACAGATCGAGGACACCTGGGCCAAGGGCGACGACAAGACCGAACCGGGGGCCTTCGAGCCCGGCAAGGGCTTCGCCATCATGTACATCCCCAAGCTCGACGTCGTCGTCCCCGTAGCCGAGGGCATCAGCAAGACCGACGTCCTCGACAAGGGCATGGTCGGCCACTACGGCGAGGGCAAGCTCAAGACGGCCATGCCGGCCGACAAGCAGGGCAACTTCGCGGTGGCCGGCCACCGCAACACCCACGGCGAACCCTTCCGGTACATCAACCGGTTGAAGCCCGGGGACCCGATCGTCGTCGAGACGCAGAGCGCGTACTACACGTACGAGATGGCCAGCATCCTGCCGCAGACCTCGCCCTCCAACGTCTCGGTGATCGAACCCGTACCGAAGCAGTCCGGCTTCAAGGGGCCCGGCCGGTACATCACGTTGACCACCTGCACACCGGAGTTCACCAGCACCTACCGCATGATCGTGTGGGGCAGGCTGGTCGACGAACGCCCGCGCAGCAAGGGAAAGCCGGAAGCGCTCGTAGGCTGAGACCCCACACCTCCGGACGGGACGACGGGACGACCTAGTGGCACGCGCGCGCAATCGGATCGCCGGGCTCATCAGCCTCATCGGCGAACTCCTCATCACGGCGGGCCTGGTGCTCGGCCTCTTCGTCGTCTACTCCCTGTGGTGGACCAACGTCCTCGCCGACCGCGCCGCCGACAAGGACGGCGCCCAGGTCCGCGACCGGTGGGCCGACGGGCCCGGCGCGCTGGACACCAAGGACGGCATCGGCTTCCTCCACGTGCCCGCCATGCAGAACGGCGAGGTCCTGGTGAAGCAGGGCACCGGCACCGACGTCCTCAACCACGGCGTCGCCGGCTACTACACCGAGCCGGTCAAGTCCGGGCTCCCGCAGGACAAGCAGGGCAACTTCACGCTCGCCGCCCACCGGGACGGCCACGGCGCCAAGTTCCACAACATCCACAAGTTGAAGACCGGGGACGCGATCGTCTTCGAGACCAAGGACACCTGGTACGTCTACAAGGTCTACAAGACCCTGCCCGAGACCACGAAGTACAACGTGGACGTCCTCCAGCCCGTCCCGAAGGAATCGGGGAAGATGAAGCCCGGCCGCTACATCACGCTGACCACCTGCACCCCCATGTACACCTCGGACTACCGCTACATCGTCTGGGGCGAACTGGAACGCACGGAGAAGGTCGACCGCGACCGGACCCCTCCGGCCGAACTGCGCTGAAGCCGGGAGGGCGTCCCGGAAGACGGAAGGGCCCCGGCATCCTCACGGATGCCGGGGCCCTCGCCTCGTGCGCGCTCGACGCGGGCGGGTCTCAGCCGAAGAAGCCGCCGATGCCGCCGCCGGGGTTGCCGTTGTTGTTGTCCCCGCCACCGCCACCGCCCAGGGTGTTGACGGTGACCGGCTGGCTCTTGTCGACCATCGTGCCCTCCGGCGGGTTCGTGTTGATGACCATGGCGTCCTCCTTGTCGGAGCCCGCCTGGACGACCGTGAGGCCCATGCCCTGGAGGAGGTCCCGGACGTCCTTGAACTTCTTGCCGGTCAGGCCCGTGGGGATCTGGACCTGGGTCTGCTGAGGGCCCTTGGAGACCTTCAGCGTGATCTGGACGTCCTTCGGCTGGTTCGACGGGCCTTCCGGAGTCTGACCGACGACCGTGCCCGCGGGTTCGGTCGAGTCGACCGGCTCCTGGGTCACGTTCTTGAAGCCGATCGTGTTGAGCTGCTGGACGGCCTGGTCGTAGGTACGGCCCTTGAGGTCGGGAAGCTCCGACAGCTGCTTCTTCGCGACCGTGATCGTGATCTCGGAGTTCTTCTCCGCCTTGGTGCCGCCCTCGGGGTTCTGGCGCAGGACCGTGCCGGGGTCCTGCTCGGACTCCTCCTGCTCGACCTTGACCTTGAAGCCCTTGTCCTTGAGGCTCTGCTCGGCCCGCTCCTGGGACTGCTCCATGACGTCCGGTACCTCGATGAGCGGGGCGCCCTCGGAGACGTACACCTGGATCGTGCCGTCGATGTCCATCTTCGCGGTGCCGTCCGCGGCCGGGTCCTGGCGGCAGATGGAGTCCTTGGGCTGGTCGCAGCGCTCGGTGCCGGCCTGCTGGACCTTCACCTGTACGTTGCGTGCGCGATCCTGCGCGTCCTGCATCGTCTGGCCGACCAGCTGCGGGACGGTGACCTTCTGCGGCCCGTCCTTCTTGTCGAAGATCGCGACGCCGATGAAGATCGCGCCGACGAGCACCAGGATGCCCGCGAGGACCAGGATGATCGTCGAGGTGTTCGACTTCTTCTGGCCACCGCCACGACGGCGGTCCGGACGGTCGTCATAGCCGTAGCCGCCGTCGTCCGGGTTGACCGGCGGCAGCATCGACGTCTGGCCGGCCGGGTCGGCCTGGCGCAGCGCGGTGGTCGGCTGGTCCTCCGGCGGATACCCGCCGTAACCCCCGCCGTAGCCGGGCGCGCCCGCCATGCCCATCCCCATCGCGGCGGCGGCCGCGACCGGCTGGCCGTCGAGGCAGGCCTCGATGTCCGCGCGCATCTCGTCGGCGGACTGGTAGCGGTAGTCGGGGTCCTTGACCAGCGCCTTCAGGACGATGGCGTCCATCTCGGGCGTGATCTCGGGGTCGAAGTTGCTCGGCGGCTGCGGCTCCTCGCGGACGTGCTGGTACGCGACCGCGACCGGGGAGTCGCCGATGAACGGGGGACGGACGGTGAGCAGCTCGTAGAGGAGGCAGCCCGTGGAGTACAGGTCGGAGCGGGCGTCGACCTGCTCGCCCTTGGCCTGCTCCGGGGAGAGGTACTGGGCCGTGCCGATCACCGCGGCGGTCTGCGTCATGGTCATGCCCGCGTCGCCCATGGCGCGCGCGATGCCGAAGTCCATGACCTTGACCTGGCCGGTGCGCGTCAGCATGACGTTCGCCGGCTTGATGTCACGGTGCACGATGCCGGCGCGGTGCGAGTACTCCAGCGCCTGGAGGATGCCGACCGTCATCTCGAGGGTGCGCTCGGGCAGCAGCTTGCGCCCGGAGTGCAGCAGCTCACGCAGGGTCGACCCGTCGACGTACTCCATCACGATGTACGGGATGGAGACCTGGTCGACGTAGTCCTCGCCGGTGTCGTAGACCGCGACGATCGCCGGATGGTTCAGCGAGGCGGCGGACTGTGCCTCACGGCGGAACCGGGCCTGGAAGGACGGGTCGCGGGCCAGGTCGGCCCGCAGCGTCTTCACGGCGACGGTGCGGCCGAGCCGGGTGTCCTGGGCGAGGTACACCTCGGCCATGCCACCACGGCCGAGCACCGGGCCCAGCTCGTACCGGCCGCCGAGGCGACGCGGCTCTTCCATAGCTAATCCAGCCCTCTCCGTCTGTCCCGACCGCACCCATGGGTGGTCCGGCGGTGTGTGCTGTCCGCGCATACGCTACCGGCCCCGGGAAGGCGTTCCGCCCGGGGCCGGTAGCTGATACCTGACCGGTACCTGGCTGGTACCCGGCTCGTGTAGGGGCCGGGGGTCAGCCCCGGGTCTTGATGACCGCCTTCATCACGGCCTTGGCGATCGGGGCGGCCAGACCGCCACCGGTGATGTCCTCACGGTCGGTGCCGGCCGAGTCCTCGACGACGACGGCGACCGCGACCGGGGAGCCCTCGGCGGTCTTCGCGTACGAGATGAACCAGGCGTACGGGCGCTTGGCGTTCTTCTCGCCGTGCTGGGCCGTACCCGTCTTGCCGCCGACCCTCACGCCGTCCATGTTCAGGTCGGCGTTGCCGCCGGTGCCGTTGGCGACGACGCTCTCCATCATCTGCTGGAGCTTCTGGGCGGTCTCCGGCGAGACCGGGCGGCTCATCTCCTCCGGGTCGGTCTGCTTGATGATGTCGAGGTTCGGGGCCCGCAGCTGGTCGATCATGTACGGCTTCATCAGCTTGCCGTCGTTGGCGATCGCCGCCGTGACCATCGCCATCTGCAGCGGGGTGGTCGCGGTGTTGAACTGGCCGATGGACGAGAGCGCGTTGCCGCCGCGGTCGGCCTTCTTGTCGAAGACGGAGGCGGAGGAGCGGACCGGGGTGAACTGCTCGGCGTTGAAGCCGAACTTCTCCGCCATCTCGGTCATCTTCTCGACACCGACGTCGTCGCCGAGCTTCGCGAAGACCGAGTTGCAGGAGATGTCGAGGGCGTGCTTGAGGCTGGCGTTGGCACAGCCCCTGGCGTGGTTGACCATCGGCTTGGTGGAGAGCGGGATCTTCCAGCCCTCGGGGGTGTCGGTCGGCGCATTGATGTCGGTGACCTTGCCGCTCTCCAGGGCGGCGGCGGCGGTGACGACCTTGAATACGGAACCGGGCGGGTAGATCTCGCGGAGCGCCCGGTTCTGCATCGGCTTGCTCTTGGCCTCGTTCAGCGCGACCCAGGCCTTCTCGTCGTCGCTGCCGGCGATGGTGGACGGGTCGTACGACGGGGTGGACGCGAGCGCGAGGATCTTGCCGGTCTTCGGCTCGATCGCGACGACGGCGCCGGTCTTGTCGCCGAGGCCCTCGAAGGCGGCCTTCTGCGCGGCGCTGCTGAGGGTGGTGACGACGTCGCCGCCCTTCTTCTTCTCGCCGGTGAACATGGCGAGGGTGCGGTCGAAGAAGAGCCGGTCGTCGTTGCCGGTGAGGATGCCGTCCTCGATCTTCTCGATCTGGTTGGCGTCGTACACCTGCGAGGCGTAGCCGGTGACGGGGGCCCACATGGGGCCGTTCACATAGGTGCGCTTGTACTTGTAGTAGTTGCCGCCGGAGTCGACGGAGCCGGTGATCGGCTTGCCGTCGACGATGATGTTGCCGCGCGGGTTCGCGTATCGCTCGATCCGGACACGGGTGTTCTTGGGATGTGCGTTCAGCTCGTCGGCACGGACGAACTGGATCCAGTTGTCCCGCAGGAGCAGGGCGAGGACGAGCAGGCCGCAGAAGATCGCGACCCGGCGCAGCGGCTTGTTCACGGACGGACCACCTGGGTCATCTCGGCATCGGGGTTCGGGGCGGGAGCGGGCGCGGGGCGGCGCGCGGTGTCGCTGATCCGGATCAGGATGCCGATCAGAGCCCAGTTGGCGATGACGGAGGAACCGCCGTACGCGAGGAACGGCATCGTCATACCGGTGAGCGGGATGAGGCCCATCACACCGCCGGCCACGACGAAGATCTGGAGCGCGAAGGCACCGGAGAGGCCCATCGCGAGAAGCTTGCCGAAGGGGTCGCGGGCGGCGAGGGCGGTGCGGACTCCGCGCTCGATGATGAGCCCGTAGAAGAGCAGGAAGACCATCACCCCGGTGAGGCCGAGCTCCTCGCCGACCGTGGCGAAGATGAAGTCGGAGTTCGCGGCGAAGCCGATGAGGTCCGAGCTTCCCTGTCCCAGGCCGGCGCCGAGGATGCCTCCGGAGCCGAAGGACATCAGCACCTGCGACATCTGGTCACAGGCGGCGACCGTCTGCGCGCAGGCGAACGGGTCGGCCCAGGCGTCCACGCGGGCTTGGACGTGGCCCGCGAAGGAGGCCACGCTGACGGCGCCCGCGACGGCCATGAGCAGACCCATCACGATCCAGCTGGTCCGCTCCGTCGCCACGTACAGCATGATCACGAACATGCCGAAGAACAGCAGCGACGTACCGAGGTCGTTCTCGAAGACGAGGATGAGGAGGCTGACCGCCCAGATCGTCAGGATCGGGCCGAGGTCACGGCCACGCGGCAGGTAGAGCCCCATGAAGCGGCGGCTGGCCAGGGCCAGGGCGTCTCGCTTCACCATCAGGTATCCGGAGAAGAAGATCGCCAGGACCAGCTTGGCGAACTCACCGGGCTGGATGGAGAAGCCACCGATATGGATCCAGATCTTGGCGCCGAAGACGTCCGCGCCGAGACCCGGGACGAGCGGCAGCAGCAGGAGGACGAGCGCCGCCGCCATCGAGATGTACGTGTAGCGCTGCAGGACACGGTGGTCCTTGAGCAGCAGCAGCACGCCCACGAACATGGCGACGCCGACCGCCGAGTACAGCATCTGCTTGGGAGCGTCGGGGCTGAAGCTGCCGAAGTCCCGGATGGACTTGGCGATCAGCCGCGGCGACTGGTCCAGCCGCCAGATCAGCACCAGGCCCAGGCCGTTGAGCAGGGTCGCCAGCGGCAGCAGCAGCGGGTCCGCGTACGGGGCCCACTTCCGCACCACCAGGTGCGCGACGCCCGCGAGGAGGGTCAGGCCGAGGCCGTACCCGGCCATGCCGGCCGGGACCTTGCCGTCGATGGCCAGGCCCACGTTGAGGTACGCGAACACCGGGATGACGACGGCGAACGCCAGCAGCGCCAGCTCGGTGTTGCGGCGGCTCGGCGCCTCGATCGCGCCGATGGTGGTCGTGTTGGTGACAACGCTCATGGTGGTGAAAGGCCCCCTACGGGTGCTTACTGCTTGCCGCAGTTCGAGGCCAGCTTCTGCTCCTCCGCGGTGAGGGTGGGACCCGGGGAGGGAGCGGCTGTGGTGGGCTTGGAGTCAGGGGTGGCGGTGCCGGGCTTCTGGGTGGCCGGCGGCTTGCTCGCCTGGTCGGCGGCCTTCTCGGCGGCGTCGTGCCGCTGCTCGGCCTTCTTGCAGGCCGAGGCCTGCAGGGCCAGCTCCGAGATCTTCGTCTCGGCCTTGGCGAGGCTGCCGCCCGCGATCGTGTCCTCGACCTGCTTCCGCTGGTAGGCGGGGAGGTACTTGAGTTCGATCTCGGGGTGGTCCTTCTCGACCTTCGAGAGCGACACCCATGCCAGGTCCTGGCTGATGCCCTGGTACAGCGCCACGTGCTGGTCCTTGGAACCCACGAAGTACTGCGTCTGCGTCCAGCGCCAGCCGCCGTACAGCCCGCCGCCGACGACCGCGAGGACGAGGACGAGGAAGAAGGAGCGCTTGAGCCACTTGCGGCCGGTGCGCGGCTTGACGAAGTCCTCGTCCGTGTACGAGTCGAAGGAGCCCTGCGGGGGCATGCCGCCGTAGCCGTGGTCGTCGCCGCTGCCGGGCGGGCCGAAACCGCCGGCGGGCGGCTGGTGGTGCGGCGCGGTGCGGCCGAGGCCCGAGGCACGGCCGGCCGGGGTCTGCATCGCCCCGCCGTCGTTCAGCTGCGCCTGGTTCTCGGCGACGGCGCCCACGACGACCGGGGTGTCGCTGAGGTGACCGGCGAGGGTGTCGCCGCCGTCGACGTCGAGGACGTCGGCGACGATCACCGTGATGTTGTCGGGGCCGCCGCCGCGCAGCGCGAGCTGGATCAGCTCCTGCACGGTCTCCTGCGGGCCCTGGTAGCTGGCGAGGGTGTCCTCGAGGGTCTGGTGCGAGACCACGCCGGACAGGCCGTCGGAGCAGATCAGATAGCGGTCGCCGGCCCGGACCTCACGGATGGAGAGGTCGGGCTCGACGTGGTCGCCGCTGCCGAGCGCGCGCATGAGGAGCGAGCGCTGCGGGTGCGTGGTGGCCTCTTCCTCGGTGATCCGGCCCTCGTCGACGAGGCGCTGGACCCAGGTGTGGTCCTGGGTGATCTGGGTGAGGAGGCCGTCGCGGAGCAGATAGGCGCGGGAGTCACCGACGTGCACGAGCCCGAGCCGCTGGCCGGTCCACAGGAGGGCGGTGAGCGTGGTGCCCATGCCCTCCAGCTGCGGGTCCTCCTCGACCATCATCCGCAGCTGGTCGTTGGCGCGCTGCACCGCCGTACCGAGCGAGGTGAGGATGTCGGAGCCGGGGACGTCGTCGTCGAGCGTGACGAGCGTGGAGATCACCTCGGAGGAGGCGACCTCGCCGGCGGCCTGTCCGCCCATGCCGTCGGCGATGGCGAGCAGTCGGGGACCGGCGTAGCCCGAGTCCTCGTTGCCCTCGCGGATCATGCCCTTGTGCGAGCCCGCGGCGAATCGCAGGGACAGAGTCATGCGCACCTGCCCTGTCGCCGCTGCATCGGGGTACGGCCGGTCTCGACCCACACTGCCCACCCTCCGGTCGCTCCGGTCACGCCGGTCGATTCAGTCGCTCCGGTCGGGAGCGCGGCACGTCCCGCGGCGGGGACCGTCCCGGCTCGCTCGCTCCGCTCGCGCTCATTCATGTCGTGGCACTACTTCCGAAGCTCGATGACGGTCTTGCCGATGCGGATCGGCGCGCCCAGCGGAATCGGCGTGGCGGTGGTGAGGCGGGTCCGGTCGAGGTAGGTGCCGTTGGTGGACCCGAGGTCCTCGACGATCCACTGGCCGTCCCGGTCCGGGTAGATCCGGGCGTGACGGCTGGAGGCGTAGTCGTCGTCGAGGACGATCGTCGAGTCGTGCGCCCGGCCCAGCGTGATCGTCTGCCCCTGGAGGGCGACCGTCGTGCCCGTGAGGGTGCCCTCGGAGACGACCAGCTTGGTCGGTGCGCCGCGGCGCTGGCGGCCACCCGCGTTCTGCTGGCCGCGCTGCTGCGGAGGCGCGGTCGCCTGGCGCGCGTTCTGCTGGGGCCGCGCCTCCTGGCGCCGCGAACCGCGCTGGGTGACCCGTGTGCCGAACAGATCACTGCGAATGACCTGGACGGCCACGATGACGAACAGCCACAGAACGGCCAGGAAACCCAACCGCATGACCGTCAGGGTCAGCTCTGACATTGCCCCCGCTTCACCCTTCGGCTTGCCGGTAAACGATGGTGGTGCTGCCCACGACGATCCGCGAGCCGTCGCGGAGCGTAGCGCGGGTGGTGTGCTGCCCGTCCACCACGATGCCGTTGGTGGATCCCAGATCCTGGATCGTCGAGGGCGTTCCGGTCCGGATCTCGCAGTGCCGGCGGGAGACGCCGGGATCGTCGATCCTCACGTCCGCGTCGGTGCTGCGGCCGAGGACCAGGGTCGGGCGGGAGATCTGATGGCGGGTGCCGTTGATCTCGATCCAGCGGCGCACCGGAGCGCCCGCTCCGCCGTGGGTGGCGGGGCCGGGCATGGATCCGGGGCCGCCCGCCGGGCGTCCGGCGGGCGCCGTCGGCCGGTGGCCGGGCGCGCCGGGAGGCGGGGAGGCGGGCATGGGCGGGGCGCCGACCGGGGGGTACCCGTAGCCGCCGCGGCCCTGCTGCTGATGCTGCTGCTGTCCCGGGGAGGGCGGCTGCGGCTGTGACGTACTCGACGCCAGCGTGCGGCTGCGGACGCGGTACAGGCCGGTGTCGAGGTCCTCGGCCTTCTCCAGGTGGACCTTGATCGGGCCCATGAAGGTGTACCGCTGCTGCTTCGCGTAGTCCCTGACCAGGCCGGCGAGCTCGTCGCCGAGCTGGCCCGAGTAGGGGCTGAGACGCTCGTAGTCCGGCGTGCTCAGCTCCACGATGAAGTCGTTGGGGACGACCGTCCGCTCGCGGTTCCAGATCGTCGCGTTGTTGTCGCACTCGCGCTGGAGCGCGCCGGCGATCTCGACGGGCTGGACCTCGGACTTGAAGACCTTGGCGAAGGTGCCGTTGACCAGACCTTCGAGACGCTGCTCGAAACGCTTCAGGACTCCCATGGGGCACCTCCTCCGTCGTTGTCGCCCTGGTACTGCTTACTGATCGTATCCACGCGTCGGGAAATCGGCTGGTTCCCCTTCTCTGCCCTGTGGACGAGTGTCACCTCTCACAGGCTTTCCCCACGGATCGTAGAGGCGGCCTGTGGACAGTGTCCCGCACCCGGCTGTGGGAGCGGAGGCTCGGGCCGGGGTTCCGGACCGGTCCGTCCCCTTCCTCCCCCCTTCTTCCTCCCATCCGTCCTCTCTTCTCCCTCTCTTCCGCCGTCCTTCCCCCTGCCTCCCCCTCCCGGACGGGCCCACTCCTCCGGGCTCCCTCCCGGCTTCCGCTCCACGCGGCCGTGCCGTCGCTCCCTCCCTCTCCTTGTTCTCCGGGAGCGGGGGCGAAACAACGGATGTGAATCCACGGTCTGCGACGTGCTAATCTTCAGATGTCGCCAGGCGCTCCCACTGAAAAGTGAGAGGGCAGGGAGACCACCCAATGCGCGGGTGGCGGAATAGGCAGACGCGCTGGATTCAGGTTCCAGTGCCCGCA
Source organism: Streptomyces sp. NPDC053513 (assembly GCF_044544765.1). Lineage (NCBI taxonomy): Bacteria > Bacillati > Actinomycetota > Actinomycetes > Kitasatosporales > Streptomycetaceae > Streptomyces > Streptomyces sp. NPDC053513. The sequence goes on from NZ_JBITXP010000002.1 coordinate 274,211, forward strand.
AGGGCGTGGGGGTTCAACTCCCCCCTCGCGCACCAGACGGAAGCCCCGTAGGTCATCGACCTACGGGGCTTCCGCGTATGCGGGGACGGGTGTGAGCCTTCCCACGTCGGAGCGTTCGTCGGGGCGTTCGGCGGCGTCCGTCGGGGCGCTTGTCGGGACGTTCGGCGGGCGGTGTTCGTCGGGGGCGTTCCTCGGGGGACGTTCCTCGGGGGCTGCCGTCGAAGGTGCCCGTCGAAGGGCGCGACTTTTGTCGTCCAAGGGCGAGACGAAAGAGAGACGACCGGGGGCCGGTCGCTGCCTAGGGTTCGAGCGTGGACGCTATGTCGAAGTCGGGGGACCGGACCGTGCTGCCGGAGTCGGGGGACCGGAGCGCGCTGCCGGAGTCGGGGAGCCGGGCCGCGAGTGAGATCGCGGCCACGGTCGCCGACTGGTGGAACTGGCTCGTGATGCCCGGGCACTGGTCACGACGCAGGATCACCGGCGAGGTGGCCCTCGCCGTGGTCGTCGCGCTGCTGGCGGCGGGCTCCGAGGAACTGATGGGCGGCGAGGGATGGAGGCTGGCCGCCGTCGCCGCGGGCGCGGCCGTGCTGTCGCTGCTGCGGCGCAGACTCCCCGCCGGTGTGCTCGTCCTGACCGCCGGCCTCGCGCCCTTCCTGCCCGGCCTCGGGCCCCTGCTCATCGTGCTCGGCTGGTCCTCCGGCCGGTACGTCGCCAGTGCCGGCCGGGCGCTGGCCGCGTTCATCGCCGCCTTCGTCCTGAACGTCGGCGGGACGCTCCTGGAGACCTGGGACCGACAGCGGCTCCTCACCGTCGCCTTCATGGCCACCCTCTACTACCTGGGCACCACGCTGGCTCCCGGCCTCGCCCACCGTTACTGGACCCAGCGGCGGACCCTGCTGCACGCGCTCCAGGAGCGCAACGCACAGCTGCTGCGCGAGCGGAACATGGTGATCTGGCAGGCCAGACTGCGCGAGCGGCAGCGGATCGCCCAGGACATGCACGACAGCCTCGGCCACCAGCTGGCACTGATCGCCGTGCACACGGGCGCCCTCGAAGTGGACCGGGACCTGGGCGAGCGGCAGCGCGAGGTGGTCGGCGTCCTGCGGAACGCCTCGGTGACTGCCATGCACGAACTCCGGGAGGTCGTCGGGATACTCCGCGACGGGGTCGCGGCGGAGAACGGCGCCCCGTCGGCGCCCGCACCGGCCGGGGACGAGACGGGGAGGGCCGCGCGCGGGATCGCCGGCATCGAGGGGCTCGTGGCGGCGGCCCGCGCGGCCGGCACCTCGGTCGGGCTGCGGCGGCTGGGAGAGGAGAGACCACTGGCGCCGGCCGCCGACCACGCGGCGTACAGGATCGTGCAGGAGGCCCTGACCAACGCCTACAAGTACGCGCCGGGGACGCCGATCGGCGTCGAGCTGCGGTACGAGCCGGACACCTTCGTCGTGGAGATCGTCAACGGCGAGCCGGTGGACGGCCCGGTGAAGGACGTGGTGAGTGGCGGGCAGGGGCTGGCCGGCCTCGTCGAACGGGCCCGTCTGGTGGGCGGCATGTGCCATGCGGGCCCGGCCGACGGCGGCGGGTTCCGGGTCGCGGGGATGCTCCCGTACGGGGCGGCGCCGGTCGCCGAGGCAGCGCCTTTGGTCGACGCGGCCGACGACTTCCGGCAGCAGACCACGAAGCCGCTGGTGGGCGATGGTCGTCCGGTCGAGGTCGGACCGGCCGACTGGACGTACACGGAGCGGGAGTTGGCGATGGCGGTGCGTGGGGGCAGGGGCAGGAGCACGGGCGGGGCGGTCGCACTGGGCTGCGGGATCGCGTTCGCGGCGCTCGTCCTCCTGGTGGTGGCGGCGGGCTTCGGCCTCTACTTCCTTATGGGTTCGGTGAAGGACGGCATGATCGACCCCGCCCAGTACGAGGCGGTGAAGGTCGGGATGACCGAGAAGGAGGTCCGTGACCAGCTGCCCCCGGGCGACACCATAGCCACGGCGGGACTGGACGGCACCGGACCCGCACGGCCGGCGGGCGCCAGTTGTCTGGTGCTGATGTCCTCGGACATGGGCGACGTCGGTGACCGGGAGCCCGTTTTCCGGTTCTGCTTCAAGGACGGCAAGCTGATCGAGAAGAAGTCGTACTCGGTCGAGCAGCGGTAGCGCTGAGCGGCCCGTACCGGAGGCGTGGGGGAGAAGCAGTGGCAGGGCAGCCCATCAGGGTCGTGATCGCCGACGACGAGCCTCTGATCAGAGCCGGGATCCGGATGATCCTCATCTCGGACCCGGAGATCGAGGTCGTCGGGGAGGCCGGCGACGGGCGGGAGGCGGTCGAGGCCGCACGGGCGCACGCCGCCGACGTGGTGCTGCTCGACATCCAGATGCCGGTGCTCGACGGCCTCTCCGCACTGCCGGAGCTGCGCCGGGCCGCGCCCGCGGCCCGGGTGATCGTCCTGACGACCTTCGGGGAGCGGGAGAACGTGCTGCGGGCCCTGGAGCACGGGGGCGCCGGGTTCCTGCTCAAGGACACGGCGCCCGCCGAGCTGATCCGGGCGGTGCGGGCGGCCGCGGCGGGAGACGCGTATCTGTCGCCGGCGGCGACCCGGCACGTGGTGGAGCGGCTGGCCACGGGCCGGGAGGTGGCGCGCGCCGAGCAGGCGCGGACACGGGTGGCGGCGCTCAGCGAGAAGGAACGGGACGTCCTGGCCCTGCTCGGCGAAGGCCTCTCCAACGCGGACGCCGGGAAGCGGCTGCACATGAGCGAGGCCACCGTGAAGACGTACGTGAGCCGGATCCTGGCCAAGCTGGACTGCGAGAACCGCGTCCAGGCGGCCCTGCTCGCGCGGGACGCGGGGCTGTAGCCGAGGAGGCGGGGCGGGCCGGTCGTGTGGAGGCCGGCGCCTGGTCGGTGGGTGAAGGCCGAGCACGTGGAGGCCGGTGTCTGGCCGGCGGGTGGAGGCCGGGCACGTGGAGGCCGGTGCCTGGTCGGTGGGTGAAGGGCGGGGTCAGTTCGCGGGGGTGCCGGAGAGGGGGCCGGCGGCCGCGGCGTTGTAGCGCAGCAGATACGCGGCGAAGCGGGCGAGGTCCTCGGCCGACCAGTCCTCCAGGCGTTCCTGGAAAGCGGCCATGCGGCTCGTCTGGGCCGCGGCGAGGACCCTGGTGCCGGCCTCGGTGGGGTGCAGCACCTGCACCCGGTGGTCGTCGGGGGCGGGGCGGCGCTCCACGAACCCGAGCTTCTCCAGGCCGGCGACCTGGCGGCTCACCGTCGACTTGTCCAGGAAGTAGTGGGCCGCGAGGTCGGTGGCGCGGCAGCCGCGCTGCTCCTCGATGTGGGCGAGCAGCGTGTACGAGACGAGCGGGAGTTCGGGGTGGACCCGGGCCGCCGCGGCACGGGCCCGGCGCGCGAAGGCGGTCAGCTCGCGCTGGATGACGTCCACGGACGCCTCACGGGGTGGCTCTGCGGCGCCGGTCATCGTGCGCTCCCTGCTGTCGGTGCGTTGCCGTCGGTGCGTCGCCGTCGGCCGGGGTCGGTCGGGGCGGGTCGTTCGGGGAGGAGGTTCGGGACGGGTCGTCTCTCGCGAACCTTCGGTTGTATAGTACAACGGTACTTTAGTTGTAAAAGCCAACCATGGAGGTCTCGGTGTCCGCAGGACCGAACACCAGCGGCGCGTTGCGGCATGTCCTCGGACATCTGCTCACCCCCCTGTTGATGTGCGTCGGCATGGGCCTCGCCTACCTCGGCGCCTTCCACGCGCCCGAACCCCACGACCTGCGCGTCGACATCGTCGGCTCCGGACCCACCACCCAGGTCCTCGCGCAGACGCTCCAGGACAAGGGCGCCGGTGCCCTCGACGTCCGTACCGTCGCCGACCGGGACGCCGCCGTCTCCGCACTGCGCGAACAGCGCAGCTTCGGCGCCTACGTCCCCGGCACCAAGCCCGAACTGCTCGTCGCCTCGGGCTCCTCCGACACCAGCGCCATGGCCGTCGAGAAGGTCTTCACCAAGGTCGCCGCCGGACAGGGCGCGCCCCTCGAGGTCACCGACGTCGCCCCCACCGCCTCCGGCGACCCCACGGGCCAGGGCGTCTTCTTCCTGCTCGTCGCCCTCAGCATCGGCGCGTACGCCTCCGTCGCCGTCATCGGCGGAGCCGGAGCCGTCCTGCCCATGCGGATCAGGGCGCTCCTCGCCGCCGGCATGTCACTCGTCGTCAGCCTGATCGGCACCCTCTTCGCCGGGCCGGTCTTCCACCTGGTCGACCAGGGCCTCGGCGGGGTGTGGGCGATGTCCTGGCTGTACGCGGCGGGCATCCTCGCCGTCGGCGTCGGCCTGCACACCTTCCTGCGGCGCTGGACCACGCTCGGCGTGATGGTCCTCTTCGTCATGCTCAACTTCACGAGCTCCGGCGGCATCTACCGGCCCGAACTCCAGCCCGGCTTCTTCGGCGCGCTGCACGCCTTCTGGAACGGCGCGGGCTTCGTCGAGGGCGTGCGCGGCCACGTCTACTTCGACGGCCACGGGCTCGGCGGGAACGTCCTCGTCCTCGCCCTCTGGTTCCTCGCCGGTGTCACGCTCGTCGTCCTCGCCGGAGTCACGGAGTCTCGACGGAAGCAGGCGAGCGCCGGGCAGGGGCGGGCACCGGGGATGCCGGCGACCACGACGGGGGCGGTCGAGGAGGACGCCGATGTCCGGGCCAGGGCTGCGGCCGAGGCCGAGGAGGAGATGGAAGAGGCCGTCGCTGTCTGAGGGCGGCCTGAGAGCTCAAGGACGCAGGCCGGAGCTGGGCCGGAGACCTCTCCGGAGGCCTGGCCCAGGGGCTTGCTCGCGGGGTTGTCCACAGGCTCGTGAGGGCGTTGTCCACAGGGGGAGACGGGCGATCGGGAACGGCGGTACGGTCAGGGCCGGATGATGTTGGACATCGCATCGGGGGAGGCGTCCCATGGACGGGATCCAGGCCGTCATGCCAGAACAGCGCGGTACGGACGAAGAGCAGGGCGGGGCACGCGTCCCGCACGTGCCGGGCTTCGCGCGCCGCGCCGTCCCCGCCACCGGGGTCTACCCCAAGGACCGGGGCAAGCAGCTGCGCGAGCGGGTGCCCCGCTCCTCGCACGACCGGCCGGCCCTCGCCGCCGACCGCCCCGACGCCGTGCGCGCCGTCGAGGAGTCGAACCGGGGCCGAGTGCCCGAGCTCGCGCCGATACGGGTCGGCAGGATGGCGGCCGGCCCCTTCGCCTTCCTGCGCGGCTCCGCCGGGCTCATGGCCCAGGACCTCGTCGGGACGCCCGTCACCGGGATCGCCGCCCAGATATGCGGCGACGCGCACGCCGCCAACTTCGGCCTCTACGGTGACGCGCGCGGACGGCTCGTCATGGATCTCAACGACTTCGACGAGACCGTCGTCGGCCCCTGGGAATGGGACCTCAAGCGGCTCGCCACGTCCCTCGTCCTTGCCGGACGGGAAGTGGGGGCGGACGAGGACGTGTGCCGGGCCGCCGCGTTCGACACCGTCGGCGCGTACCGGCGCACCATGCGCCTGCTCGCCCGGCTGCCCGCACTCGACGCCTGGAACGCGATTGCCGACGAGGAACTCGTCTCGCACACCGACGCCCGTGACCTCCTCGGCACCCTGGAGCGGGTCTCCGCCAAGGCCCGCAACAACACGAGCGCCCGGTTCGCCGCCCGGTCGACCGAGGCCGTGACGGACGCCGAGGGCGGCGGCCGCAGGTTCGTGGACGCTCCCCCGGTGCTGCGCAGAGTCCCGGACACCGAGGCGGCCGCGGTCACCGAGTCCCTGGGCGCGTACCTGAAGACCGTGTCCGAGGACAGACTGCCGCTCCTCGCCCGGTACGCCGTCCACGACGTGGCCTTCCGGGTGGTCGGTACCGGAAGCGTCGGCACCCGCTCCTATGTGGTGCTGCTGCTCGACCACCGGGGCGAGCCGCTGGTGCTCCAGGTGAAGGAGGCCCGGCCCTCGGCCCTGCTGCCGCACCTGCGGGCCGCCGGATTCACCGTGCCGGACGCAGGTCACGAAGGGCGGCGCGTGGTGCTCGGACAGAAGCGGATGCAGGTCGTCAGCGACATCCTGCTGGGCTGGACCACGGTCGAGGGGCGTCCGTTCCAGGTGCGGCAGTTCCGCAACCGCAAGGGCAGCGTCGACCCCGCGGCCCTCACCGCGGACCAGCTCGACGACTACGGGCGGATGACCGGGGCCCTGCTCGCCCGCGCGCACGCCCACAGCGCCGACCCGCGCCTGATATCCGGCTACTGCGGCAAGAACGAGGAGCTCGACGAGGCCGTCGCCTCCTTCGCCGTCACGTACGCGGACCGCACCACCGCGGACCACGCCGACCTGCTCTCGGCCGTCCGCACGGGTCGCGTGGCGGCGGAACTGGGCGTCTGACGTCCGGCGGGGGCGGGGAACGAAAAAAGGGGGGAGGGGAGGGAGGGGGAGGGAGGGGGAGGCCCCCCCCGTAAGGACCGTAGGCTGGGTGGGACGAGGCGGAACGAGGACTTGGCGGGCGTGGACGTGAGCGTGGACCAGGGTGTGAACGAGGGACCCGGGGACGAGCGGCCCGAGGCCGAGCAGCCCGAGGCCGATCGGTCCGGGAACCGGGCGTCTGTGGATCCGTCGGTCGGTGTGCAGGAGGCCGTGGCTTCGGATGCCGCAGGCCCGCAGGCCGATGTGCGGGAGGCCGTGGACCCGGAGGCCGTGAGCCCGCAGACCGTGGGCCCGCAGGTGGGGGAGGAGCGGCCTGAGGCTCGGTTGGAGCAGGCCGTGCGGGTGGCCGAGCAGGCGTTGATCGAGTTCGAGATCGCCGTCGAGACCTTCCGGGTCGAGGTGGAGAACTTCTCGCGGCTGCACCACCAGAAGCTCGGGCCGATGTACGCGCGGCTCGACGAGCTCGACGCGCTGATCGCCGAGGCGCGGGCGGCGCGCACCGGGGACCCCGAGGATCTGCGGCGGGCGCAGGAGGCGCGGGCCGCGGTGCTGCCGATGCCCGGTGTGGACGAGCTCTTCAACGACTGGATCGACACCGACGGCCTCTCCCCCGAGGCCGCCGCGATGCTCACCGACCGGCCGGTGCAGCCGCCGAAGCGGGTCCGTCCCGGTGAGGAGGCCCGCAGGCTCTACCGCGAGCTGGCCCGCAAGGCCCATCCCGATCTGGCGCGTGAGGAGGACGAGCGGAAGCGGCGCGAGGAGTTCATCACGCGTGTGAACGCCGCCTACGCCCGGGGCGACGAGGCGTTGCTGCGTGAGCTCTCCGCGGAGTGGGAGGCCGGGCCGGTGCCGGCCGAGGAGCGGCTCAGCGAGAGCGAGGAGCTGTACGCGCGCCTGGAGTGGCTGGCCGAGCGCAAGGACATGCTGTCGGCGGTGGCGCGCGAGCTGGAGGAGAGCGCGATCGGCGCGATGCTGCGGATGGCGCCGGACGACCCGGACCGGCTCCTGGAGGAGATCGCCGAGCAGCTGCTCGCGCAGGTCTCCGAGCGGGAGAACGAGCTGGCCGGGCTGGTGCAGTAGTTTTTTCTGTGCGCCCGAGTCCTTCGGGCGGTACTGACGAGAGAAGGCCTTTCCCATGAATTTCTCCCCGCTGCCCTCCGTGGACGCGGCTTCCGTGCCGGCCGATGCCCTGGTGCTGGACGTCAGGGAGAACGACGAGTGGGTGGCCGGTCATGTCGAGGGTGCGCTGCACGTGCCGATGAGTGACTTCGTGGCCCGCTTCGGCGAGGTGACGGAGGCCGTGGCCGAGCGGGGGCGCGCCTATGTGATGTGCCGGGTCGGGGGTCGTTCGGCGCAGGTCACGCAGTATCTGGTGCAGCAGGGCTTCGACGCGGTGAACGTGGACGGCGGGATGCTCGCCTGGGACGGTGCCGGGCGGCCGATGGTGGCGGAGAGCGGGAACCCGGCCTTCGTCCTCTGATCCCTGGTTCCTCTGCGGCTTCCCGGGGGCGTCAGTCGAGGGGGTGGGCGGCCAGCAGGTCGCCGAGGGCCTCCTCGTGGGCGGCCGCGGGGCCGAGGGACAGTTCGAGGTGCTTGGCCCAGGCGTGGTAGCGGTGGAGCGGGTAGTCGGTGTCGGCGCCGAAGCCGCCGTGGAGGTGCTGGGCGGTCTGCAGCACGCGGCGTACCCCTTCGGAGGCCCAGATCTTCGCGACGGCGATGTCCCCTGCCGCGGGTAGCGGCCCGCCGGTGTCGCCGGTGAGGCGCCAGGCGGCCTGCCAGAGGGTGGCTTCCATGGCGCGCAGGTCGATGTAGCGGTCGGCGGTCTGGACGGCGACGGCCTGGAAGGTGGCCACGGGGTGGCCGAACTGTTCGCGTTTTCCGGTGTACTGGCTCGTCATGGCGAGGACGGTCTCTCCCAGGCCGAGGGCGAGGGCGCAGGTGCCGGTGGTGAGGATGTCGCGCAGTCGTGCGCAGGCTCCGTCGGTGGTGATGACGTCCGTGTCGTCGAGGTGCACGGCGTCGAGGCGGAGTTCGGCGAGGAGTTCGCCGTTGGTGGAGTACTGGTCGGTGAGGCCGAGTCCGTCGTGGGTGCGGGGCAGCAGGGCGAGGACGGTGCCGCCCTCGGTGGTGTGTGCGGGTACGGCGATGATGTCGGCGCGATGGGCCCAGGGGACTGCGGTCTGGAGGCCGTCGAGGGTCCAGCCGGTTGCGTCGCGGTGCGCGGTGACGGCGTGGGTGGCGGGTTCGTGGCCGGTGCGTCCCTGGGCGGCGGCGGTGAGGACGAGTTCGCCGCGGGTGACGCGGGGAAGCAGTGCGGCGGCCGTGCGGGGGTGGGCGTACCGCTCGACGGTGAGGGCGACGGCGCTGGTCTCCAGGAGCGGGACGCGGGCGAGGACGCGGGCGGATTCGCGCAGGACGAGGCAGAGGGCGATGGGGTCGAGGCCGGCGCCGCCGTGTTCGGGGGCGAGGGTGAGGCCGAGGAGGTCGGCGGCGGCGAGGCGTGCCCAGAGCGGCCGGTCGAGGTCTTCGGCCACGGCGCCCGGGGTGAGGGCGGGGCTGGGTACCGCGTCGGGTGCGACGTCCGAGAAGACCGCCTTGGCGGCTTCGACGGCTGCCTGCTGTTCTTCGGTGAAGGTGAAGTCCACGGTGCTGCCCTCCCGTTGCCTGCCCCTGCCCATCTGACGGTTCGTCAAGATAGAACAGGTTCTAGGGGAAGGGAATGGCGGCGCCGTCCGTGTTTCGGTGGCGCCGCCCTTCAGCCGGGGCTCGGGACCCGTCAGCGGTCGAAGTCCAACTCCACGTCCGGGGTGGCCGGGTGGGACTGGCAGGCCAGGACGTATCCGGCTTCGGTCTCCTCCGGCTCCAGGGCGAAGTTGCGGTCCATCCGCACCTCTCCGCCGACGACGAAGGCGCGGCAGGTGCCGCACACCCCGCCCTTGCAGGCGTACGGGGCGTCCGCGCGGGCGCGGAGCACGGTGTCGAGGAGCGTTTCGCCGCGCTCCACCGGCCAGGTGCCGGACCGGCCGTGCAGGGTGGCCGTCAGGGTGGCGTGCGCCGGGGCGTCCGCCGCGGGGGCGGGCGCGGGCGCGGAGCCGTCGTCGACGTGGAAGATCTCCTGGTGGATCCGGCCGCGGTCGACACCCAGGCCGCGCAGTGCCTGCTCGGCGCCCTGGACGAGTCCGAAGGGGCCGCAGAGGAACCAGCCGTCGATCGTGTCGACGGGCAGCATCGCGGGCAGGAGTTCGGTGAGCCGCTCGCGGTCGAGGCGACCGGAGGGCAGGCCTGCCTGCTGTTCTTCCCGGGAGAGCACGGTGACGAGCTGGAAGCGGTCCGGGTAGCGGTCCTTGAGGTCGGCGACCTCGTCGAGGAACATCGTGGACGCGGCGGTGCGGTCGCTGCGGATCAGGCAGAACCGGGCTTCCGGCTCGCGGGCGAGCAGGGTGGCCGCCATCGAGAGGACCGGGGTGATGCCGCTGCCGCCGACGACGGCGGCGAAGTGGCCGGGGCGCGGGGTGAGCGAGAAGCGGCCCATCGGCTCCATGACCTCGACGAGGTCGCCGACTGCCAGTTCCTTGAGCGCGTACGTCGAGAACGAGCCGCCGTCGACGAGCCGGATGCCGACGCGCAGGACGGGGGGTTCGCCGGGCGGGGAGGCGGGGGCGCAGATCGAGTACGTGCGCCGGATCTCCTCGCCCTGCTCGCCGGTGCGGCGCAGGGCGAGGTGCTGTCCGGGAAGGTGCCGGTACGCCTCGTGGAGCTCGGGCGGGACCGCGAAGGTGACGGCCACGGAGTCGTCCGTGAGGCGGTCGACCTCGCTCACCCGGAGCGGATGGAACCCGGCCCGTCCGGCGGCTGAGGACACCATCTACAGCTCCTTGAAGTGGTCGAACGGTTCGCGGCAGGCGGTGCAGCGGCGCAGTGCCTTGCACGCGGTGGAGGAGAAGCGGCTCAGGAGCTCGGTGTCGGTGGATCCGCAGTGCGGGCAGCGGATCGCCAGGGTGAGGGGCACGGGGCCGCCCGCGGGTCCCTGGGGGCGGGGCGGGGCGATGCCGAACTCGGTGAGCTTGCGCCGTCCTTCCTCGCTGATGTCGTCGGTGGACCAGGCCGGGGCGAGGACCGTGACGACGGTGACGTCCGGCACGCCGTGCTCGTGGAGGGCCTGCTCGATGTCGGAGGCCATGGCCTCGATGGCGGGGCAGCCCGTGTAGGTGGGGGTGAGGGAGACCTCGACCCGGCCGGGGCCGAGGACCTGCACGCCCCGCATGACGCCGAGTTCCTCCAGGGTGAGGACGGGCAGCTCCGGGTCGGGGACGGAGCCGGCGACGCGGCTCAGTTCCTCTTCCAGGGCCGTCATGGTCACCATGTCGCCCCCGGGTGGCTGCGGTGCAGGTGCTGCATCTCGGCGAGCATCCGGCCGAAGGACTCGGTGTGGAGGCCCTGCCGGCCGGCGCCCGCGCTCCAGGCGCCGGTGCGCGGCCCGGAGGGCACGGTGAGCGTGGCCCGGCCGAGGACGTCGGTTACCGAGTCCAGCCAGGCGGTCTCCAGGGCCGGGAGGTCCAGGTCGAGGCCGTCGACGGGCTGGAACAGCTCGCCGGTGTACCGCCAGAGGGCGTCGCAGGCGCGCTGCATCCGCTGGTGGCTCTCGGGGGTGCCGTCGCCGAGGCGCAGGGTCCAGTGCTCGGCGTGGTCCCGGTGGTAGGCGACCTCCTTGACGGCCTTGGCCGCGAGGCCGGCGAAGGGGCCGTCGCCGGAGGCCAGCTGTCCGTACAGGAGGTGCTGGTAGGTGGAGAAGTAGAGCTGCCGGGTGATGGTGTGGGCGAAGTCGCCGTTGGGCTGCTCGACGAGCTGGCTGTTCCGGAAGGAGCGCTCCTCGCGGAGGTAGGCGAGTTCGTCCTCGTCGCCGACGAGGGAGAGCAGGACCCGGGCCTGGCCGAGGAGGTCGAGGGCGATGTTGGCCAGGGCGACCTCCTCCTCCAGGACGGGGGCGGAGCCGGCCCACTCCCCCAGGCGGTGGGAGAGGACGAGGGCGTCGTCGCCGAGGGCGAGCGCCGCGGCCGTCGAAACGGTGGTCTCGGTGGTCACAGGTGCTTCACCCCTTCCGGGATCTCGTAGAAGGTCGGGTGGCGGTAGGGCTTGTCCGCGGCCGGCTCGAAGAAGGGGTCCTTCTCGTCGGGCGAGGAGGCGGTGATGGCCGTGGAGGGGACGACCCAGATCGACACGCCTTCGGACCGGCGGGTGTAGAGGTCGCGGGCGTTGCGCAGGGCCATCTCCGCGTCGGGTGCGTGGAGACTGCCCGCGTGGGTGTGGGACAGTCCGCGGCGGGAGCGGACGAACACCTCCCACAGCGGCCAACCGTCGGTCGTCATGCCTGTGCCTCCCCGTGCTTTCCGGTGTGCTTGTCCGCGTAGGCCGCCGCCGCTTCTCTGACCCAGGCGCCGTCCTCGTGGGCCTGGCGTCGCTTGCTCAGCCGCTGGTCGTTGCAGGGGCCGTTGCCCTTGAGGACGTCCCAGAACTCGTCCCAGTCGATCGGGCCGAAGTCGTAGTGCCCGCGCTCCTCGTTCCACCGGATGTCGGGGTCGGGGAGAGTGAGGCCGAGGGCCTCGGCCTGGGGCACGGCGATGTCGACGAAGCGCTGGCGCAGTTCGTCGTTTGAGTGGCGCTTGATCTTCCAGGCCATCGCCTGGGCGGTGTGGGTCGACTCGTCGTCCGGGGGGCCGAACATCATCAGGGAGGGCCACCACCAGCGGTTCACGGCGTCCTGGGCCATCGCGTGCTGGGCCTCGGTGCCGCGGGAGAGGGCGAGCAGTGCCTCGTACCCCTGGCGCTGGTGGAAGGACTCCTCCTTGCAGACCCGGACCATCGCGCGGGCGTAGGGGCCGTAGGAGCAACGGCAGAGGGGCACCTGGTTGGTGATCGCGGCGCCGTCCACGAGCCAGCCGATCGCGCCGACGTCGGCCCAGGTCAGCGTGGGGTAGTTGAAGATCGAGGAGTACTTCTGGCGGCCGGAGTGGAGCTTGTCGAGGAGCTCGTCGCGGCTGGTGCCGAGGGTCTCCGCCGCGCTGTACAGGTACAGGCCGTGGCCGGCCTCGTCCTGCACCTTGGCCATGAGGATCGCCTTGCGTCGCAGCGAGGGCGCGCGGGTGATCCAGTTCGCCTCGGGCTGCATGCCGATGATCTCGGAGTGGGCGTGCTGCGCGATCTGCCGGACGAGGGAGGCGCGGTAGGCCTCGGGCATCCAGTCGCGCGGCTCGATCCGCTCGTCGGCGGCGACGGCGGCGTCGAACACGGCCTCGTAGGCGGCCTGCTCGGCCGCCGCGGCCGTGTCCGACGCGCCGGGCACGCCCGTGGTCCCTGCCGTCCCTGCCGTCACTGCGGTCATCAGACCCCCTACCGACCGATCGTTCGGTTGAATGACTTCAATGGTGGGTCGACGGCCCGTATGGTGTCAACCCTGTGGATAACCGAGGCGGGCCGATCGGGATCGGGGCGGGATGGACGCGTACGTCGAAAAGGACGCGGTCGAGATGAGCGACGACGGGCGCAGACCCCCCGAGGACCCGCCGGCGCACGGACGAGATCACCTCGAGAAATCCCCGACGACCCCCTCCGAGTCCCCGGACCGGCCCGACGCGCCCTCCGAGGCCCCGGACGCCCCCGGTACTCCTTCCGGGACCACCGGCGCTCCTTCCGGGACCGAGGGGGCCGGTGCCGGGATCATGGCCCTCTCGCTGCCGTACCAGGTCGTCGCCGCCGTGGCGCTCGCTGTCGTCGGGGTGTTCGCCTGCGTCCACCTGGCGATGGTGTTCCTGCACGTGGCGCCGTCCAACACGCTGACCAAGCGGCACGGCGAGGCCGTCAGCGACTGGATCTACCCCGAGTTCGAGCAGAACTGGAAGCTCTTCGCGCCCAACCCGCTCCAGGCGAACATCTCCGTCGAGGTCCGGGCCGAGCTCGCCGACGCCGACGGAGGCCGCCGCACCACCGGCTGGATCGACCTCACCGCCCAGGACATCGAGGCGATCCGCCACAACCCCATGCCCAGCCACGCGCAGCAGAACCAGCTGCGCAGGGCCGTGGACTTCTACCTCAACACGCACGACGACGACAACCGCTCCAACGGCTCGCGCGGCAGCTTCTCGGAGCAGTACATCCGCCGGATCGCGATGTTCAGGCTCGAAGCCCTCGAAGGGCCCGACGGGCGGACCCTCGGCCCCGACGTGCGGCGCATCCAGCTCCGCACCGTCTCCCGGACCGTCCCCGCCGCCCGGTGGAGCACCGAGAGGACACGGACCACCCCCTCCTACCGCGACCTCCCGTGGTGGACGATCACCGAGGCCGACCGGTCCGTCGGCGCCGTCACGAGCCGCACGGAGGCGGGCCGATGAGCACTTCCACCGCCACGCCCGCGCGTGCCCGTGAACCCTTCGACCGCCGGCTCGCCCGCGGGGTGCAGGCCGTCACGGGCCGTCCCCTCGCTCCGTATCAGAGCGCGATCATCCGGATCGGCTTCTCGCTGACCTGGCTGCTCTTCCTGCTGCGCGAGCTGCCCCACCGACACCAGCTGTACGGGCCCGACAGCCCCTGGTCCTGGGAGCTGGCGCAGCGGCTGGTCGCCGACAACCGGGCCTTCACGGTGCTCCTGTGGTCGGACGGCCGGATCTGGTTCGAGGTCGTCTACGGGCTCGCGGTGGTCTCGGCCGCGCTGCTCCTCGTCGGCTGGCGCACCCGGGCCGTGTCCGTGGTCTTCATGGTCGGGGTGCTCTCGCTGCTGAACCGCTCCGTCTTCGTGGGCGACGGCGGCGACAACGTCCTGCACATCGTCTCGATCTACCTCGTCTTCACCCGCTGCGGCCGGGTGTGGTCCCTGGACGCCCGGCGGGCGGCCCGTGAGGACCGCGCGGCCCGGGCCGGGGAGCCCGCGCGCCGTGATGTCGTCGGGCCGCTGCTGTGGGTGGTGCTCGGCGGCTTCCTCCTCGCCGCCACCTGGTTCAGCGACGTCTCCGGTGAGTGGTGGGTGCCGGTGCTGCTGTGGGTGCTGTGGCTGGGCAACGGGCTGTGGTGGCTGGTCTGCCGGATCGCCCCCGGGGAGCCCCGCACCCTGCTCGACGTCCTCGCGAACCTCGCGCACAACGCCGTCCTCGTCGTGATCATGGTCGAGGTCTGTCTGATCTACGCCACGGCCGGCTGGTACAAGATCCAGGGCTCGCGCTGGCAGGAGGGGACCGCGCTGTACTACCCGCTCCACCTGGACTACTTCTCGCCCTGGCCGGCCCTCTCCCAGCTGCTCGGCGCCAGCGGGGTCATGGTGATGCTGCTGTCCTACGGCACGGTCATCGTCCAGGTCGCCTTCCCCTTCACGCTCTTCAACCGCAAGGTCAAGAACGTCCTCCTGGCCGTGATGATGATGGAGCACGCCGGGATCGCGGTGCTCCTCGGGCTGCCGGTCTTCTCGCTCGCGATGATCTCCGCCGACGCCGTGTTCCTGCCGACGGCGTTCCTGGTGTGGCTGGGCGCCCGGGTGGCGGTGGGCAGGGACCGGCTGCTGAGGCGGACCCCCGCCGGGGCGCTGCCCGAGCAGCGCCGTACGGCCGAGGAGCACGGCCCCCGTACCCTCGTCGGGTGAGCACCACGGAAGAACAGCCCGAGCCGGTCCAGTACGACGAGGGGTTCGGCCCCGAGATCGGCGTCGGGCCGCACCCGGAGCCGTGGCCGCAGGACGAGCGGTACGACCCCGAACTGCTCGCCGGCGGCGACCGGCGCAACGTCGTGGACCGCTACCGGTACTGGACGCGCGAGGCGGTCGTCGCCGACCTGGACACCCGGCGCCACGACTTCCACGTGGCGGTGGAGAACTGGGGCCACGACTTCAACATCGGTTCGGTCGTGCGGACCGCGAACGCCTTCCTGGCGAAGGAGGTCCACATCGTGGGCCGCCGCCGCTGGAACCGGCGGGGCGCCATGGTCACCGACCGCTACCAGCACGTCCGGCACCACCCGGACACCGCGTCGCTGACCTCGTGGGCGGCGGCCGAGGGCATCCCCGTCATCGGGATCGACAACCTGCCGGGGGCCGTTCCGCTGGAGCGGACCGTGCTCCCCCGCCGCTGCGTGCTGCTCTTCGGGCAGGAGGGCCCGGGACTCACCGAGGAGGCCCGCGCCCATGTGGAGATGGTCTGCTCGATAGCCCAGTTCGGCTCGACCCGGTCGATCAACGCGGGCGCGGCCGCCGCGATCGCCATGCACGCGTGGGTGCAGCGGTACGCGGAGATCGACGCCCCCTAGGCAGTCTCTTCCGGATCTCGCCTCGTCCGCGCCGCCCGGCACCGCACCTCGCCGCGTTGTCGGAAAGGCCAAGGACGTCCAGTGATCGGGCATTCCTCCGCCTTGCGGTGCGCGGCACCGGACGACGCGGGCTTGACCGGCAAGATCCGGAAGAGACGGCCTGGCTCTCGCGGAAGAGTGCTCGTGGAGGCCCCGGAGGGCCTCCACGAGACCGTGGATCAGGCCTGGCGGCGGACCTCCACCACCCGGAAGCGGTTGGAGACGAAGGCGCCGTCGCACAGCGCGGCGTTCGCCGCCGGGTTGCCGCCGGAGCCGTGGAAGTCGGAGAACGCGGCCGTCTGGTTCACGTACACCCCGCCCGTGAGGTTCAGCGAGAGCTGGGCCGACTCCTCCAGGCAGACCTCCTCCACCGCGCGCTCGGTGTCCGCCGAGGTCGTGTAGGCGCCGACCGTCATCGCGCCCTTCTCACGGACCGTGCGGCGCAGCAGCTCCAGGGCGTCGGCGGTGGAGTCCACCGAGACGGCGAAGGAGACCGGGCCGAAGCACTCCGAGAAGTACGCGGCCTGGGCGTCCGGCTTGGAGCCGTCCAGCTTCACGATGACCGGAGTCCGGACCACGGCGTCCGGGTACTCCGGGTTGACCACCTCGCGGGAGGCGAGCGCGACCTCGCCGAGCTCGGCGGCGGCCTCCAGGCGCGCCTTCACGTCCGGGTTGACCAGGGCGCCCAGCAGACCGTTCGCCCGGGCGTCGTCGCCGAGCAGGCCGCCGACCGCCGCCGCGAGGTCGGCGACGACCTCGTCGTACGACTTCGGGCCCTGGTCGGTGGTGATGCCGTCGCGGGGGATCAGCAGGTTCTGCGGTGTGGTGCACATCTGGCCGCTGTACAGGGAGAGCGAGAAGGCCAGGTTGGCCAGCATCCCCTTGTAGTCGTCGGTGGAGTCGACCACGACCGTGTTGACGCCGGCCTTCTCGGTGTAGACCTGGGCCTGTCGGGCGTTGGCCTCCAGCCAGTCGCCGAAGGCGGTGGAGCCGGTGTAGTCGATGATGCGGATCTCGGGGCGGACGGCCAGGGTCTTGGCGATGCCCTCGCCGGGACGCTCGACGGCGAGCGCGACCAGGTTCGGGTCGAAGCCGGCCTCCGCGAGCACCTCACGGGCGACCTTCACCGTCAGCGCGAGCGGCAGGACGGCGCGCGGGTGCGGCTTGACCACGACCGGGTTGCCGGTGGCGAGGGAGGCGAACAGGCCCGGGTAGCCGTTCCACGTGGGGAAGGTGTTGCAGCCGATGACCAGCGCGATGCCGCGGCCGACGGGGGTGAACTCCTTGCTCAGCTCCAGGGGGTCGCGCTTGCCCTGCGGCTTGGACCAGCCGGCCCGCCCGGCGGGCGTGCGGGTCTGCTCCTCGTACGCGTACGCCACGGCCTCCAGGCCGCGGTCCTGGGCGTGCGGGCCGCCGGCCTGGAACGCCATCATGAACGCCTGGCCGCTGGTGTGCATGACGGCGTGGGCGAACTCGTGGGTCCGGGCGGAGATCCGGGCGAGGATCTCCAGGCAGACCAGGGCGCGGGTCTCGGCGCCGGCGTCCCGCCAGGCGCCCATGCCCGCGCGCATGGCGGGGAGCAGCACGTCGAGGTCGGCGTGCGGGTACTCGATGCCGAGCGCCGGGCCGTACGGCGAGATCTCGCCGCCGGTCCAGCCGTCCGTCCCCGGCTGGTCGAGGTCGAAGCGGGTGTTCAGCACGGACTGGTGGGCGGCGAGGCCCGCCGCGGCGTCGAGCGAGCCGTCCGCGCCGTACGCCTTCGGGTGCTCGGGGTACGGCGACCAGTAGGCGCGGGTGCGGATGGTGGCGAGCGCCTGGTCGAGTGTGGACCGGTGCTTCTCGGCCAGACGGTCGGTGGTCAGCTGAGCGGTGGCCATCGATGGACCAACTCCTCGTCGAGCTGGGCAGGGAGACGCGTACGGAGTTAGAGTAACCGAACGATCGGTCGGGACAAGGGGGTCCGTCGATCCTGTGGAAAACCGATCGGGGAGGATCACTCCTATGAGTGCCGACGTGAGCACCAACGTGACCGTCAGGGGGAGCGACGACGTGACCGCCCGTGAGACCGCCGCCGAGGGGCAGGACGCCGCCGCCGTCGGACCCGACCGCACCGTCGCCGTCGTCGGCACCGGCACCATGGGCCAGGGCATCGCCCAGGTCGCGCTGGTCGCAGGCCACCCCGTGCGCCTCTACGACAGCGCTCCCGGCCGGGCCGCCGAGGCCGTCGCCGCCCTCACCGCCCGCCTGGACCGGCTCGTGGAGAAGGGCCGCCTCGTCGCCGCCGCGAGGGAGGCCGCCGTCGGCCGGCTGCACGCCGCCGAGGATCCCGCCGAGCTCGCGGACGCCGCGCTGGTGATCGAGGCGATCGTCGAGGACCTGGCGGTCAAGCAGCGGCTCTTCGCCGACCTGGAGAAGATCGTCGGCGACGACGCCGTCCTCGCCACGAACACCTCCTCCCTCTCCGTCACCGCCATCGCCGGAGGACTGCGGCTGCCCGGCCGGTTCGTCGGACTGCACTTCTTCAACCCGGCCCCGCTGCTCCCCCTCGTCGAGGTCGTCAGCGGCTTCGCCACCGATCCGGACGTCGCCACGCGCGCGTACGAGACGGTCAAGGGCTGGGGCAAGACGCCGGTGCGCTGCGCGGACACCCCCGGCTTCATCGTGAATCGGGTCGCCCGCCCCTTCTACGCCGAGGCGCTCCGGGTCTTCGAGGAGGGCGCGGCCGACCCCGCCACCATCGACGCGGCCCTGCGCGAGTGCGGAGGCTTCCGCATGGGGCCCTTCGAGCTGACCGACCTCATCGGCCAGGACGTGAACGAGGCCGTCACCCGGTCCGTGTGGGAGTCCTTCTACCAGGACCCCAAGTTCACCCCCTCGCTCGCGCAGCGCCGGCTCGTCGAGTCGGGACGCCTCGGCCGCAAGTCGGGGCACGGCTGGTTCTCGTACGCGGAGGGCGCGGAGCGGCCCGAGCCGCGGACGGAGGCGCCGGCCGAGGCGCCGAAGCGGATCGTCGTCGAGGGCGACCTGGGCCCCGCCGAGCCGCTGGTGGCCCTCTTCGAGGAGGCCGGGATCGCCGTCCGGCGCAAGAAGGGCGACGGGAACATCGTGCTGCCGGGCGGCGGCCTGCTGATGCTCGCGGACGGCGAGAGCTCCTTCGAGTTCTTCCCCGAGGAGATCGTCTACTTCGACCTCGCCCTCGACTACGCGCGCGCGAGCCGGATGGTCCTGTCCACGGGGCGGCGCACCGCGCCCGAGACCCTCGCCGAGGCCGTCGGCCTCTTCCAGGCGCTGGGCAAGCAGGTCTCCGTGATCGGCGACGTGCCCGGCATGATCGTGGCCCGTACGGTCGCCATGCTGGCCGACCTCGCCGCCGACGCGGTCGACCGGGGGGTCGCGACCGCCGAGGACGTGGACACGGCGATGCGGCTCGGGGTCAACTATCCGGCCGGCCCCCTGGAGTGGGCCGAGAAGCTGGGGCCCCGGCGGGTCTGCGACCTGCTCAGGGCGCTGCACGAGCGCTATCCGACGGGCCGGTACGGGCCGAGCCAGGCCGTCGCCCGTCGGTGTGCCGAGGCCGATGAGGAGGACTCCCGATGACCACGGCCAAGCGCGACACCTACACCCCCGAGACGCTGCTCTCGGTCGCCGTCCAGGTCTTCAACGAGCGCGGCTACGACGGCACGTCGATGGAGCACCTGTCCAAGGCGGCGGGGATCTCGAAGTCCTCGATCTACCACCACGTCTCCGGCAAGGAGGAGCTGCTGCGGCGGGCGGTCAGCCGGGCGCTCGACGGGCTCTTCGCGGTGCTCGACGAGCCGGGGGCCGGGCGCGGCAGGGCTGTCGAGCGGGTCGAGTACGTCACGCGCCGCACCGTCGAGGTGCTGATAGCGGAGCTGCCGTACGTGACGCTGCTGCTGCGGGTGCGGGGCAACACCGCCACCGAGCGGTGGGCGATGGAGCGGCGCCGCGAGTTCGACCACAAGGTGGCCGATCTGCTGAAGGCCGCGGCCGCCGAGGGCGACCTGCGGGCCGACGTGGACATCCGGCTCGCGACCCGGCTCCTCTTCGGCATGATCAACTCGCTGGTGGAGTGGTACCGGCCGCATCCGGGTGCGACGGCGGAGGGGGAGCAGCTCGCCGAGACGGTCGCCCACCTGGCCTTCGACGGGCTGCGGACGGCGCGCTGAGGCGTCTTACGGGCCCTGGCCTCGTCGTACGGGCCCGGCTGGAGCCATCGTACGGGCCCTGACCTCTTCGTACGGGCCCGCTGGAGCCGTCGTACGGGCCCCTGGCTCTTCGTACGGGCTCGCTGACCCCTCGTACGGGCTATCGAGGTTCCGGCGGTCGGTCTCAGCGCCCCGGGTCCCGGTGGTCCGGGTCCAGGTCCGTCTCCTCGAAGACCAGCAGGGTCCGGGTGGAGAGCACCTCGGGGATCGACTGGAGCTTGGTGAGCACCAGCTCGCGCAGGGTCCGGTTGTCGGGGGTGTGGACGAGCAGCAGGACGTCGAAATCGCCGCTGACCAGGGCGATGTGCGCGGCTCCCGGCAGGGCCTGGAGCTGTTCGCGCACGGTCCGCCAGGAGTTCTGGACGATCTTGAGCGTGATGTAGGCGGAGGCTCCGTGCCCCGCCCGTTCGTGGTTGACGCGGGCGCTGAAGCCGCGGATCACCCCGTCGTCGATGAGCCGGTTGATCCGCGCGTACGCGTTGGCCCGGGAGACGTGCACCCGCTCGGCCACGGAGCGGACCGAGGCGCGGCCGTCCGTCTGCAGGATGCGCAGGATGTCGCGGTCGACGGCGTCCAGCGGGCGTGCCGGGGCTCCTGGGATCACCGGTGCCGGCGCCGGTGCGACGACCCGGTCCCAGTCCTCGGCCATTTGTTCATCCGCCATGTGCCCCCGCCTCTCTCCGGTGGACTACCTGCCCTTATCCCAGGCTGTGGAGAACCGTTTGTCCACAGGCTGGAGGTGCCTGTAGCCAAAATGCCTCCACGACCGAACAATCGGTAGGTGAGGCGCGCCACACTCGCGCCACCCGCCTTCGGGTCTTATGCCCGCTCCCATGAGGAGGTGGACTCGTTGCAACAGCGCAGTTCGACAGTCCAAGAGCCGCCCGGTGCCGTCCCCGCTGACCGGCACACCCCGCCGACGTGGCAGCCGCGTACCGACCCCGCCCCGCTGCTGCCGGAGGCCGAGCCGCTGCGTGTGCTCGGCACGGACGCCGTGGCCGACGCCGACCCCGCGCTGATGCTCCGGCTCTACGCGGAGCTGATCCGCGGCCGCCGGTACAACACCCAGGCCACCGCCCTCACCAAGCAGGGCCGGCTCGCCGTGTACCCGTCCACCACCGGCCAGGAGGCGTGCGAGATCGCCGCCGCCCTCGCCCTGGAAGAGCGGGACTGGCTCTTCCCCTCGTACCGCGACACCCTCGCGGCCGTCGCCCGGGGCCTCGACCCCGTCCAGGCCCTCACCCTGCTGCGCGGCGACTGGCACACCGGGTACGACCCGCACGAGCACCGCATCGCGCCGCTCTGCACGCCCCTCGCCACCCAGCTCCCGCACGCCGTGGGCCTCGCCCACGCCGCCCGCCTCAAGGGCGACGACGTCGTGGCCCTGGCCATGGTCGGCGACGGCGGCACCAGCGAGGGCGACTTCCACGAGGCGCTGAACTTCGCCGCCGTCTGGCAGGCCCCCGTGGTCTTCCTCGTGCAGAACAACGGCTTCGCGATCTCCGTGCCGCTCGCCAAGCAGACCGCGGCCCCCTCCCTCGCCCACAAGGCCGTCGGGTACGGCATGCCGGGCCGGCTCGTCGACGGGAACGATGCGGTCGCCGTCCACCAGGTGCTCACCGAGGCCGTGGCCCGCGCGCGGCGCGGCGGCGGCCCCACCCTCGTCGAGGCGGTCACCTACCGGATCGACGCCCACACCAACGCCGACGACGCGACCCGCTACCGCACGGCCGACGAGGTCGAGGCCTGGCGGGCGCACGACCCGATCCTCATCCTCGAACGGGAACTGACGGAGCGTGGCCTGCTCGACGAGGACGGCAGGCGCGCGGCGGCCGAGGCCGCCGAGACGATGGCGGCGGAGCTGCGCGAACGGATGAACGCCGACCCGGTGCTCGACCCGATGGAGCTCTTCTCCCACGTCTACGCGGAGCAGACGACACAGCTGCGCGAGCAGGCGGCGCAGCTGCGCGCCGAACTCGAAGCCGAGGGTGAGGCGTGATGACGACCGCGACGACCGGCCCCGCCGCGGCCAAGGCCGGCGGGAACGCCGCGAAGCCGAAGCCCGCCACGATGGCGCAGGCGCTCCAGCGCGCCATGCGCGACGCGATGGCCGAGGACCCGACCGTCCACGTGATGGGCGAGGACGTCGGCACCCTCGGCGGCGTCTTCCGGGTCACCGACGGGCTCGCCAAGGAGTTCGGCGAGGACCGGTGCACGGACACCCCGCTGGCCGAGGCGGGCATCCTCGGCGCGGCCGTCGGCATGGCCATGTACGGCCTGCGGCCGGTCGTGGAGATGCAGTTCGACGCGTTCGCCTACCCGGCGTTCGAGCAGCTGCTCTCCCACGTGGCGAAGATGCGGAACCGCACCCGGGGCACGATGCCGATGCCGATCGTCATCCGCGTCCCGTACGGCGGCGGGATCGGCGGCGTCGAGCACCACAGCGACTCCTCCGAGGCCTACTACACGGCCACACCGGGACTGCACGTCGTCACCCCGGCGACCGTCGAGGACGCCTACGGGCTGCTGCGCGCGGCCATCGCCTCCGACGACCCGGTGGTCTTCCTGGAGCCCAAGCGGCTCTACTGGTCCAAGTCCGACTGGTCCCCCGAGGCGCCCGCGCCCGTGGAGCCGATCGGCAAGGCCGTCGTGCGGCGCCGGGGCACCGGCGCCACCCTGATCACCTACGGTCCCTCGCTGCCGGTCTGCATGGAGGCGGCGGAGGCCGCCCAGGCCGAGGGCTGGGACCTGGAGGTCGTCGACCTGCGCTCGCTCGTGCCGTTCGACGACGAGACCGTCTGCGCCTCGGTGCGGCGCACCGGCCGCGCGGTCGTCGTCCACGAGTCGACCGGCTTCGGCGGCCCCGGCGCGGAGATCGCCGCGCGCGTGACCGAGCGCTGCTTCCACCACCTGGAGGCGCCGGTGCTGCGGGTCGCGGGCTTCGACATCCCGTACCCGCCGCCGATGCTGGAGCGGCACCATCTGCCGGGCGTGGACCGGGTCCTGGACGCGGTGGCGCGACTGCAGTGGGAGGCGGGCAGCTGATGGCACAGGTCCTTGAGTTCAAGCTGCCCGACCTCGGCGAGGGCCTCACCGAGGCCGAGATCGTGCGCTGGCTGGTCGCCGTCGGCGACGTCGTCGCCATCGACCAGCCGGTCGTCGAGGTCGAGACGGCCAAGGCCATGGTCGAGGTGCCCTGCCCGTACGGCGGTGTCGTCACCGCCCGGTACGGCGAGGAGGGCACCGAACTGCCCGTCGGCGCACCACTCCTGACGGTCGCCGTCGGCGGCACGGGCGCTCCGGAGGAGCTCGCGGAGGCCGCTCCCGGAGCCGCCCCCACGGGGGGCCGGGCCGACGCCGAGTCGGCCGTCTCCTCGGAGTACTCGGGCAACGTGCTCGTCGGCTACGGCACGGCCGGGCCCGCCGCCCGCCGTCGCCGGGTGCGGCACACGAACCCGGCGGCCGCGCCGGCCGCGCAGGCTCCTGCCACCGCCCAAGCTCCTGCGGCCGCTCCTGCCGCACCAGCCGCTCCTGCCGCACCGGTCGCCGCTCCGGCGGCCGGCGGGCACGCGGGCCCGGTGCCCGTCATCTCGCCGCTCGTGCGGAAGCTGGCCCGCGACCGGGGCCTCGATCTGCGGGAGGTGCGCGGATCCGGGCCCGAGGGGCTGATCCTGCGGGCCGACGTGGAGCTGGCCCTCGCGGCCCTGGAGCAGCCGGCCGTCGCACCGGCGCCCGCCCCGAGCACCGCCGCGGCCCCCGTCGCGACGGCCGGCGAGCGCGTTCCGCTGCGCGGGGTCCGCGGTGCGGTGGCGGACAAGCTGTCCCGCAGCCGTACGGAGATCCCCGACGCGACCTGCTGGGTCGACGCCGACGCCACCGAGCTGATGGCGGCACGGGCGGCGATGAACGCGGCCGGCGGGCCGAAGATCTCGCTGCTCGCGCTCCTCGCGCGCATCTGCGTCCACGCGCTGGCCCGTTTCCCCGAGCTCAACTCCACGGTGGACACGGCCGCCCGGGAGATCGTCCGGCTGCCGTCCGTGCACCTCGGCTTCGCCGCGCAGACCCCGCGCGGGCTGGTCGTCCCCGTGGTCAAGGACGCGGGGAGCAGGACGGCCGAGTCGCTGACGGAGGAGTTCGCCCGGCTGACGGAGGCGGCACGGCAGGGCGCGATCACCCCGGCCGATCTGACCGGCGGCACGTTCACCCTGAACAACTACGGGGTGTTCGGGGTCGACGGCTCCACGCCGATCATCAACCACCCCGAGGCCGCCATGCTCGGCGTCGGCCGGATCATCCCCAAGCCCTGGGTCCACCAGGGCGAACTGGCGGTCCGTCAGGTGGTGCAGCTCTCGCTCACCTTCGACCACCGTGTCTGCGACGGCGGCACGGCGGGCGGCTTCCTGCGGTACGTGGCGGACTGCGTCGAGCAGCCCGCCGTCCTGCTCCGCACGGTCTGACGAGGGACGGCCGTACCGGACCCCCACCCGGTACGGCCGGCCGACGCGGACCGCTCGGTGCGGACCGGCCGATGCAAACCGCTCGGTGCGGACCGGCCGACGCGGGCTGCCCGGTGCGGACCGGCCGACGCGGGTTGCCCGGTGCGGACCGGTCACTGCGGACCGGTCGACGTGGGTCGCCCGATGTGGTCCGCCCGGTGCGGACCGGCCGACGGGCCGTGTCGGTGGCCGGTCACGGCCCGTCGGCCGGGTGGTCGTTCGCGCGGGCCCGTCTCAGCAAGGGAGACGGGCCCGTCGACGGTGGGACCGGGCGGCCCATACTGCTGGGGTGACCACCGCATACGACGCCGTCGTGCTCGCCGGGGGTGCCGCCCGGCGCCTCGGCGGCTCCGACAAGCCAGGGGTACGCGTCGGGGGCCGGACCCTCCTCGACCGGGTGCTCGCGGCCTGTCCCGACGCCGGCCGGACCGTGGTCGTCGCGTCTCCCCGCCCGACCGCCCGCCCCGTCCGCTGGACCAGGGAGGACCCGCCCGGCGGCGGCCCGCTGGCCGCGCTCGGCGCCGGCGTCCGGGAGACCCGCGCCGACGTCCTCCTCGTCCTCTCCGCCGACCTGCCCTTCCTGGACGGGACCGCTGTCCGCCGCCTCCTCGACGCGCTCGACGCGACCCCCGGGGCCGAGGCTGCGCTCCTCGCCGACGCCGACGGCCGGGACCAGCCGCTCGTCGCCGCGTACCGCCGCGCCCCGCTCCTGCGTGAACTGGCTCTCATCACCGACCGAAGAGGCACCCTCGAAGGCGGTCCCCTGCGTCTCCTCACCGGGGGACTGCACCTCACCCGGGTCGCCGCGGGCCCCCTCGCCTCCTTCGACTGCGACACCTGGGAGGACATCGCCACGGCCCGGGCCCGCATCAGGGAGCATGGGACCGTGCTGGATGAATGGATCACCGCAGTCAAGAACGAACTGGGGATCGAACTGGACGTCGACACCGGCGTGCTGCTCGACCTCGCCCGTGACGCCGCCCACGGCGTGGCCCGCCCCGCCGCTCCCCTGACCACCTTCCTGGTCGGCTACGCGGCCGCCCGTGCGGGCACCGGGGGAGGACCGGAGGCCGTCGCCGAGGCGGCCCGCAAGGCCGCGGCGCTCGCGCAGCGCTGGGCCGCCGAACAAGAGCCCGAGCAAGAGCCCGAACAGGGTGCCGAGCAGGACGAGGCCGGATGACTCCGAAGGAGCCCCTCCCCGCGGCCCCCGGTCCCGCCACCGGCGCGCAGGCCGGGACGCCGCACCGGGCCACCGCCTGGCCCGAGGCCAGGGCCGTCGCCGCCCGCGCCGGGAGCACCGCGCGGGCCGAGCGGGAGCCGCGCCGTCTCCCGCTCGGGCAGGCCCTCGGCCAGGTCCTGGCCGAGCCGCTCCTCGCCCTCACCGACCTGCCCTCCTTCGACACCTCCGCCATGGACGGCTGGGCCGTCGCGGGCCCGGGCCCCTGGACCGTCCGCGCGGAGACCCCCGTCCTCGCGGGTCACGCGCCCGCCGCCGCCCTGACCGAGGGCGAGACCGTACGGATCGCCACCGGCGCCCCCGTTCCGCCCGGGACCACCGCCGTCATCCGTGCCGAGCACTCCCGTACGGAACGGACCGGAGCCCTCACCGGGCCGGGGCTTCTGCTGCACGCCCTGCGTGACGTGGTCTCCGGGCAGGACATCAGGCCCCGGGGCCAGGAGTGCCGGTCCGGCGACGAGCTGTTGCCCGTCGGCACGGCCGTGACCCCCGCCGTGCTGGGCCTCGCCGCGGCCGCCGGTTACGACGAGCTCCCCGTGCCGCCGCGCCCCCGGGTGGAGGTCCTCGTCCTCGGCGACGAGCTGCTCACGGCCGGTCTCCCCCACGAGGGGCTCATCCGCGACGCCCTCGGCCCGATGCTCGGTCCCTGGCTCGTGGCGCTCGGCGCGGAGGTGCTCGCCACCCGGCGGATCGGCGACGACGCCGAGGAGCTGTACGCGGCCGTGACGGGCTCCGCCGCCGACCTGGTCGTCACCACCGGGGGCACCGCCGCCGGACCCGTCGACCACCTCCACCGCGTCCTCGACAAGGCGGGCGCCACCCTCCTGGTCGACGGGGTGAAGGTCCGCCCCGGCCACCCGATGCTCCTCGCGGCCCTGGGCGGCGGTCGCCACCTCGTCGGCCTGCCCGGCAACCCGCTCGCCGCCGTCTCCGGGCTCCTCACGCTCGCCGAGCCGCTCCTCGCCGCCCTGGATGGCGCCTCTCCCACCGGGGGCCGTGCCCCCCTCCTGGAGGAGGTGCACGGGCACCCCCACGACACCCGGCTCGTCCCGGTCGTCCGCCGGGCCGAGCGGCTCGTTCCGCTGCGCTACAACGGGCCCGCCATGCTCCGGGGCATCGCCGTCGCGGACGGCATGGCCGTCGTCCCGCCCGGCGGCGCCCGGTCCGGCCAGGAGCTGGACGTCCTCGACCTTCCCTGGCCGCCGACGTCGGGCGCCGTACCGGCCCAAGGAGCGTGTTTCACGTGAAACTTCCCAGTCGCGACGTGATGGCTCGCCACGCGGACGAACGGGTCTCGGGTCCGCGGATCCAGCTGCCCCGCAGGGTCGTCGAGAGGCCGCTGCGCCAGGTCGGCAAACGGCTGCTCATGGCGCTCGGCGTGCTGATCGTGACGGTGCTCATCGTCTACGTCGACCGCGACGGCTACCACGACAACGCCGACGAGAGGCTCGACTTCCTCGACAGCGTCTACTACGCGACCGTGACGCTCTCCACCACCGGCTACGGCGACATCGTGCCGTACAGCGACTCGGCGCGGCTCGCCAACATCCTCCTTGTCACGCCCCTGCGCGTGCTCTTCCTGATCATCCTGGTCGGCACCACCCTCGAGGTCCTCACCGAACGGACCCGGGAGGAGTTCCGGCTGAACCGCTGGAGGTCCACCTTGCGCGACCACACCGTCATCGTCGGTTTCGGGACGAAGGGGCGGTCCGCGATCCAGACGCTCTGCGCGACCGGGCTCCGCAAGGACCAGATCGTCATCGTCGACCCCTCCACGAAGGTGATCGAGACGGCGAACGCGGACGGCTTCGTCGGCGTCATCGGCGACGCGACCCGCAGTGACGTGCTGCTCCGCGCCGAGGTGCAGCGGGCCCGGCAGATCGTCATCGCCACCCAGCGCGACGACACGGCGGTCCTGGTCACCCTCACGGCACGCCAGCTCAACCGCGGCGCGAAGATCGTCGCGGCGGTCCGCGAGGAGGAGAACGCGCCGCTGCTCCGCCAGTCCGGCGCGGACGCGGTCATCACCAGCGCCAGCGCCGCCGGGCGCCTGCTCGGACTGTCCGTGCTGAGCCCCAGCGCCGGCACGGTCATGGAGGACCTCATCCAGCAGGGCTCGGGCCTCGACCTCGTGGAACGGCCGGTGACCAAGAGCGAGGTCGGCAAGAGCGTGCGGGAGACCGGCGACCTGGTGGTGAGCGTGCTCCGCGGCCACCGGCTCCTCGGCTACGACGACCCCGCGGCCAGCCCGCTCCAGCTCACCGACCGGGTGATCACCATCGTGCGTGCCGCGCCGGTGACCCCGCTCTCCATGCCGCCCGAGGACTGACCCGCCGGAGCACCGACTCGCCGGAGGACCGGCCCGTCGGACGAGTAGCCTCGCCGCCATGTATGCGATCACGATTCCGGAACCCGGCGGTCCCGAGGCGCTCGTCTGGGCCGAGGTGCCCGATCCCGTACCCGGCGAGGGCGAGGTGCTGGTCGAGGTGGCGGCCAGCGCGGTCAACCGCGCCGATCTGCTCCAGCGCCAGGGCTTCTACGACCCGCCGCCGGGCAGCTCCCCGTACCCCGGCCTGGAGTGCGCGGGCCGGGTCGCCGCGCTCGGCCCCGGGGTGTCCGGCTGGGCCGTCGGCGACGAGGTGTGCGCGCTGCTCGCCGGCGGCGGCTACGCGGAGAAGGTCGTGGTCCCGGCCGGCCAGCTGTTGCCCGTCCCGGAGGGCGTCGACCTGACCACGGCCGCCGCGCTCCCCGAGGTCGCGTGCACGGTCTGGTCCAACGTCTTCATGCTCGCGCACCTGCGGCCCGGCGAGACGCTGCTCGTGCACGGCGGTGCGAGCGGGATCGGCACGATGGCGATCCAGCTGGCGAAGGCGGTCGGCGCGCGGGTCGCGGTCACCGCCGGAGGCCCCGAGAAGCTGGCGCGCTGCGCCGAGCTGGGCGCGGACATCCTCATCGACTACCGCGAGCAGGACTTCGTCGAGGAGCTGGCGAAGGCGACGGACAGCGCGGGCGCGGACGTCATCCTGGACATCGTGGGCGCCAAGTACCTGGAGCGGAACGTGAAGGCGCTGGCCGTGAACGGCCGACTCGTCGTCATCGGCCTCCAGGGCGGGGTGAAGGGCGAGCTGAACCTCGGCGCGCTGCTCGCGAAGCGTGCGGCCGTCCTGGCGACGACGCTGCGGTCCCGTCCGGCGCAGGAGAAGGCGGCGATCGTCGCGGCCGTACGGGAGCACGTCTGGCCGCTGATCGGCGCGGGCACGGTCCGTCCGGTCGTCGACCGGACGCTGCCGATGACGGAGGCCGCCGAGGGGCACCGGGCCCTTGAGGACGGCCGACACGTCGGCAAGGTGTTGCTCCTCACGCCCCAGGCCTGACCCGCGCGAAAGGGCCCGACCCAAGTGGAAGGGCCTGCGCGCAAGGAAGGGCCCGGCCGCACGCGGTGGGGATCCGCGCACATGCGGAAGGGCCCGGCACACAGGGTGTGCCGGGCCCTTCCGCGCGTACGGACGCGACCTACAGGTACGGTCCCGAGCGCACCGCGTGCCCGTGGCCGTGGTCGTCGTCATCGTCGTGGGACGCGCCCGGAGGCAGCGCGCGGCGCATCTGCTCCAGCTGCGCGCGGGCCGCCATCTGCTGGGCGAATAGCGCCGTCTGGATGCCGTGGAAGAGGCCCTCGAGCCAGCCCACCAGCTGCGCCTGCGCGATGCGCAGCTCCGCCTCGGAGGGGATCGCCTCGTCCGTGAACGGCAGGGAGAGCCGCTCCAGTTCCTCGACCAGTTCGGGCGCCAGCCCGTCCTCCAGCTCCTTCACGGAGCTGGCGTGGATGTCCTTGAGCCTGACCCGGCTCGCCTCGTCCAGAGGGGCCGCCCGTACTTCCTCCAGGAGCTGCTTGATCATGCTGCCGATCCGCATGACCTTCGCAGGCTGCTCGACCATTTCCGTCACCGGGACCTCGCGGGGTTCGTCGTCGCCCTGAGTGCCGCCGAGCGCCATCCCGTCCTGTCCCACGATGAGGACCTGGGGGCTCTCCTGCGACCTGTCATTCCTCGGCATCTCCATGCCGCCATTCTCTCGTACGCATGCCTCACCACACGGTGTGCCCCTGTACGGGGGTGATCCACCCTCGTACAGGGGCACAGGTCGGGAACGAAGCCCGTCAGGTCACCGCGCGCCGGGCCAGCGCGCCGCGCGAACGGGTCACCAGGGCGGCGAGGAGCGCGGCGCCGAGCGGGACGGCGACGATCAGGCCGGCCAGCGTCTCCCAGGGGATGACGATCGGCAGGTCGGGCGGGGTCAGGTCGGTGTTCCAGCCCTCGGCGAAGCTCTGCTCGTAGGCGCGGATCTGCTCGCGCTCCTCGGTGAGCCGGAGCCCGATGGCGGGCAGCAGTCCGGCGGCCGAGCCGAGGATCACGCCCATCGCGGCGACGACTCCGCACTGGAAGCCGCTGAGCGTGCGGCGGACCCGGGGCGGGGCGCCCACGGCGGCGAGCGTCCTCAGATCGGCCTCGGCGTCGGCCTGGGCGAGTCCGGTGGCGATGCCGGCGGCACCGATGGTGACCAGGCCCGCGAAGACGACCAGCGAGAGCAGGACGATGCCGTAGTCGTTGACGAACCCTTCTTCCAGATGGACTTCGACGTTGCCGCCGAGCTTGGCGAGGTCGCTGTCGAGCTTCTGGCGCTGCTCGGAGTCCGGGAGCCGGTCGGTGCTGACGTACAGGCCCAGCGGAACCGTGGAGAGACCGGCGGCCTTCGCGGTGGCCGGGGTCATGAGGGCCTGGAGGCCGTAGGTCTTCTTGTCGCCGGGCACCAGGTAGGCGGGCAGGGAGCTGACCTCGCCGGGGACGGGACGGCCTTCCTCGGAGGCCTTGTCGGCGGCGGCGATGTCGGTGATCTGCTTGATCCCGACGGTGCCGTCCTTGCCGACCAGGGCGCGGTTGAAGGCGACGATCCTGCCGTCGGCGAGGGCCTTCACGGTCGCGGGGTCGTCGACGCCGAGGACCTGGAGCAGCTTGGCGTCACCGATGAGCAGACCGCCGTCGGAGACGTACATGCCGCTGCTGGCGGAGTCCTTGCAGCGCCAGTCCTCGGTGAGCAGCTTCCGCCGCTGCTCGGGCGTGTACTTCTCCGAGGCGTCGCCGCCGCCCGGGACGGTCGCGTACAGCGGGCACTCGTTCGCCGGGGGGACGACGACCTCGTAGCGGCCGCAGCCCTCCCCGCCCCAGGGCGGGCAGCCGGGCTTGCCGACCGAGATGCGCCCGACGTCGGCGCGGACGTCGACGGGGAAGTTCCGCTGGACGGCCTCGCGGACGGCGGGGACGTCCCGGCCGCCCTCCTCCTGGACGAAGACGGAGGCGACGCCGTACGGCAGCGTGGCCTCGTAGCCGGCCCTGTTCTGGGCCTCGCGGCCGGCCATGTACGTGGTGACGGCGACCGTGCCGGCGACGGCGGCGAGGACGGCGGCGACGGCGGGCGCCGTACGGCCCCGGTTGCGGACGGCGTCCCGCAGCGCGAGGCGCGGGGAGAGCGGAAGCCAGCGACCGGTCCGCCCGAACAGGCCCACCAGGGCGGGGGTCATGGCGACGACACCGAGCTCGGCGAGGGCGGAGCCGGCCGCCACGAGGGTGACCTGTTCGGAGAACATCGAGCCGAAGAGGGCGATCGCGCCGCCGACGAGGAGGGCCGTGAGACCGATCAGGGGCAGCACGCGGCTGCTGCGGCGGATCCCGCGCCGGCCGGTGAGCGAGGCGAGGACGGTCTGCCGGGAGGCGGTGACGGCCGGGACGATCGCGGCGAGCAGACCGGTCAGGACCGCGAGCAGGGCGATGCCGAGCAGTTCGAGCGGCCGGACGTCGAAGGCCCCGAAGCGCTGGCTCATGGTGTCCTCCAGGACCGGCTGCAGCGCCAGCGTCAGGACCACGGCGAGGACGATGCCGATGACGGCGGCCGCGACGCCGATGACCAGACCGCCGCTCAGCACGATCGCCCGGATGTGACTGCGGGCACCGCCGTTGGCACCGACCAGGCCGAGCTGACGCCGCGAGCGTCGGGCGCCGACCGCGAAGGCGGGCCCGGCGAGGAGGCAGATCTCCAGCATCGCCAGGCCGACGACGGTGGCGAGGGAGGCGAGTTCGGCCGCCCCGGGCCCCGGGCCGGCCCCGTCACCGCCCCAGCCGTCCTTCTGGTTGAGCGGGACCTCGGACGCGGCGGGCGGGTCGAGCACCACGGCGCGCGAGACGACGGAGACGCCCTTGGCGTTGATCTTCTTGACGCTGTTCCACGTGAAACCACCGGACTTGCGCACCAGGTACGTGACGGAGGTGTCGGGCGCGGGCAGACCGGCCTTCTCGACCGCCTTCGCGTACGGGGCGAGGAAGGCGCCGGGCAGCGCGTTCACCTGATCCGTGGTGAGCGAGTCGGGAAGTTCGTAGGAGCCGACGATCCGGTACGGGCGATCGAAATTGCGGGCGGAAAGGGTCGAGCCGATCGACAGACCGCTCGTCTCCAGGAAGTGCGAGGTCGCCATGACCTCGTCGCTCTTCTCCGGGAAACGCCCCTCCAGAAGCGTCATGATGCCGTGGGCGATCGGATCGGACGCCTTGAGCTCACGCACCTCGGCCCCGAGCAGACCGTGGGTCGTCGTCAGCTTCGCCGAACCGAGGGCGTCCGTGAGGACGGTGGCCCCGGCGGGGATGGTCTTGGCGACATCGGTGGGGCCGCTCGGCCACGGCCCGTCCTCGTAGTCCTTGGCCGGCGTGGACATCTCGCCGGTCGGGTCCTGGAAGATCGGGACGCCGCCGACCTGGGCGTCCCTGAAGCGTGCGTCGGCCGCGCCGATCGTCCGCTCCAGCTGTTCGGCGGGCGACAGTTCGGAGCTGCGGTAGGTCAGATCGAGGGCGCTGACACCCAGGATGGGCAGCGCGATCATCGCGAGGACGAGGGCGCTGCGGCCCTTGGAGCGCCAGGCGTCGCGGCGGGCTATGCGGATCGCGGCCCGCCAGGAGTGGAACCAGGTCTTCACGCGTCGGCCACCTGACCCGAGAGGAGCGAATCGGCCTCGCTGCGCACGGTCTGGTCGACGATGGCGCCGTCCCGCAGGAACACGACCCGGTCGGCCCAGGCGGCGAACCGCGGCTCGTGGGTGACGAGGACACCGGCGGCGCCCGCGTCGCAGCGGGAGCGGAGCAGGGCGAGCACGGACTCGCCGGTCTCGGAGTCCAGGGCGCCGGTCGGTTCGTCGGCGAGGACGAGGCGGCGGTCGCCGACGAGGGCGCGGGCGATGGCGACGCGCTGCTGCTGGCCGCCGGACATCTCGTCGGGGAAGCGGTCGGCGAGGTGGCCGAGGCCCATCTCCTCCAGGGCGGCGACGGCCTCGACGCGCGCCTTGCGGGCGGAGGTCCCGTCCAGCTCGCGGGGCAGGGCGACGTTCTCGGCGGCGGTCAGGGCCGGGATGAGGTTGTAGTCCTGGAAGACGTAACCGATGCTGCGGCGGCGCAGGGCCGCGAGTTCCTTGACGCTCGCGGCGGTGATGTCGGTGTCCTCGACGATCACCCGGCCCGAGCTGGGGGTGTCCAGGCCGCCGGCGATGGTGAGCAGCGTGGACTTGCCCGAGCCCGATGGGCCCATGACGGCGACGAGTTCGCCGGGATAGACGGCGAGGTCGATGCCGCGCAGGGCGTGCACCTCGGTGGCGCCCGCGCCGTGGACGCGGGTCAGGTTCTGCAGTTGCAGCACGGGCTGCTGTGTCGACATGGAGGGGTCCCCCCGTTGGCCGTACGCGGCGGTCGGGCCGGGTACGGGAGCGTGCGGTGGAAGGTGGTGTCGCGTCGGCGGTACGGGCGGGGCGCGGGAGTGCGGCCGACGCGCTCCGGGCGTACCGGTGGTCGAAGGGCGCTAGGAGGCCGGAGCGCCCGGCCCGGCCGGGGCGCCGGAGGCCGCCGGGGCAGCCGGGGTGTTCGAGACCGCCGGGGCGGTCGGGGCGGTCGGCGTGCTCGGGGCCGTCGGGCCCACGGGCGCGGTCACCGGGCTCCCCGCGGCCGCCGCCGTCGCCGACAGGCGGATCAGCCGGGACTCGCAGTGGTCCAGCCAGCGGGCCTCCGCCTCGGTCTGGAAGATCAGCTGCTCCAGGACGAGCAGCCAGGCCACGTCGTCCCGCTCCCGGGCCCCGCCGCCCTCGACGGCGAGCAGGGCCCGCGCCTTGAGCCGGGTGTAGTCCTGCATCGCCTTCACGGTGTGCCGGCGCTGGGACTGGATGACGTCGCGGATGTCGACGCCGGGCGCGCCCACGGCCATGGCGAGCTTGATGGCCAGCTCGTCGCGGGCGGGGCTGGTGCGGTCCACCGGCTTCTCGAACCAGGTCCTGAGCTCGGCGCGGCCGCTATCGGTGATCGCGTAGAGCGTGTGCCCGGCCGCGTCCTCGCCGCCCTGGGCGACCATGCCGTCGCGTTCGAGCCGGTTGAGGGTCGTGTAGACCTGGCCGACGTTGAGCGGCCAGGTGGAGCCGGTGCGGGACTCGAACTCCGTACGGAGCTGGGAGCCGTAGCGAGGGCCGCGTTCGAGAAGGGCGAGGAGCCCGTGGCGGATCGACATACTCAGTATGTATACCGGGTATGTCGCGACGGACAACCGACCTGAGAGGGAAGCGGGAGGTCCGACTCAAGGGGGACCCCGGCGGTCCCGGCGGGGTCAGCGGCGGCGCATCCGGAGCCCGAGGAAGCCGATCCCGAAGCCCATCAGGGCCAGCCCCACGCCCAGGGTGAGCACGGGAATCCGCTGGTCGCCGAGGGTGGTCGCGGTCTCGTCGGCCAGTCCGGGTGCCGCGGCGGGCAGGCTGGCGGGCGCGGCCTCCGGCGGCAGCGGATCCCCCTCGCGTACCAGCCCGTCCGTCTCCTCCGCGGCGTCGTGCTCGCGCGAGCTTGTAGCGGTTTCGGTACGAGAGGGGCGGGGCGACGGTGCCTTGGCGCTCGCCGGGGCGGAGGACTCGGCGGACTCGGGGCGCCCCGGGCGGGACTTCCCCTCGCCCGCGGGCCGCCCCGCGAGGGAGGCGGAACGGCTGGGGGCGGGGGCGTCGGAGGGCTCGGCGCTCGGCGTGGGCGTCGCGGACGGCGCCCCCGTCCCGGTGGGCGCGGGCGCCGGGGAGACGGGCGCGCGGGTTCCCCCGTCGCCGCTCGGAGGAGCCGCCGGGGAGGTGGACGGGGAAGCGGACGGAAAGGCGGACGGGGAGGGGGAGTCCGGTGAGGCGGTCGAGGAGGGCGTGGCGGAGGGCGGGCCCGCCACCGGGCCTGCCACCGGGGCCGGGGCCGGGGCCGCCACCGGCATCGCAGCCGCTGCCGGGGCCCCCACCGGAGCCGCGGCCGCCACCGCCCCCGGGGCCATGCCGCCCACGGAGACGCCGGGAGGCCGCGCCACGTCGCCCACGGACGTGCCGGGAGGCCGGGCCGCGCTGCCCATCGGGGTGCCGGGGTCCTGCGCCGCGTACGCGAGGGGCGTGGCGTACAGGGCGCAGGTGAACGCGCAGGTGAGCGCGGGGCGCAGAGCCCGCGCGCGTGCTCTGCGGAGTGCTGGAGTCACCGGGTGACCCCCTCCCGTACCGAGGCGCGGAGTCGTTCGACTCAGCGTCACATGCCCGATTCGTTCCGGCATCCGGGACGGGGCCGGGGGGCGTACGGCGGCTCCGGGACTACTGCGGCGGGTTGCCCGTCGAGATCTTCAGGGTGAACTCGGCGTCCTCGTCGGTGATGTCCTGACCGGCCGGCGGGTACTGCTCCAGGACCGTGCCTTCGCCGTACGTGGCCTCGTCCACCGGGGTCTGGGTCATGATCTTCCAGCCCGCCGCCTGCACGCACGCCTTCACCGACTGGATGTTCTTGTAGGTGAAGTTCGGGACCTCGAACTTGGACGGGTCGTCGCTCGACTCCGAAGGCTGCGTGCACTTCTTGGTGTCGATGGTCTTGGTCAGGTCGGGGCCCTTGTGGCCGGGCGCCGCCGACTGGCTCTCCTGCGTCTGCGTGCCGCCGGTGCCGCCCGCCTGCGGGTCCTCGTCCTTGTTCATGTTGAGCGCGACGAGCAGGCCGCCGATCGCGAGCAGCGCGACGGCGATCGCGCCGACGAGGACCGGCGTGTTCCTGCGGGAGCCCGAGCCGCCGGACGCGACGGGAGCGGGCATGGGCGCCGGCGTCGGGGCGTACGGCGCGGGGGCCGGGGTGGGGGCGTACGGCGCGGGCGTCGGCGCCTGCTGCGGGTAGCCGTACGCCGGGGCGGGCGCGGGGGTCGCGGGGCCGTAC
This sequence comes from Streptomyces sp. NPDC053513, assembly GCF_044544765.1. Classification (NCBI taxonomy): domain Bacteria; kingdom Bacillati; phylum Actinomycetota; class Actinomycetes; order Kitasatosporales; family Streptomycetaceae; genus Streptomyces; species Streptomyces sp. NPDC053513. The sequence goes on from NZ_JBITXP010000002.1 coordinate 310,198, forward strand.
GGGCCGGGCTGCGGCGTCGGCGGCAGGTAGGGCTGCTGCACGCCGGGGTGCGGGGTCGGCGGCGGGGTCTGGCCGACGGGCGGGAAGACCGCCGAGCTGACGCCCGCGCCGCTGCTGACCGGGCCGCCCTGGACGATCATCGGCGCGCCGGTCTGGCCTGCCGCCAGGACCCGCAGGCACTCGTCGCGCATCGCGGCCGCGCTCGGGAACCGCTCGTTCGGGTTCTTCCGCAGCGCGCGGGCGACGAGCGCGTCCATCGCCGGCGTCACCGAGCGGTTGACGGAGGACGGGGCGACCGGCTCCTCCTGCACGTGCGCGTAGGCGATGGCCAGCGGCGAGTCGGCGTCGAAGGGGAGGCGGCCCGTCAGCAGCTGGAAGAGCATGATGCCGACCGAATAAAGGTCGGAGCGGGCGTCCACCGCGCGGCCGAGGGCCTGCTCGGGGGAGAGGTACTGGGGGGTGCCGACGACCATGCCGGTCTGCGTCATCGAGGTGACCCCGGACTGCATGGCCCGCGCGATGCCGAAGTCCATGACCTTGACCACACCGCGCTTGGTGGTCATCACGTTGCCCGGCTTGATGTCACGGTGGACCAGGCCCATCTCGTGGCTGACCTCGAGCGCGGCCAGCACGTCGGCCGTGACCTTCAGCGCCTTGTCGGCCGGCATCGCGCCGTACTGCTGGACGTCCGCGGCGAGGACCGAGCCGAGCGGCTGCCCCTCCACGTACTCCATGACGATGTACGGCATGACGGCGCCGTCGAGGGTGTCCTCGCCGGTGTCGAAGACCGAGACGATGTTCGTGTGCGACAGCTTCGCGACGGCCTGCGCCTCGCGCCGGAACCGCTCCCGGAAGGACTGCTCCCGGCCGAGCTCCGTGTGCAGCGTCTTGATGGCGACCTGCCGGTCGAGGGCGCTGTCGTAGGCCAGGTAGACCGACGCCATGCCGCCCTCGCCGAGAAGGTCACGCAGCTGGTACCGGCCGCCCGCGACCGAACCGCCCGCATAGCGGCCCTGTGCGCCGTCCTGGCTCATCTGTGCTTCCCCCTACGCGCGCGTGGCGGCGTTGATCCGGAATTTCCTGGCGCAAGTCTGCCGCAGGGCAGTGACACGTCAAGCCGGGCCTCGGTTCGGTGCCCGTTCCGTGACACTCCGCACAGGAAGCGTTTCCGCGGGGGCGGGGGAAACACGTCGAATTTGCACAGGCGTACGTCGAGGAGGTTGGATGGCCGGTCCATCTCGGACCGTGGTGTCGTACGGAGCCTGTAGCGTGACGACTGGACACGGCACGACAGACGACGGCGAGGACTGATGGCACCCGAATCCGGAGCAGGTGGCGGTGTGCCGGACGCGTCGGCGGAATCGTGGGGCGAGGGCGGCGTCGTCGGCGACGGCCGCTACCGCCTGACGCACCGTCTGGGGCGGGGCGGCATGGCGGAGGTCTTCGCCGCCGAGGACGTACGGCTCGGCCGCACCGTGGCCGTCAAGCTGCTGCGCGCCGACCTCGCCGAGGACCCGGTCTCCAAGGCCCGCTTCACCCGCGAGGCGCAGTCCGTCGCCGGGCTCAACCACCACGCGATCGTCGCCGTGTACGACTCCGGCGAGGACCTCGTCGGCGGCCGGCCCGTGCCGTACATCGTGATGGAGCTGGTCGAGGGCCGCACCATCCGCGACCTGCTGCTCAGCGCCGAGGCCCCGGGCCCCGAGCAGGCGCTCATCATCGTCTCCGGCGTCCTGGAGGCGCTGGCCTACTCGCACCAGCACGGCATCGTGCACCGCGACATCAAGCCGGCGAACGTGATCATCACGAACACCGGCGCGGTGAAGGTCATGGACTTCGGCATCGCGCGCGCCCTGCACGGCGCGCAGTCGACGATGACCCAGACCGGCATGGTCATGGGCACCCCGCAGTACCTCTCCCCCGAACAGGCCCTCGGCAAGGCGGTCGACCACCGCTCCGACCTGTACGCCACGGGCTGCCTGCTCTACGAACTCCTCGCGCTGCGGCCCCCCTTCACCGGCGAGACCCCGCTGTCCGTCGTGTACCAGCACGTCCAGGACGCCCCCGTCCCGCCGTCCGAGGTGACGGGATCCGTGCCGCCGGAGCTCGACGGCCTGGTGATGCGCTCGCTCGCGAAGGACCCGGACGACCGGTTCCAGAGCGCCGAGGAGATGCGCGGGCTCATCCAGTACGCCCTCCAGATGCTCCAGCAGCAGGGCGGCTACACCGGCGCGTGGAACACCGGGCCGGTCGAGATGTACGAGGGCGGGCACACCCCGGTCGGCGGCATGGCCGCGACGACCGCGATGGGCCACCCCATGCACGGCGAGACCGCCCAGGGCCCGATCCTGCCGCCGTTGAACCCGAACGACGGCGGATACGACGGCGGCGGCTACGGCCAGGACGGGTACGCCACCCAGAACGGCGGCAGGGGCGGCCGGGGCAAGATGTGGCTGTTCGCCGTACTCGCGCTGGTCGCGGTCGTCGCGGGTGTCGCGTACGCGCTCGACAAGGCGGGCGGCCCGGGTGACGACGTGAAGTCGCCGACGAACACCGTCAGCACCTCCCCGTCGACCGTCTCCGAGGAGCCCACCGCCTCGGAGGAGCCCACCCAGGACCCCACCCAGGACTCGGGCACGTCGACCGGCGAGACGCAGCAGCCGTGGAACCCGCCGACGACGTACGAGCCGACCGGGCCCACGGGCACGCCGTCGACCGACACGCCGACGCAGCCGACGACCACGCCCCCGACCAGGCCGACGGACGGGCCGACGGACCCGACGGGCGAGCCGACGACCGAGCCCCCGACGGAGCCGACCGGCGAGCCGACCGACGACTCCTCCGGCGGCGGCGGCGACCCGGACACCCCGCCGACGGGCGCGGGCACCGCGACCGGCTGACGAGGCCGCCGCGCGGTCGGTCCGGTCGGCACGGCGCCTGTGCGGCGCCTGCGTCGCTCCTGCTCCGCGTCTTCGCCGCGCCTGTGACACGCCTGCGTCACGCCTTCGCCGCGCCTTCGTCGTGCTCAGCCGGCGAAGGCGTCGCGGACCGCCGCGTACTCGCGCGTCCACCAGACCGCCAGGGCCGACACCGCGGGGAACTGCGGGTCGGCCCGCCGGTCGTGCAGCTGGTAGCGCCAGCGCAGGGTCCAGAAGTCGTTGAGCCGCTCCCACCACACCCGGTGCGCTGCGGCGGCCAGCTCGGCGCCGTCCGCGCCCGTCGCCCGCCGGTACGCGCGCGCGTACGCCCGCACCTTCTCCAAGGCCAGCTCCCCCTCCGGGCGTACGAAGAAGATCGCGGCGGCCCTGACCGCCTCCTCGGCCCTGGGACGGACCCCGAGCCGGTCCCAGTCGACGATCGCGGCGGGCTCCGCGCCCCGGTACAGCAGGTTCAGCGGGTGGAAGTCCCCGTGCACCCAGCCGGCGGCGGAGGCGGGCGGCGGCCGGTGGTGGGCGTGCTGCGCGAGCAGCCTGCGCCGCTCCCTGAGCCGGTGCTCGGCGAGCGCGTCGAAGCTGTCGCGGGGGCGGTGCGCGCGGGCCAGGCGGAGCAGTTCCTCGATGGCCCGGAAGGTGTCCTCGGGACGGGCGCTCTCGTGCTCGCCGCCCGGCGGCGGGGACTCCATGACCTGCTCCAGGCAGGTGTGGACACGGCCGAGGAGGGTGCCGAGGCGGCGGGAGCAGCCGGTGGAGAGCTGGGCGCCGTCGCGGTGGCGGCCGTCGATCCAGGGGTGCAGGGCGTAGCAGTGGCCGCCGACGAGGGCGACCGTGCGGCCCCGGCTGTCGGGGAGCGGCGGCGCCACGGGCAGGCCGAGGGCGTGTAAGCGCTGGGTGGCGCGGTGCTGGCGGGTGATGGTGGCCCGGTCCGAGGTGGGGGCGTCCAGGTGCTGCTTGAGGAAGTACGCCCCGCGGGTGGTGGAGAGCCGGTAGCCGCGGTTGAGCAGGCCCTCGGTCACGGGGACGCAGGAGAGGGGCTCACCCACGTCGGTGTAGCGGCGCAGGAGGGGGCGGAGGGGCGGAGCGTGGGGTACAGATGAGCGCGGCACTCCGCAGATGTTAGATCACGCTGCGTGGTGGATGCGTCGCTCCACGGAACGGGGGTGGGGGCGGGCCTCGGGACGGGTCCCGGGGTGGGCTTGGGGGCGCTCCTCGGCACCGGCTTGGGGACGGGCCCCGGACGCGGTTTGGAGGCGCTCCTCGGGACGGGCCTCGGCACGGGCTTGGAGGCGCTCCTCGGGACGGGCCTCGGGGTGGGCTTGGAGACGGTCCTCGGCGCCGCCCTCGGCGCCGTCCCCGGCGCCGCCCCCGAAATCGGCCCCGGAGGGCCTCTCGGGGGCCTTTCCGGCCGGCTCCCGCGCCGGACCCTCCACGAGTCCCCCAGTAGGCCCCCCGACAGGCCCTCCGGCCTGTGTACCGGCCCCCGCGCGGCCGCTGTAGTCGAGTTCGTGGAGCGTCACGAACTGGGGCTCGATCCGCAGGAACACCGGGGTGAAGGGCTCTCCGTCCACCCGTACGGGCTCGGGGCCGAAGGCCGCCCGCTCCTCCGGCGTCGGCTCGACGATCTCGGCCGTGCCCGTGAACTGCACGGACCAGATGTGCTCGGCGCCGGAGTCGCAGTTGTCCGCGCCGTACGCGACCACGCTGCCGTTGCAGGCGCGGTGGTAGCCGAGGCCCCGGTGCATCCGGAGCAGGACGCGGCCGTCGGCCACGACGTGGCGGGCGGGGGCGACGAACGGCATCGCCCGCATGCTCGTCGCCAGCCGGCCGTACGACACGCGGCTGAGGAGCTCGATGGCGCGGATCTCGTCGGTGGACATGGTCTCCACTCTCCGTCACCGGCGCCGTGCCGGAAAAGGGGCCCCTGCCCCGGTTCGAGGGGGCCGTAGGTCCCGGGGGCTGGCCACCGGCCCCGCCGGGGGCGGGGCCGGTGGGCGTCAGTGACGTTCGGCCTGGAGCCGGGCCACGTACGCCGCCGCCTGCGAGCGCCGCTCCATGCCCAGCTTCGACAGCAGGCTGGAGACGTAGTTCTTGATGGTCTTCTCCGCGAGGTGGAGCCGCTCGCCGATGACCCGGTTGGTCAGGCCCTCGCCGATCAGGTCCAGGATCTTGCGCTCCTGGTCCGTCAGGGAGGCGAGCCTCTCGTCGCCCTTCGGGGTGTTGCCGTCGCGCAGCCGCTCCAGGACCCGGGCGGTGGCCACCGGGTCGAGCAGCGACCTGCCGGCGGCGACGTCCCGCACCGCGCTCAGCAGCTCGTTGCCGCGGATCGCCTTGAGGACGTAGCCCGAGGCCCCGGCCATGATCGCGTCGAAGAGCGCCTCGTCGTCCGCGTACGAGGTCAGCATCAGGCACTTGACCGAATCGTCCTGCGAGCGGACCTCCCGGCACACCTCCACCCCGCTGCCGTCGGGCAGCCGGACGTCGAGCATCGCGACGTCGGGGCGGGTCGCGGGGATCCTGACCAGCGCGTCCGCCGCCGTCCCGGCCTCGCCGACCACCTCGATGTCGTCCTCCACGGAGAGCAACTCGTGGACCCCGCGCCGTACGACTTCGTGGTCGTCCAGCAGAAATACCCGGATTTTTCCTTCTTCGCGCACGCGGTCAGTCTCACATATTGGGTCTTCCGGCGCCCGGGGTGCGCGGGATAACGTGCCGGGTGTTCCGACGACGGCGTCGGGCCGTTGTCCATGCTCTGACCAGGGATGAGTCCCCCTTTTCTCGATTTACTTGGAAATCCAAGCAAAATCGCAGGTCAAGTGGGGTTTCGCGGGAATGCCGCGTAATGGGTAACGTGCCTATGACGGCGCTCGCCGGGGCACCTTTCACGCCCGACTCCGGCCGCGTCGCACCCACCCCGTGCGAAGGTACGGACAAGGCGGAGCCGCACTGGCCTCACCGGCGAACCCGGGGGCCGGACCGACGGAGGAGCACGCACGTGACCGTGGAGAGCACTGCCGCGCGCAAGACGACGCGACGCAGCAGCGGCACCAAGCGCACCGCAAGCGCGAGCACGAGCACCACCAAGAAGGCGACGGCCGCCACGGCCTCGGAGCCCGAGCTCGTTCAGCTGCTGACGCCCGAGGGGGAGCGCGTCCAGCACCCCGACTACGACATCGATCTGAGCGCCGAGGAACTGCGCGGTCTGTACCGCGACATGGTCCTCACCCGACGCTTCGACGCCGAGGCGACCGCCCTGCAGCGTCAGGGCGAGCTGGGCCTGTGGGCCTCGCTGCTCGGCCAGGAGGCCGCCCAGATCGGTTCGGGCCGGGCCCTGCGCGACGACGACTACGTCTTCCCGACCTACCGCGAGCACGGCGTCGCCTGGTGCCGCGGGGTCGACCCGACGAACCTGCTGGGAATGTTCCGCGGTGTGAACAACGGCGGCTGGGACCCCAACAGCAACAATTTCCACCTGTACACGATCGTCCTCGGCTCGCAGACCCTGCACGCCACCGGCTATGCCATGGGCATCGCCAAGGACGGCGCGGACTCCGCCGTGCTCGCCTACTTCGGTGACGGCGCCTCCAGCCAGGGCGACGTCAACGAGTCGTTCGTCTTCTCCGCGGTCTACAACGCTCCGGTCGTGTTCTTCTGCCAGAACAACCAGTGGGCCATTTCCGAGCCCATCGAGAAGCAGACCCGCGTCCCGCTCTACCAGCGCGCCGCCGGTTTCGGCTTCCCCGGCGTCCGCGTCGACGGCAACGACGTCCTCGCCTGCCTGGCCGTGACCCGGTCCGCCCTGGAGCGCGCCCGCCGCGGTGAGGGCCCGACGCTCATCGAGGCGTTCACCTACCGGATGGCCGCCCACACCACCTCCGACGACCCGACCCGCTACCGCCGGGACGCGGAGCGCGAGGAGTGGGAGGCCAAGGACCCGATCCAGCGCCTCAAGACGTACATGGAGAACGAGGGCCACGCCGACGCGGCCTTCTTCGAGGAGCTGGAGACGGAGAGCGAGGCGCTCGGCAAGCACGTCCGCGAGGTCGTCCGCGCCATGCCCGTCCCGGAGCACATGGCGATGTTCGACAACGTGTACGCGGACGGGCACGCGCTCGTCGACGAGGAGCGTGCGCAGTTCGCCGCCTACCAGGCGTCCTTCGAGGGCGGAGAGGCCGAGTAATCATGGCTGTTCAGAAGCTTCCCCTGGCGAAGGCGCTCAACGAGTCGCTGCGCAAGGCCCTGGAGACCGACCCCAAGGTCCTGATCATGGGCCTGGACGTCGGCAAGCTCGGCGGTGTCTTCCGGATCACCGACGGTCTGCAGAAGGACTTCGGCGAGGACCGGGTCATCGACACCCCGCTCGCCGAGTCCGGCATCGTCGGCACCGCGATCGGTCTCGCGCTGCGCGGCTACCGGCCGGTCGTGGAGATCCAGTTCGACGGCTTCGTCTTCCCGGCGTACGACCAGATCGTGTCCCAGCTGGCGAAGATGCGGGCCCGTTCGCTCGGCACGGTGAAGATGCCGATCGTCATCCGCATCCCGTACGGCGGCGGCATCGGTGCCGTCGAGCACCACTCCGAGTCCCCCGAGTCGCTCTTCGCGCACGTCGCGGGCCTCAAGGTCGTCACCCCGGCGAACTCCTCCGACGCCTACTGGATGCTCCAGCAGGCGATCCAGAGCGACGACCCGGTCATCTTCTTCGAGCCCAAGCGCCGCTACTGGGACAAGGGCGAGCTCGACACCGAGGCCATCCCCGGCGAGCTGCACAAGGCCCGGGTCGCCCGCGAGGGCACGGACCTCACCCTCCTCGCCTACGGCCCGATGGTGAAGACCTGCCTGGAGGCGGCCGCGGCCGCCGCCGAGGAGGGCAAGTCGATCGAGGTCGTGGACCTGCGCTCGATCTCCCCCCTCGACTTCGACACCGTCCAGGCCTCGGTCGAGAAGACCCGCCGCCTGGTCGTCGTCCACGAGGCGCCGGTGTTCTTCGGCTCCGGCGCGGAGATCGCCGCCCGGATCACCGAGCGCTGCTTCTACCACCTGGAGGCCCCCGTCCTGCGGGTCGGCGGCTACCACGCGCCGTACCCGCCGGCGCGCCTGGAGGAGGAGTACCTGCCGGGCCTGGACCGCGTGCTCGACGCCGTCGACCGCTCGCTGGCGTACTGAGGAGAGCACGACCATGACGATCCGCGAATTCAAGATGCCCGACGTGGGCGAGGGCCTGACCGAGGCCGAGATCCTCAAGTGGTACGTCCAGCCCGGTGACACCGTCACCGACGGCCAGGTCGTGATCGAGGTCGAGACCGCCAAGGCCGCCGTCGAGCTGCCGATCCCCTTCGACGGGACGGTCCACGAGCTCCTCTTCCCCGAGGGCACCACGGTCGACGTCGGCCAGGTCATCATCTCGGTGGACGTGGGCGGCGGCGCCGAGCCCGAGGCCCCGGCGGCCCCGGCCGTCGCGGCCGCCCCCGTCCAGGAGACGGTGACCGAGCCGGAGCCCGCCGAGCCGGAGGGCCGTCAGCCGGTCCTCGTCGGCTACGGCGTGGCCGCGAGCTCCACCAAGCGGCGCGCCCGCAAGGTGCCGGGCGCTCCGGCCCCGGCGGCCGAGGTCGCCGCGCCCGCCCCGGTGGTCCCCGAGCAGCTGAACGGCCACGGCCACGGTCCCGTGGCCGGCCGTCCGCTGGCCAAGCCGCCGGTGCGCAAGCTCGCCAAGGACCTCGGTGTCGACCTGGCGACGGTCACCCCGACCGGCCCGGGCGGGATTATCACCCGCGAGGACGTCCACGCGGCGGCCGCCCCGGCGCCCGCCCCGGCCGTCGAGGCCCCCGCGCCCGTGGCGGCACCGGCTGCGGCGCCCGCCGCGGCGCCGTCCGTGGCGTCCACCGACGCCCGGGAGACCCGCGTGCCCATCAAGGGCGTGCGGAAGGCCACGGCGGCGGCGATGGTCGGTTCGGCCTTCACCGCGCCGCACGTCACCGAGTTCGTGACCTTCGACATCACGCGCACGATGAAGCTGGTCGAGGAGCTCAAGTCCGACAAGGACATGGCGGGCCTGCGGGTCAACCCGCTCCTCCTCATCGCCAAGGCCGTCCTGGTCGCGGTCAAGCGCAACCCGGAGATCAACGCGGCCTGGGACGAGGCGGCACAGGAGATCGTCCTCAAGCACTACGTGAACCTGGGCATCGCCGCGGCCACCCCGCGCGGTCTGATCGTGCCGAACATCAAGGACGCGCACGCCCAGACCCTGCCCGAGCTCTCGCAGTCCCTGAGCGAACTCGTCGCCACCGCCCGCGAGGGGAAGACGACCCCGACGGCGATGCAGGGCGGCACCTTCACCATCACCAACGTCGGCGTCTTCGGCGTCGACACCGGTACGCCGATCCTGAACCCCGGCGAGTCCGCGATCCTCGCGGTCGGTGCGATCAAGCTCCAGCCGTGGGTCCACAAGGGCAAGGTGAAGCCGCGTCAGGTCACCACGCTGGCACTCTCCTTCGACCACCGCCTGGTCGACGGCGAGCTCGGCTCCAAGTTCCTGGCGGACGTCGCCGCGATCCTGGAGAACCCGAAGAGGCTCATCACCTGGGCGTAGCGGCCGGGTTCGCCCGTTTCACGTGAAACATCCGGTGGTGGCGTCAGCCGCCACCGGATGTTTGGTTCGAGGGCATGGGCCTCCCCCTCGAACCGCCCCGTGGTGCCGGGCCCGTACGCCTCGGCATGACCCCCGACGAGGTGGTGGCGGCCGTACCCCCGCCGACGAACTCCTGAAGGGCCTCGCGGCGCACGACGCCGACGAGCTGCTGAAGGGCCTCGCGGCGCACGGCGTCGACGGCGAGGACCCGTTCGTCCCCGGACTCTCCCTCGGCTTCACCCGCCGCACCTCCCAGGAGGTCGCGCGCCGGCCCGACGGCCTCCCGGTGTGCTTCACCTCCGTACTCGTCGGCGACGAGAACCACTACGACTTCCGGCTCCCGGTAAGGGCCCGGGGCCACTGTGACTTCCGGCTCCCGGTAAGGGGTCCAGGATGCGGACGCGGCTGTCTGTTGCACCCCTGTTGTATCTATGCTGTGCGCATGCCATCAGCGCCAGCCGGTCCCGCCCCCCTGCCCACCAAGCAGCCGCCCGCGGCCGACCGCGTCTACATGCACGTCAAGCAGGCCGTACTCGACCGGCGCTACGAGGGAGGGACCCTCCTCACCGAGGGCGAACTCGCCCAGGCCGTCGGGGTGTCCCGGACCCCCGTCCGCGAGGCGCTGCTCAAGCTGGAGATGGAAGGGCTGCTGAAGCTCTACCCGAAGAAGGGCGCCCTCGTCCTCGCCGTCTCCGCGCAGGAGATCGCCGACGTCGTCGAGACCCGGCTGCTCGTCGAGGAGTTCGCCGTCCGCCGGGCCGTGCCCGCGCCCGCCCCCCTGATCGCCCGCCTCGAAGAGCTCCTGGAGGAGCAGAAGCGGCGCGCCGAGGCCGGTGACCTCGCCGAGGTGGCCGTCACCGACCGCTGCTTCCACGCCGAGATCGTCAAGCACGCCGGCAACCAGATCCTCGTCCGCCTCTACGACCAGCTCCGCGACCGCCAGCTGCGCATGGGCGTCGCCGTGATGCAGTCCCAGCCCGACCGCATCGCCAAGAACATCACCGAGCACGCCGAGATCCTCGACCGCATCAAGGCCGGCGACGCCGAGGGCGCCGCGCACTGCGTCCGCCAGCACCTCAGCTGGGTCAAGGTCCTGGTCCGGGGTGAGGCCCGATGAGCTCGGTCAGCCTGCCCGGCGACCCGCCCGGCGGCCGTCGTGCCGCCCTCGTCTGGGGCGTCGGCGTCGCCGTCTACTTCGTCGCCGTCATCTTCCGCACGTCCCTGGGCGTCGCCGGCCTCGACGCCGCCGACCGCTTCGACGTCAACGCCTCGGCGCTCTCCACCTTCTCCATCCTCCAGCTGCTCGTCTACGCCGGCATGCAGATACCCGTCGGCCTCCTGGTCGACCGCCTCGGCACCAAGAAGGTCCTGACCCTCGGCGTCGTCCTCTTCACCATCGGCCAGCTGGGTTTCGCGCTCTCCCCCTCGTACGGCACGGCCCTCGCCTCCCGCGCCCTCCTCGGCTGCGGCGACGCCATGACCTTCATCAGCGTCCTGCGGCTCGGCAGCCGCTGGTTCCCCGCCCGCCGGGGCCCGCTCATCGCCCAGCTCGCCGGGCTCATCGGCATGGCCGGCAACCTCGTCTCCACCGTCTTCATCGCCCGCGCCCTGCACGGCCTCGGCTGGACGACCACCTTCGTCGGCAGCTCCCTCGCCGGCGTCCTCGTCCTCGTCCTGCTGCTGCTCCTCCTCAAGGACCACCCCGAGGGGTACGAGCCGGAGCCCGCCCGCCACGCGGGCGCCGCCTTCGTCCGCCGCCAGATCGCCGAGTCCTGGCGGGAGCCCGGCACCCGGCTCGGCATGTGGGTGCACTTCACCACCCAGTTCCCCGCCATGGTGTTCCTGCTGCTCTGGGGCCTGCCGTTCCTCGTCGAGGCGCAGGGCCTCTCCCGGTCCACCGCCGGGACGCTGCTCACCCTGGTCGTGCTGTCGAACATGGCCGTCGGCCTCGCGTACGGGCAGATCATCGCCCGCCACCACGCGGCCCGCGCCCCGCTCGCCCTCGGCACGGTCGCGGCCACCGCCCTGCTGTGGGGCACGACCCTCGCGTACCCCGGCGACCACGCGCCGATGTGGCTGCTGGTCACCCTCTGCCTGGTCCTGGGCGCCTGCGGACCGGCCTCGATGATCGGCTTCGACTTCGCCCGCCCGGCCAACCCGCCGGAGCGTCAGGGCACCGCCTCGGGCATCGTCAACATGGGCGGTTTCGTCGCCTCGATGACGACGCTGCTCGCCGTCGGCGTGCTGCTCGACGCGACCGGCGACGACTACCGGATCGCGTTCTCCTCGGTCTTCGTCCTGGAGGCGCTCGGCGTCGTGCAGATCCTCCGCCTCAAGGCCCGCACCCACCGCAGGGAACGGGAACGGCTCGTCGCCAGCCGCGTCGAGGCCGTGCACGTACCCGTATAGGGCCCTTGTCCCGTATAGGGCCCTTGTCCCGGAGAGAGCCCTTGTCTCGTACAGAGCCCATGTGGAGAGTGCCGGTACCTACCGGGGCGTCACCGCGAAGTTGTCCAGGATCGCCTTCGCGAGGTCCGCGTCGCCCTCGACCTTGACCCGGTCGGCCACCTCGGCCGGCCGGACCCGGCCGCAGGCGAGGCGGACGAACGTCTCCCAGTCCGTCGCCAGCGTCACCGCGGGACCCAGCGACGGCGCGCCGTCGATCGAACCGCGGCCCTCCGCGTCCACCCGTACCGTCCGCAGGAACTCCACCGGACCGGTCACGTCGAGCACCACCGCCGAGGACGGGGGCGCCCCGGCGTCCTTGGCGACCACGTCCGGCAGCGCCTCCAGGAGCACGTCCCGGGCCACGAGCGCCCCGGCCGAGTCCAGGTTCCCCGGCACGCCCAGCGCCGTCCGCAGGTCCTGCTCGTGCACCCACACGTCGAAGGCACGCGTGCGGTAGCCCTGTTCGAGGGTCTGCTCGGCGCCGAGGGGGGCGCGGATCAGATGCTCGGGGGAGCGGTTCTCGTTGCGGAGCTGCCGGGCCCGCCGGATCAGGATGTACTCCAGCTCCGAGGTCATCTCCGGGGCGGTGTGGTGCCGCCGCACATCGACCTGAACCTCCATGTAGCGGGCGAAGTCACTGCGCACGTGGTACAGGTCGCGGGGCAGGGAGTGGATCGGCCGCGGATCGCCGAGCATCTCCGTCTCCATGCCGATCACATGGGAGACGATGTCCCGCACCGACCAGCCGATGCACGGGGTCGGCCGGTTCCACTCGCCCTCCACGAGGGGCTGCACCAGTTCGGCTATCGCCTCGATGGAATGGGTCCAGGCGTCGGCGTAGTTCTGGAGGCTGGGATGGACGGTCACGGGACCCCTCGGCGGTTCTTCGGTGCGCGGGCTGAAAACACGACTGGGTGGGAGGCTCGGACGCTAAGTTACGCTGCCCGAAGGCACCCCGGCAGTGCTTTCGTGTGACGATCGTAGGCCGGTGTTGACGGCTCGAATGCCAGGACGGTGGTAGTGTGCGCGCCTCGCTGATCCAGATCGCGGTAGACCCGGACGAACCGGTCGACGCCCGTCGCGCCCGCGCGGCACGTCTCGTACGGGAGGAATCCGGCCACGCGGACCTCGTGGTCCTGCCGGAACTGTGGACCGTCGGCGCCTTCGCGTCCGACCTGTTCGCCGCCGAGTCCGAGCCGTTGAACGGCCCCACCCACCGGGCGATGGCGGAGGCCGCCCGCGACGCCGGGGTCTGGCTGCACGCCGGCTCCTTCGTCGAGGCGGAGGGCGGCTCCCTCTACAACACCTCGCTCGTCCTCTCCCCCGACGGCGAACTCGTCGCCTCCTACCGGAAGATCCACCGCTTCGGCTTCGACAAGGGCGAGGCCGTGCTGATGGCGGCCGGGGAGGACCTCGTCACCGTCGACCTGCCGCACCTCACCGTCGGCGTCGGCACCTGCTACGACCTGCGCTTCCCCGAGCTCTTCCGCGGCCTCGTCGACGCGGGCGCCCAGGCCTTCGTCGTCCCGGCCGGCTGGCCCGCCCGCCGCCGCGCCCACTGGTCCCTCCTGGCCCGGGCCCGGGCCGTCGAGAACCAGGCGTACGTCCTCGCCTGCGGCACCGCCGGCACCCACGCGGGCGTGGAGCAGGCCGGGCACTCGATCGTCGTCGACCCCTGGGGCGAGACCCTCGCGGAGGCCGGACCGGACGAGGAGATCCTGCGGGTCGTCCTCGATCCGGCGAAGGTCCGGACGACCCGGGAGGAGTTCCCGGCGCTCAAGGACCGGGTGCTCGGGGTCGCGACGCCGCGCATCCGCCGGCCCTGAACCTTCGCGACGCCACGCATCCGCCGGCTCCGGGCCTCCGGGCCGCCACGCCCCCGCCGGTCCTGGGCCTCCGGACCGCCGCGCACCCTCCGGTTCCGGGCCTCCGGGACGCCGCTCCCCGCCGGCCCCGAACCTTCGAAAGGCACCTCGTGAACGACCAGGAGAAGGCGGCGCTCGCCGCCTTCGCCGAGCTCTTCGGACCGCCGCCGGAAGGGCCGGCGGCACCCGTCGACTGGGACGCGGTCGAGGAATGGCTCGGCCTGCGCCTGCCCGCCGACTACAAGGCCGTGGCCACCGCCTACGGCCCCCTCGACATCGGCGAACGGCTCTGGCTGCACACCCCGTTCGCCGACGACGCGCGCCTCTTCGACTACGGCGGCTTCGTCGAGCGGGGACGCCGGGCCGCGCCCGGCGTCCTCCCCTTCGGCGAGACCCGCATGGCCGACACCCTCTACTGGGACACCACCGCCTCCGACGACCCGGACGAGTGGCCCGTCGTCGTCCACGTGCAGAACCTCGCGAACGCCGGCAAGGACCCCTGGCTCCGCCCCGGCACCACCCTCCTGCCCACCCTCACCGGCTTCGTCTCCGACGGCCTGCGCCCGCACATCGCCCGCAGCGGCTACGCCGGAGGCGAACCGTCCGCCTGGACCCCGCCGGCCCGCCGCCCCGACCCCACCCCCGAACAGCGGGCCGCGCTCACCGGCGGCGGCACCGGCCTCGACACCCTCACCGCCCTCGTACCGCCGCCCGCCGAGCCGTACCTCGGCGAGCAGAGCTGGGAGTGGCTGTACGAACGCCTCGGCACCCGCCTCCCCACCGAGTACGTCCGCCTGATGGAGACGTACGGCGGCGGAGAGTGGTGCCAGTGGCTCCGCTTCAACCGCCCGCTGGGCACCGAACGGTACGACGTGGCGGGCACGGAGGAGTGGTACGGCGAGGCCTACCGGAGCCTGCGCGCCGACTTCCCCCAGTACCACCCGCTGCCCGTCCGGCCCGAGCCCGGCGGCTTCCTGCCCTTCGCCGACTCCATCGACGGCGACCAGCTGTGCTGGCTCACCGAGGGCGACACCCCCGACGACTGGCCCCTGATCGTCATCCCGCGCCACGCCGACCAGGGCCCGCCGCTCACCGGCACCCTCACCGGGATCCTGCTCGCCTGGCTGCGCGGTGAACTCCGCACGGAAGGCCTCCCCCGCCTCGTACGCCCCCACGAGGACCCGCTGGACGTCATCGACTTCACGCCGTACGGCCCGGGAACGGACTGAGGGCACGGTCTGCCGCCGGGCCGGCCGCCGATCCACTCTGCCGGAATTGGACCTGGGAAGACAAAAGGCCGTTCCCCAGACTGAGTTCATGACCCACGCCGAACCCGCGCCCTCCTCTCCCGCGTCCCCCCGCCCCGAGATCCTCGCCGTCCGCCCCGAGACCCTCGCCGTCCACCCGCCGCACGTCGAGATCACGGGCAGCAGGCCCCTCGGCGTGCCCCTGCACCAGGGCCACGTCTTCGCCTTCGACTCGGCCGACGCCCTCGCCGAGGGGTTCACCTCCCCGGACGCCTTCCTCTACTCCCGCCTCGGCAACCCCACCGTCCGCACCCTGGAGGACGCCGTCGCCCGCCTGGAAGGCGGGACCGCCGCCCGGTCCTTCGCCTCCGGCATGGGCGCCATCAACGCCGTCCTCCTCGGCCTGCTCTCCAGCGGCGACCACGTCATCGCCCAGACCTGCCTGTACGGCGGCACGTACGCGGTCCTCACCGACCTCGCCGCCCGCTGGGGCGTCCACGTCACGTACGTCTCCGGCACCGACCCGGAGGAGGTGCGGGCGGCCCTGCGTCCCGAGACCCGGCTCCTCTACCTGGAGACCATCGCCAATCCCACCACCCGCGTCGCCGACGTCCCCGCGCTCGCCGCCGTCGCCGCCGAGGCCGGGGTCCCCGTCGTCGTCGACAACACCTTCGCCTCCCCGCTGCTCTGCCGTCCCCTCGACCACGGCGCCGACATCGTCGTCCACTCCGCCACCAAGTACCTGGCCGGGCACGCCGACGTCCTCGGCGGCATCGCCGTCTTCAAGGACGCCGAGCTGTACGACGGGGTCCGCCACCACGCCGTCGAACAGGGCGCCTCCACCGACCCGTTCGCCGCCTGGCTCACCCTGCGCGGCATCCAGACCCTGTCCCTGCGCATGGAGCGCCAGTGCGCGAGCGCCGCCGAACTCGCCGCCCGGCTCGAAACGCACCCCGCCGTCGAGGCCGTCCGCCACCCGGCCCTCGCGAGCCACCCGGACCGGGCGATCGCCGCGCGCCTGCTGCCCGCCGGCGGCGGCGGGGTGGTCTCGATCGACCTCGCGGGCGGCCGGGAGGCGGGCCGCGCCTTCGTCGAGGCGGTACGGCTCGCCTCCCTCAGCGTCTCCCTCGGCGATGTGAAGACGCTGGTCATGCACCCGGCGTCCACCTCCCACCACCAGCTCGACGCGGCGGCGCTCGCCGCGGCCGGCATCGGCGCCGGCACGGTCCGGCTCTCCGTCGGCATCGAACACGTCGAGGACCTGTGGGCGGACCTGGAGCAGGCGCTGACGAAGGCGGGCTGACCCCTCCGAGCGGCGGGTCAGTCCTCCCGTTCCCGCTCCGCCATCCGGATGACGCACACGGCGACCGCGATCTGCAGCGCCGCGTCCGCGTCCTCGCGGACCACGTTCACCGCGTACGTCTCGCGGACGTGGAACCACTGCCGGGAGATGTGGGCCAGGAGTTCACCCTCGTACTCGACGGTGAACTCCCGGTCCAGGATCCGGCCGCTGACGTCCAGTCCGGTCCCGTCGACGAGCGTCACCCGGTAGTGGTTGCGGAGCAGGGAGAGCCGCTTGCGGCGGACGGTCGCGAGGGGCCGGTCGTCCCGCTCGATCGTCATCGCGTCCCGCAGGCTGAACATCTTCTGCCGCAGCGTGACGAGGACCTGCCCGTCGGGGCCCTTCAGCTCCAGGGTGTCGCGCAGCCGCAGGGCCTTGCCGTCGACGAGGAAGGCGTGGCGGCCCTGCTCGTCCTCGATCCAGTAGTCGTCGCCGATCGCGAAGATCTTGTCCCGTACGAGATATTTCACGCGCCCATGTGTGCCCGGTTCGCGGAGGTTCTCACCCGAAGTACCGGGTGAACGCGTCCGGT
This sequence comes from Streptomyces sp. NPDC053513, assembly GCF_044544765.1. Taxonomy (NCBI): domain Bacteria; kingdom Bacillati; phylum Actinomycetota; class Actinomycetes; order Kitasatosporales; family Streptomycetaceae; genus Streptomyces; species Streptomyces sp. NPDC053513. The sequence continues at coordinate 327,190 of NZ_JBITXP010000002.1, forward strand.
GACGCGCCCAGCATCCTCCCGAACGGCGCGTCGAGCTGATGGATCAGCAGCACGGTGAAGGCGATGAACCCGGAGAGCCCCATCACCATCACCACGTGCGTCGCGCTCCTCCTGATCCCGAAGAGGAACATGAACGCGAGCGTGAGCACGCCGCCGATCAGCAGGCCCGTCCACAGCACGGGGGAGAGCCGCTCCTGCGCCGCGGCCTCCCGGCCCCGCCGCGCGTCGTCGATGTAGCCGAGCTGGGCCAGCACCTCCTGGGCCGCGATCTGCTCCGGCACCTTGGCCGAGTCCTCCACCTCGCCCGCCTTCCGGAGCCTTTCGAGCAGCTGCCAGCCGGACGGACCGAGCGGCTCGCGCTCCGCCATCGCCGGCCACTCGACGTCGACGACGTGATCGGCGTACGTACGGGCGGCGTCCCGCAGCGGCTGCCGCTGGGCCGCGGGGAGCGCGTCCGCGAGGAGGTACGTCTGGTGCAGCGCGCTCGCCTCGGCCTGGACGTTGTCGGCGGCGTCGGAGCGGGTGTCCCAGACGGACACCAGGCAGAGGCCGAGCACGACGGCGTAGAGGACCGACACCATCATCGCGATGTACTCGGCGACGTCCTCGCGCGGCTCCTCGTCCTCGCCGACCGGGAAGAGCCGGGTCTTGGCGAAGACGGCGAGGGCGGCGACGAGCGCGACGCCGAGGACGACGACGAGCGTCTCGAACAGGTCCACGTCACTTCACCCGGCTGCCGAGCAGAGCGGCCGCGACGGCCGCCGGGATCAACAGGAGCAGCAGCATCGTCACGACCCCGAACTCGTGCGCCTCCCGCGTCCGGCGCCGCAGCCGCCCCAGAAACCCCTCGTCGTCCGGCACGGCCTCGGCCCGCTGCCGGGGCTGCTGTTGCCGTGACGGTTGTTGCTGCTGTGGCTGCTGCTGTCGGTCACCGGTCCCGGACGCCGTCTCCGGCTCGCCCCGCGGCGGTCCCACGGGGAGGGGAACGGCGGGCGGAGCGGCCCGAGGCCCGTCGGGGGGCACGGCCGGGGGTACGGCTCCGACGGCTCCGGGAGCGAGGCCGGGGGCCGCCGGGGCCCCTGGCGCGCCCCCGACACCGGCGGCACCGGCGGCTCCGGCAGTACCGGTGGCTCCGGCGGCACCGGTGGCCCCTCCGGCCCCGCCGGTTCCAGCGGCGGCGGCCCCAGCGGCACCAACAGCTCCAGCAGCCCCAGCAGCTCCAGCGACCTGCCCGGCCCCGCCGACAGCCCCAGCCACCCCGGCGACCCCGGCACCCCCGCCCGCCACGGAGCCCCCGCCCACCGCCGAGGCCCCGGCAACCCCACTTCCCCCGTCCCCGCCATCCCCACCACCCCCCGCCCCCCGCGGCGGCGAAGGGACGGTGAAAGCGGCGGAGGAGCGTGCGGTGAGCGTCGGTGCGGGGACGAGGGCGCCCCCGGCGTCGAGGGTCGGGACCCGGTCGCTGCCGGTGGCGAGGCCGGTGCTGCGGTGGGTGCCCGGCGGGCGCCGGACGGTGGCCGTGCAGCGGGCCGAGGCGCCCGGGGGGAGCAGGGCCACGGTCCCGGCGCGCCCGCCGCAGTCGACGGAGCCGGGGCCGAGCGGCAGGGCGGTGTCCTCGACGCGTACGGCGTGGAGGGGCCGGTTGCCCCGGTTGGCCACGGTGTACGTGACGGCGGCCCGGCCGCCCCCGACCGAGACCCGCTCGGTGAGGGCGAGGCCCCCGGCGACGCCGGTGTACCCGGAGCGGGCGGTCGCGCTGCTCAGCACGCCGAGGGAGGGGACGTCGCCCCGGGCCCGTGCGATGGCGAGGTGGGGCCCGGGCAGGGCGCGGAAACGGGCGACGCACTCCATCTCCCCGAGCCCGGCGAGCGACTGCCGGGGGCACCGTACGGTCCCGTCGGGCACGCCGGGGTCGACGACCCGTACCCCGTGCACACGCGCCTCGCCCAGGTTCTCCAGCCGGTACCGCTTCACGACCTGCGCCCCGACCCGTACCGCCGGCGGCCGCACCGCGCTGTCGGAGCGTCCGTTCACGGTGACGGTCATCCGCAGGGCCCCGTCCCCGGACCCGCCGGCCCACGCGGCGGCCCCGGGCAGCACGAGCAGTACCGCCATCAGCAGCCCACCGCTCACCCGACAGCCGTAATAGTCCGATGATCTGCCCGCACGCGTCATGCGCTCCATGCCACCGCCCGCCCCCGGCACACCCGGCCCCGGGACACGCCCCGGCCCCCCACCCGGCCCCGGTTTTCCACCCGTACGGCACCCTTGAACCATGAACGACTCCGCGCCCACCCACGCGCCCCGACGTGCCCGTGTCCGCGCCCCCGAGCTGATCGGCAAGGGCGGCTGGCTCAACACGGGCGGAGAAGAACTGACCCTCGCCGATCTGCGAGGAAAGATCGTTCTGCTCGACTTCTGGACCTTCTGCTGCGTCAACTGCCTGCACGTCCTCGATGAGCTGCGGGACCTGGAGGAGAAGCACCGCGACACGCTCGTGATCGTCGGCGTGCACTCGCCGAAGTTCGTGCACGAGGCCGAGCACCAGGCCGTCGTCGACGCCGTCGAGCGGTACGAGGTGCACCACCCGGTGCTCGACGACCCGGAGCTCGCGACCTGGAAGCAGTACGCCGTGCGGGCGTGGCCGACGCTCGTCGTGATCGACCCCGAGGGGTACGTCGTCGCCCAGCACGCCGGTGAGGGGCACGCCAACGCGATCCGGACGCTCGTCGAGGAGCTGGAGGCCGAGCACGAGGCCAAGGGGACGCTGCGGCGCGGCGACGGGCCGTACGTGGCGCCCGAGCCCGTCGCGACCGACCTCCGCTTCCCCGGGAAGGCCGTCGTCCTCGCGAACGGCCACTTCCTGGTCTCCGACACCACCCGGCACCAGCTCGTCGAGCTGGCCGAGGACGGCGAGACCGTGGTGCGGCGGATCGGCGAGGGCGTCTTCCGGGAGCCGCAGGGACTCGCCCTGCTGCCGGACGGCAGGATCGTCGTCGCGGACACCGTGAACCACGCCCTGCGCACGTACGACCCGGAGAGCGGGGCGATCGAGCTCGTCGCCGGCACCGGGAAGCAGTGGTGGCAGGGGTCCCCGACCTCCGGGCCCGCCCTCGAGGTCGACCTCTCCTCGCCGTGGGACGTCGCCTGGTGGCAGGGCAAGGTGTGGATCGCCATGGCCGGTGTGCACCAGCTGTGGACGTACGACCCCGAGAGCGGGACCGTCGGGGTCGCGGCCGGCACCACCAACGAGGGGCTCGTCGACGGGCCCGCCGCCGAGGCCTGGTTCGCGCAGCCCTCCGGGCTCGCGGCCACCGAGGACCGGCTGTGGATCGCCGACTCCGAGACCAGCGCCGTGCGCTGGATCGACCCGGAGGGCCACGTCCACACGGCCGTCGGCACCGGCCTCTTCGACTTCGGCCACCGTGACGGCGCCGCCGGGCAGGCCCTCTTCCAGCACCCGCTGGGCGTGACCGCGCTGCCCGACGGCTCGGTCGCCGTCTCCGACACGTACAACCACGCCCTGCGCCGCTTCGACCCGGCCACCGGCGAGGTCACCACCCTCGCCACCGATCTGCGCGAGCCCAGCGACGCGGTCCTGGTCGGCGGCGACATCGTGGTCGTCGAGTCCGCCCGGCACCGGCTGACCCGGCTGCGGCTGCCGGAGGAGGCCGTCCAGGTCGAGTCCGCCGCCTACCGCACGCAGCGCGAGGCCACCGAGGTCGCCCCGGGCCGGCTCCGGCTCGACGTCGTCTTCCAGGCGCCGACCGGGCAGAAGCTGGACGAGCGGTACGGCCCCTCGACCCGCCTCCTGGTCTCCTCGACCCCGCCGGAGCTGCTGCTCGGCGGCGAGGGCACGGGGACGGACCTCTTCCGCGAGCTCGACCTGAACCCCGAGGTCACGGAAGGCGTGCTGCACGTCTCCGCGATGGCGGCCTCCTGCGACGACGACCCGGCCAACGAGTACCCGGCCTGCCACGTCCATCAGCAGGACTGGGGCGTCCCGGTGAAGGTCACGGCCGACGGCGTGGCCCGGCTGCCGCTGATCCTCGCCGGCATGGACGGCTGATCAGGCGGTCAGCGGACGATCCCCTGGTTCCTGGACGGGCGCCCCGCGGCCCCGTCCAGGCACCCCTCCACCCAGGCCGCCGGATCGTGCACGGCCCGGTCGCCGCCCATGCCCTGCCGCTCCATGAGCGCGCACTCGCCCTCGCGCAGGGCGCGCCACTTCACGATGCGCACGGCCTGGAGGTAGCCGCCCTCGTAGGCGATGTCCGTGCCCCACGGCGGCCGTTCGTCGTACTCGCCGATCAGGGCGCCCGCCGCCGCCGTGACGAGCACGACGGCGACGGTGACACCGACGGCGAACTTCCCCCGCGAGGGGCCCTCATGACGATGCATGGGGACGACGCTGCCAGGCGGGAGCTTTCGCGGATGTTTCGCGCGGTGCGCGAGCGGGGGCTCAGCCCTCCAGGAACGCCACCAGGGCGTTCGCGAGGAGGTACGGGTCGTCCGCGCCGCAGAGTTCGCGGGCGCTGTGCATGGAGAGGATCGCGACGCCGATGTCGACGGTCGAGATGCCGTGCCGGGCGGCCGTGATCGGGCCGATCGTGGTGCCGCAGGGCATGTCGTTGCTGGAGACGAAGGACTGCCAGGGCACCCCCGCCTTCTCGCAGGCGGCGGCGAAGACCGCGCGGCCGCTGCCGTCGGTGGCGTACCGCTGGTTGACGTTCACCTTGAGGATCGGGCCGCCGTTGACGCGCGGGTGGTGCGTCGGGTCGTGGCGCTCCGCGTAGTTGGGGTGGACGGCGTGGCCGGTGTCGGAGGAGAGGCAGACCGTGCCGGCGAAGGCGCGGGCCCGGTCCTCGTAGGAGCCGCCGCGGGCGTAGACCGAGCGCTCCAGGACGTTGCCGAGGAGGGGGCCCTGGGCGCCGGTGTCGGCCTCGGAGCCGTTCTCCTCGTGGTCGAAGGCGGCGAGGACCGGGATGTACGGGAGGTCGTCGCGGCCCGCGAGGGAGGCGAGCGCGGCGACGCCCGCGTGGACGGAGACGAGGTTGTCCATGCGCGGGCCGGCGAGGAGCTCCTGGTCGCGGCCGAGGTAGGCGGGGGCCTCGACGGCGTGGACCATGAGGTCCCAGCCGCTGACGTCCTCGGCGTCGACGCCCGCCTCGGCGGCGACGAACTCGATCAGGTCGCCCTCGTGGACCTGGCCGATGCCCCAGACGGGCTGCATGTGGCGCTGGCGGTCGAGCTTGAGGCCGTCGTTGACCTGGCGGTCGAGGTGGATGGCGAGCTGCGGGACGCGCAGCAGCGGCCGGTCGACGTTGACGAGGCGGTGGCTGCCGTCGCGGAGGGTGAGGCGGCCGGCGAGGCCGAGGTCGCGGTCGAGCCAGGTGTTGAGCAGGGTCCCGCCGTAGATCTCGACGGCGATCTGGCGCCAGCCCTGGGCGCCCATGTCGGGCTGCGGCTTGACGCGCAGGTTGGGGGAGTCGGTGTGGGCGCCGACGATCCGGTACGGGGTGTGGGCGGCGGCGCCCTCCGGCACGTACCAGGCGATGATCGCGCCGCCGCGGATCACGTACTTCCCGCCGCTCGTCCCGTCCCAGGCCGCGGTCTCCTCGACGCGGCGGAAGCCGGCCTTCTCGAGCCGCTCGGCGGCGCTCGCCACCGCGTGGTACGGCGAGGGGGAGGCCGTCAGGAAGGCCATCAGGTCGTCGGTGTGGCCGCGGTCGAACGGACCGGCGGTGGGACGGGAAGCTGCGCTGCTCATGGGTTCACCATACGCAGGGACCGGAATTCGAATACGGGACCCCGGAAATTGGTGATCACGGGCTTGCGGGCAGCAAGAACGGCCCGCCCCCCTCCCCGGGGACGGGCCGTTCCGTCAGGACGTGGCGCGTCTCAGAACGCGGCCTCGTCCAGGTCCATCAGCGAGCCGTCGACGGCCTCGGCCAGCGCGCGCTCGGTGGAGACGCCGGGCAGGACGTTGGCGGCGAAGAACTTCGCGGCCGCGATCTTGCCCTGGTAGAAGGCGACGTCCTTGCCCGTGGCGCCGGCGGCCAGCTTCTCGGCGGCGACGGCCGCACCGCGCAGCAGCAGGTAGCCGACGACGACGTCGCCGGAGGCGAGCAGCAGGCGGGTGGTGTTGAGGCCGACCTTGTAGATGTTCTTGACGTCCTCGCCGGTGGCGGTGAGGTCGGTGATCATCTTGCCGACGATCGCCTCCAGGTCCACGGCGGCCTTGGCGAGCGCGTCGCGGGCGCCGGCCAGCTCCTCGCCGCCCGTGCCGACCGCGAGGAACTTCTTGATCTCCTCGGACAGCGCGTTCAGGGAGGCGCCCTGGTCGCGGACGATCTTGCGGAAGAAGAAGTCCTGGCCCTGGATGGCCGTGGTGCCCTCGTAGAGGGTGTCGATCTTGGCGTCCCGGATGTACTGCTCGATCGGGTACTCCTGGAGGAAGCCGGAGCCACCGAAGGTCTGGAGCGACTGCGCGAGCTGCTCGTAGCCCTTCTCGGAGCCGTAGCCCTTCACGATCGGCAGGAGCAGGTCGTTCAGGCCGTGGAGCGCCTTGGCGTCCTCGCCGGCCGCCTCCTTGATCGCGATCTCGTCCTGCACGGAGGCCGTGTAGAGGACGAGGGAGCGCATGCCCTCGGCGTACGCCTTCTGCGTCATCAGCGAGCGGCGGACGTCGGGGTGGTGCGTGATGGTGACCTTGGGCGCGGCCTTGTCCATGAAGTTGGCCAGGTCGGTGCCCTGGACGCGCTCCTTGGCGTACTCCAGGGCGTTGAGGTAGCCCGTGGAGAGGGTGGAGATCGCCTTCGTGCCGACCATCATGCGGGCGAACTCGATGATGAGGAACATCTGGCGGATGCCGTCGTGCTTGTCGCCGATCAGCCAGCCCTTGGCGGGGTGCTGGTCGCCGAAGGTCATCTCGCAGGTGTTGGAGGCCTTGAGGCCCATCTTGTGCTCGACGTTCGTCGCGTACACGCCGTTGCGGGCGCCCAGCTCGCCGGTCTCCCAGTCGAACTCGTACTTCGGGACGAGGAAGAGGCTCAGGCCCTTGGTGCCGGGGCCGGCGCCCTCGGGGCGGGCGAGGACGTAGTGGAGGATGTTCTCCTCCATGTCGTGCTCACCGGAGGTGATGAAGCGCTTGACGCCCTCGATGTGCCAGGAGCCGTCCTCCTGCTGGATGGCCTTGGTGCGGCCGGCGCCGACGTCCGAGCCCGCGTCGGGCTCGGTGAGGACCATGGTGGAGCCCCAGCGCTTCTCGACGGCGATCTGCGCGATCTTCTTCTGCGCCTCGTTGCCCTCGTTGTAGAGGATGCCGGCGAAGGCCGGGCCGGAGGAGTACATCCAGATGGCCGGGTTCGAGCCGAGGAGCAGCTCCGCGTAGGCCCAGATCAGGGAGCGGGGGGAGACGGTGCCGCCGATCTCCTCCGGGATGCCCAGGCGCCAGTACTCGGACTCCATGAAGGCGTTGTACGACTTCTTGAAGGTGGCCGGGACCGGAGCGGTGTTGGTCTCCGGGTCGAAGACCGGCGGGTTGCGGTCGGCGTCGGCGAAGGACTCCGCGAGCTCGTTCTCGGCGAGACGGCGGATCTCGTCGAGGATGCTCTTGGCGGTCTCGACGTCCATCTCCTCGAACGGCCCGGTGCCGTACACCTTGTCGCGGCCGAGGACCTCGAAGAGGTTGAACTCGATGTCGCGGAGATTCGACTTGTAGTGCCCCATGGCGACGGCTCCGTAAAGGCTCGGGGAGGCGGATGTCCTGGTACGCGCGTGTGCCGGCGCCCGTACTACCGACGAGTAGCCAACACTTCTCTACGATGATGCTACCCACCGGTAATAAGAGCAACCCCTCTCCGGCCATCTGTGACGCGAGCCGCACGAAAAGGGCCCGGGGCGCGTGCCCCGGGCCCCTCTCGCGGGACGCGCGGTCCGTACGCCCCCGAGCGCGGCGGAGGAGTCGAAGCCGACGGGGGAGTCGCTGACGCCCTCGTCGGCCGCGTCCAGGTCGGTGACCGACTGCGAGGTGGAGGTCCTCGGCTCGCCCGCGGTGCGAAGAAGAGCGCGAGAGCCACCCGTGCGCCCGCCCGCCGCCCCGCCGCTCGATAGTCTTGGCCCCATGTACGGCTACGAGCAGAACCCGGGTGCCCAGCAGCAGTACGCGCCTCCCCAGCAGGGGCAGTACCCGCCGCAGGGCGGCATGCAGGCCGGGATGCAGGGCGGTGTCCCCGGTGGGTACGCCCAGCAGCAGCCCCCGCTGTACCCGGAGCCCTCGCCGCCCTCCCTCGCGGACGCCGTGCGCGCCTTCACTACCGGCACCCTGGCCGCCGAGGACTTCCAGCAGATCTTCGCGACCTCGAAGGTCTACTGCCCGCGCGGCGACAACCCCGGCTTCCTGGCCCTGCACAACACCCAGCAGCCGGTCATCCCGATGTTCACCTCGCTGAAGGAGCTGCGGCGGTACGCGGGCAAGGAGTCGAAGTACTTCGTGATCACCGGCGCCGAGGTGATCGACCTGCTGCCCACCGGCTACGGCTTCGTCCTGGACATGGAGGGCGACCACCGCATGGTCTTCGACGCGAAGGCCGTGGAGCAGATGGTCGACTTCGCGATGCGGCGGATGTACGGGTGAGGCGAGGCGTCCGGCTGACGGAGGTCTGAGGCGTCCGGCTGACGGAGTTCTGATGCGTGCGGGCGGGCCCGGCGTTCCCCGAGGGGGACGCCGGGCCCGCCCGTTCCTCGTACGGCCTACTCCTCCTCCGCCGCGAGGTGCTCCTTGTACTGCGCGGCGTCGAGCAGGCCGGTCAGGGCGCCGGTGCCGGCGATCTCGATCTCGGCGATCCAGCCGTCGCCGTACGAGTCGGTGTTGACCAGCTCGGGCTCGCCTTCGAGTTCGGGGTTCAGGGCCGTCACCCGGCCGGAGACGGGTGCGTACAGATCGCTCACCGACTTGACCGACTCCACGGTGCCGATCAGCTCTCCCGCCTCGAGGGTGCGGCCCACGGTCGGGACGTCCACGAAGACGAGGTCGCCGAGCTGCTTCTGTGCGAAGTCGGTGATGCCGACGCGGACGCGCCGGTCGCCCGTCTTCTCCACCCACTCGTGGTCCTTCGTGTACTTCAGGTGCTCCGGGCAGTACGACATGCGGGCTCCTTCGCGGGCCGTCGGGGTGCCGGGGGTCGGCCGCCCGGCGGGGACAGCGTGCCCGAGTGGCCGGAGGCGCGGGGACGTGGCTCACTCGGACGGGCGGGCGACTTTCGGCCGTCCGGGCAGGGCGCTCGGGAATGGCGCGGAACGGTTCCGCGTTCTGGGTGGCAGAAAGTTCAGCGTTCAACTAAAGTGGTCGTACAAGGTCGCACCTAGGAGGTCCGGTCATGCCCGCTGTGACTGTCGAGAACCCGCTCACCCTGCCGCGCGTCGTCGCCACCGCCGACGCCGTCTCCCGCCCCGTGCTCGCCGTCACCACGGCCCCCTCGGGCTTCGAGGGCGAGGGCTTCCCGGTGCGCCGTGCGTTCGCCGGGATCAACTACCAGTACCTCGACCCGTTCATCATGATGGACCAGATGGGTGAGGTGGAGTACGCGCCCGGAGAGCCCAAGGGCACGCCCTGGCACCCCCACCGCGGCTTCGAGACCGTCACCTACATCATCGACGGGACCTTCGACCACCAGGACTCCAACGGCGGCGGCGGCACCATCACCAACGGCGACACCCAGTGGATGACCGCCGGATCCGGCCTCCTCCACATCGAGGCCCCGCCGGAGTCCCTCGTCGTCAGCGGCGGCCTCTTCCACGGCCTCCAGCTGTGGGTGAACCTGCCCGCCTCCGACAAGATGATGGCCCCCCGCTACCAGGACATCCGCGGCGGCCAGGTCCAGCTGCTCACCACCCCCGACGGCGGCGCGCTGCTCCGCGTCATCGCCGGCGAGCTCGACGGCCACGAGGGTCCCGGCATCACCCACACCCCGATCACGATGATCCACGCCACCCTGCGCCCCGGCGCCGAGATCAGCCTGCCCTGGCGCGAGGACTTCAACGGCCTCGCGTACGTGCTCGCCGGCCGCGGCACCGTCGGCACCGACCGGCGCCCGATCCACACCGGCCAGACCGCCGTCTTCGGGAAGGGCGGCTCGCTCACCGTCCGCGCCGACGAGAAGCAGGACGGCAACACCCCGGACCTGGAGGTCGTCCTCCTCGGCGGGCAGCCGATCCGCGAGCCGATGGCCCACTACGGCCCGTTCGTCATGAACACCCAGGCCGAACTGCGCCAGGCCTTCGAGGACTTCCAGGCGGGCCGCCTCGGCACGATCCCGGCGGTCCACGGCATGGGCGAGTAGGACGCGCGGTACGCGCCCGGCGCAAGCCGCACGCACCGGGTACGGGTCGTACGCGCCGTACGCACCTGGTACGGGCCGTACGCATCGTGTACCGGTACGCGCCGCCGACCGGTGCGCGTCGCCGATCGGCGTGGATCGGTACGCGCCGTCGATTGACGGGCCGTCACCCGGACGGCCCGTCAGCACACGACGACACGCCGGCGGACGTGGTCCGGTGGTCGGGTGCAGCCGAGCCCAGCACCTCTCCCTCCCGAGCCCCTGCTCCCCGAATCCGCCCGCCGGTTCGCCGCCTGGTGCGTCGTCCTGCTGCTCGCCGCCGGGGTCGCCGCCGTCTTCGTCTGGCTCTGCGTCGTCTTCAAGACGGCCGTCACCCCCGTCCTCCTCGCGATCCTCGGCGCCGCCCTCCTCGGCCCGCTCCACCGGCGCCTGCTGCGGATGAAGGTGCGCAGGGGCCTCGCCGCCATGCTCACCGTCGTCGCCGTCCTCGTGGTCGTCGGCGGCGCCACGTACATCGTCGTCGCCGCCCTCATCGAGACCGGCGACCAGATCGTCGCCTCGCTCCGGCAGGCCGCCTCCGACATCGCCGACCACCTCGGCGCCGCCGGCACCTCCCTCGACGACCTCGCCGGGAACGCCGAGAAGCTCCTCAAGGAGTTCGGCGGCACCGCCGCCTCCGGCGTCATCAGCGGCCTCAGCGTCGTCGGCCAGATGCTCGCCACCGGCGTCCTCGCCCTCTTCCTCATCTTCTTCTTCCTCAAGGACTCCGACCGGGCCGCCGGCACCCTGCGCTCGCTCGCCCCCCGCGGCACCGGCGACCTCGTCGAGGCCATGGCGCGCCGCGCCTTCGAAGCCGTCGAGGGCTTCATGCGCGGCACCACCTTCATCGCCCTCGTCGACGCCGTCCTCATCGGCATCGGCCTGGTCGTCCTCGACGTGCCCGGCGCCGTGGGGCTCGCCGCGCTCGTCTTCGTCACCGCCTACATCCCGTACCTCGGGGCCTTCCTCTCCGGCGCGATCGCCGTCCTCGTCGCCCTCGCCGACCGCGGCTTCGTCATCGCGCTGTGGGTGCTCGGCGTCGTCCTGGCCGTCCAGGTCGTCGAGGGCCACCTCCTCCAGCCCCTCGTCCAGAGCAGGACCGTGCAGATGCACCCGGCCGTGGTCATGCTGGCGATCACGGCCGGCGCGTCCGTCGCGGGCGTCCTGGGGATGCTGCTCGCCGTCCCGCTGACGGCCGCCGGGACGGGGGTCCTGGGGGTGCTGCGGACGCGGTACGGAACCCCTTCCGAGGCGGCGGACTAGGCCGGGGTCAGCCCGCCCCGCTCGAACGAGGCCAGGAGCTGCTCCAGAGCCATCTGGTCCGGGCCCACGAACGGGTCCGAGTCCGGGGCCGACGCGATCGTCTCCAGCATCCGGTCCGTCATCCGCACGGCCGGCGGCAGATGCGTGCACAGCACGATCTCCGGGTTCATCTCGGCCAGCGGCGCGAGCGACGCCCGGTACTTCTCCGCGTCCACCAGGTGCACCCACGGGCTGTCGATCGTCGCCCAGAGCAGCTGCGTCCGCCGCAGCTCCTCCGGCTTCAGGTCGCTCGCGTGCCCGCTCTCGGCGAGCTCGGCACTCGGCATCGGGCCGCCGAAGCAGTCCGAGCTGAAGCAGATCCGGGTCCGGTCGTCGTAGAAGCCGACGGTGGCCGGGTTGTCGAAGAGCGGCGGCCGGAAGGCGTGCAGCGTCCGGTCGCCGACGTCGAGGGACTGGCCCGGATTGAGGAAGTACACCCGGTCCACGGGCAGCGCCCGCTCGGTCGACATGATGCCGAAGCCGAGGAACGTCGTGACCACGCGCGCGTGTGGGGCGGCTTCGAGCAGGTCGAAGATCCCGCCGGTGTGGTCCCGGTCGGGGTGGGTCAGCCAGATCCAGCGGACGTCGGCCGGGTCCACGACCCCGCCGAGCGCGGCGACGAAGTCGCGGTCTTCGACCGAGAGCCCGGTGTCGACGACCACGGGCTCGGTGGCGGTGACGACGTAGGCGTTGGCGGGGATGTGCCCGACGCCCAGGACTTCGAGACTGTCGGCGATCACCGTGGTGTCGCTGCCGACCTTGTGGGTGTCCATGACGCGCTCCGTGGTCCCCCCGGTGGCGGCCGTACGACACCAGTCTGCGCCGGGGGGAGGGGGCCCGCGCGCGGACCGGCCCTCCACACGGGCCCCACCCACCACGGCGCGGAGCCCGCGCCCGCCGGAGGCTAGCCGCAGCCGCCCCCCGACCCCGGCCCTGTCCCCGACCCCGGCCCCGGCCCCGGCTCCTGTCCCGGCCCCGCCCCCGCCTCCGGCTCGTTCAGTTCGAACCAGATCGCCTTGCCCTCGCCCCGCGGATCCACCCCCCACGCATCCGCCAGCATCTCCATCAGCACCAGCCCGCGCCCGCTCGACGCCATCTCGCCCGGATGCCGTTTGTGCGGCAGTTCGTCGCTGCCGTCGGAGACCTCCACGCGCAGCCGCCGCGCCTTCTCGCCGCAGGCGACCTCCGCGACCAGGAGCGCGTCGCCGTCGGTGTGGACGAGGACGTTCGTGACCATCTCGGAGACCATCAGGACCGCCGCGTCGAGCTGGTCCCCGTCCGACCAGTCGTGCAGCAGCTGCCGGACCTGCTCGCGCGCCTCGGCGATCCGTTCCGGCTCCGCCTGGGCGATCGTCATCAGGGTGCGGCGCGGGGCCTCCCGGACGGCGCCGGCGGGCCGACGGGAGAGCAGCAGCACCGCGATGTCGTCCTCGCGGCGGTCGGCGAGCGGCCCCGTCGTGTGGTGCGAGCCGGGCCCGTGGACGGCCTCCACGAGCGCGTCGGCGAGCCGTTCCAGGTCGTCGCCGTCGTGGGCCTCCAGGAGCTTCCGCACGCGCTCCCAGCCGCTGTCCAGGTCGTGCCCGCCGGTCTCCAGGAGGCCGTCGGTGCAGATCATCAGGGTCTCGCCGGGGTCGAGGGTGAGCCGGGTGGTGGGGTAGTCGGTGTCGGGGTCGATGCCGAGGGGCAGCCCGCCGGCCGTGGGCCTGAGGAGAACCGTTCCGTCGTTCGTCCGTACCGCCGGATCCGGATGCCCCGCGCGCGCGATGTCGACCGTCCCCGTCTCCAGGTCGACCTCCAGGTAGAGGCAGGTCGCGAACCGCGGACCGCCGCCGTTCCCGCCCCCGACCCCGCCCCCCTCGTCGTCACCGTCGGTGATCCCGTAGAGGAAGCGGGAGGCGCGGGAGAGGACCGCGTCCGGCCGGTGGCCCTCGGAGGCGTACGCGCGCAGGGCGATCCGCAGTTGCCCCATCAGGCCGGCGGCCCGCACGTCGTGGCCCTGCACGTCGCCGATGACGAGGGCGATCCGGCCCGGACCGCGCCCGCCGGCGCGGGTGGAGCCGCCGGGCAGCCGGATCATGTCGTACCAGTCGCCGCCGACCTGGAGCCCGCCGCCGGTCGGCACGTACCGCGCGGCGACCTGGATGCCGGGGATGCCGGGGCCGAGGACCGGCATCATCGTCCGCTGGAGTCCGAGGGACAGCTCGCGCTCGGACTCGGCCACGCCCGCGCGTGCGAGGGCCTGCGCGAGCATCCGCGCGACGGTCGTCAGCACGGAACGCTCGTCGGGCGTGAACGCCACCGGATGCTTGAAGGCCGCCATCCAGGCGCCCATCGTGCGCCCGGCGACGACGAGCGGCACGAAGGCCCACGAGCGGCGCCCGAAGCGCTGCGCGAGCGGCCAGGTCGTGGGGAAGCGCCGCAGGTACTCCTCCGGAGTCGGCAGGTAGATCGCCCGCCCGGTCCGCACGACCTCGGCCGCCGGATAGTCCGTGTCCAGCGACATCGACGAGAACGGCCCCTCGTCGCCCTCGCTGTGCCCGTGGTGGCCGATGACCGTCAGCCGGTCGCCCGCCACGCCGAAGACGGCGAGCCCGTCCGGCGAGAAGCCGGGCATCGACAGCGAGGCCGCCACCCGCAGCACCTCGGCCGTGGACCGCGCCTCGGCGAGCGCCCGCCCCGCGTCGAGGAGGAACGCCTCGCGGGAGCGGCGCCAGTCGCCGGTGACGGGGGTGCGGGCGGCGGTGCCCGGCAACTGCTCGGCGACCTCCTGGAGGGTGCCGACCAGCTGGTAGTCGTTCCCCTCGATGAGCGGCTTCGACCTGCTCCGTACGGTACGGATCACCCGCCCGTGCTCGTCCATGATCCGCAGCCGGGCCTCGGCGAGGGTGCCCTCGGCGACGGCGAGGTTGACCACCCCGTCGATCTCGTTCCAGTCGACCGGATGAAAACGGGACCGTACGGCCGCCTCGGTGAGCCGCACGGGCTCGGCGGGCAGCCCGAGCAGCCGGGCGGCCTCGGCGTCGAGCGAGACGATCCCGGACGCGTTGTTCCAGCGCCACAGGCCGGTCGCGATCGCGGCCAGGACGTCCTCGGTGCGCATTGCCCCACTTTATGAATGTCGGACAGCGGGCCGCCACCGAGGGTATTCGAGATGCGATCTTGGCCCGGCCGGTACTCTGGGTGGGTCTGCCCTCGTGTCCTGTGACATCTGTGACAGCGGTCACGGCCGGCGGCGACCCACCCCAAGATCCCGAAGACTGGATGAACGACGATGCATCGGTACAGGTCCCACACCTGCGGCGAGCTCCGCGCCTCTGACGTCGGCACCGACGTCCGGCTGAGCGGCTGGCTGCACAATCGGCGCGACCTGGGCGGCATCCTCTTCATCGATCTGCGCGACCACTACGGCATCACGCAGCTCGTCGCCCGGCCCGGCACCCCCGCCGCCGAGGTCCTCGACAAGCTCACCAAGGAGACCGTCGTCCGCGTGGACGGCAAGGTCGTCTCCCGCGGCGCGGAGAACGTCAACCCCGAGCTGCCGACCGGCGAGATCGAGATCGAGGCCGCCGAGGTCGAGGTCCTGGGCGCCGCCAAGCAGATCCCCTTCACCATCAACACCGACGACGGTGTGAACGAGGAGCGGCGCCTGGAGTACCGCTTCCTCGACCTGCGCCGCGAGCGCATGCACCGCAACATCATGCTGCGCTCCGCCGTCATCGCCGCCATCCGCTCCAAGATGACGGCCCTCGGCTTCAACGAGATGGCGACCCCGATCCTCGCCGCGACCTCCCCCGAGGGCGCCCGCGACTTCGTCGTCCCGTCCCGCCTGAACCCGGGCAAGTTCTACGCGCTGCCGCAGGCGCCGCAGCAGTTCAAGCAGCTGCTGATGATCTCCGGCTTCGACCGGTACTTCCAGATCGCGCCCTGCTTCCGCGACGAGGACGCCCGCGCCGACCGCTCGCCCGGCGAGTTCTACCAGCTCGACGTCGAGATGAGCTTCGTCGAGCAGGAGGACGTCTTCCAGCCGATCGAGAAGCTCATGACGGAGCTCTTCGAGGAGTTCGGCGGCGGCCGCCACGTCACCTCCCCGTTCCCGCGGATCCCGTTCCGCGAGTCGATGCTGAAGTACGGCAACGACAAGCCGGACCTGCGGACGTCCCTGGAGCTCGTCGACCTCACCGACGTCTTCGAGAACTCCGAGTTCAAGGCCTTCGCCGGCAAGCACGTCCGCGCCCTGGCCGTCCCGGACACCGGCGACCAGCCGCGCAAGTTCTTCGACTCCCTCGGCGACTTCGCGGTCTCCCTGGGCGCGAAGGGCCTGGCCTGGGTCCGCGTCGGCGAGGGCAACGCCCTGACCGGCCCGATCGCCAAGTTCCTCACCGAGGAGAACGTCAAGGTCCTCACCGAGCGCCTGGGCCTCCAGCCCGGCCACGCCGTCTTCTTCGGCGCCGGCGAGTTCGACGAGGTCTCCAAGATCATGGGCCCGGTCCGGGTCGAGGCCGCCAAGCGCGCCGGCCAGTTCGAGGAGAACGTCTTCCGCTTCGCGTGGATCGTCGACTTCCCGATGTACGAGCGGGACGAGGAGACCGGCAAGATCGACTTCTCGCACAACCCGTTCTCCATGCCGCAGGGCGGCCTGGAGGCCCTGGAGACCCAGGACCCGCTGGACGTCCTCGGCTGGCAGTACGACATCGTCTGCAACGGCATCGAGCTCTCCTCCGGCGCCATCCGGAACCACGAGCCCGAGATCATGTTCAAGGCCTTCGAGATCGCCGGCTACAGCCGCGAGACCGTCGAGACCGAGTTCGCGGGCATGCTCCGCGCCTTCGAGTACGGCGCCCCGCCGCACGGCGGCATCGCCCCGGGCGTCGACCGCATCGTGATGCTCCTCGCCGACGAGCCCAACATCCGCGAGATCATCGCCTTCCCGCTCAACGGCAACGGCCAGGACCTCCTGATGGGCGCCCCGACCGAGCTGGACGAGTCCCGCCTGCGCGAGCTGAACATCCAGCTCCGCAAGCCGGTCGAGAAGAAGACCGCCACGGAGGACCGCCCGATCACGGAGTCGGTCCACCCGGACGCGGCGCGGTAAGCCTCCCGCTCATAGAGGAAGGGCCCGGAATCCTGACGGATTCCGGGCCCTTTCCGTCATGAGGGCGCCGACAGCGCGTCTCGTCGTCAGACCGCGCCGAGCCAGCGGGACTCAGTGGCGCTGAAGTCCGCCGAGAGAAGGGTGGTTCTCAGGGGCGGGCAAGGTCGTCTCCCGCTCCACGGTTCGATGGCATGCCGCAGCACGATCGCCGCACTGTACTCACGGCTCGTCTACCGTGGCAGCCGGGTGACCGTCAGCTGTTCCTCGTGGTCCAGCACCAGCACGGTCGTGTGATCGCCCGCAGTGGAGATCACCACGAGATCGTCCATCGAGGGGTACCAGAGGTCGTCGATGGCCGTGATCAGTTCTTCCGAGGTGAGTCCGGCCGCCACCCGGTCGGCGGGCCAGACCGCGATCAGCGTGGACGGGAGGTCCCCGAGGGCCTCCGCCAGACATACCTGTAGAGCGGACTCCGTCATCTCGGAGACATCGGTGGCCGCCTCCGCCGAACGCCTCACCCGGGGCAGCTCCGCCCAGGAACCTCCCATGACCCGCAACGCTTCTTCCAGGAGCTCCGGGTCGTGCTCAGCCCCCATGGCCGCGAGTGTCGATGTCAGTTTCGGTGGCATGAGTACGCTCCGTCAGTTTCCTTCGAGGATGTTCCCATTGCGGTCCTGCCAGGGAGCCCAACCGATGTACCGAGAGCCAGGGGTGCTCGGATCCGTGGGGAACCAGTCGTGACCGTACACCCCGCCCTTGCCCTTCTTGCCGGTGGACCAGTCCCAGAAGTTCACGTGACCGTCCGCTCCGTCGATTCGCCAGCCGCGTGTGCGGTCGGCGGTCTGTTCGCCGATCAGAGTGCCTGTGCCCTCGTTTCGGCTGATGCTCCGGTCGTACATCTGGATCGAGTCGGGGCCCAGGTCCCCGCCAGCGTGTTCTCGGGCAGCGGCTATCGCCTCGTCGTAACTGGACCACGAGTAGTCGTAGCGACCGATCGAGGGTTTCGTGTACCCCCTGGGATCTCCGGGAACATTGCCGCCCGTAGGCTCGATCCCTTCTTCGTCCGGGCAGGGCGAGAGTCCCAGCGGATCCGACCACGTGTGGGGATTGTGGACGTAGGCCGACGCATTGGGAGAGGGGTGGAGGCCCAAGGGGTCCGGAGAGAGGTAGCGGGCGCTCGCCGGGTCGTAGTAGCGGAAGTGGTTGTAGTGGAGGCCCGATTCGGGGTCGAAGTACTGGCCCGGGAAACGGAGCGGGGTGTAGGCGGTGGCCGACTTGTTCCAGGTGGTTGTTCCCCAGAGGGTCGTGCGGGTGCGCCAGGCCAGTTCGCCCGACTCGTCGACGAGTTCCGTCGGGGTGCCGATCAAGTCGGTGACGATGGCGAAGAAGCGTTCGTCGAGGGAGTCCGGGCCTGTGCGGCGCTCCGTCTGGGCCAGGGGCCGCAGGCCCGCGTGGTCCCAGGTGAGGGTGATGTCCTCGGCCGTCTGCTCGCAGAGGGTCGTGCCGTCCCACGTGAAGTGGACCGTCTCGGAAGGGGACTGCTTCGCTATGCGGCGGCCCAGCGGGTCGTACGCGTACCGCCACACCGTGCCGTCCGGTGTCGTCACCGCGGTGAGGCGGTCCTCCGCGTCCCACGCATAGCGCCAGGTGTCGGGCTTCCGGGAGAGGCGCGTCTTCTGGCGCAGGACGACCCGGCCCTGGGCGTCGTGTTCGTAGCGGACCGACCCCGCGGACGTGATGCGCGTGCCCGCGTACGTGCGTGTGCCCGTCGCGGCGTGGGCCGGGTGCGTCGATGGCCAGGACGCCTCCGTCTGGTTTCCGGCGTCGTCGTAGGTGTACCGCTCGGTCCAGTCCCGCGCGTGGACGGCCGTGACACGGCCTGCCGGGTCCAGGTCGAAGCGGCGGGCACCGGAGAGCGCGTCGGCGATGCCGACGAGTCCCCCGTCCGCGCGGTAGGCGTACGCGCGGTGCTGGAGACGGCGACCTGAATCGCCGGTGACCTCCTGATCGGTGAGACGTCCCATCGCGTCGAACGAGGAGCTCAGGACGGCGAAATCGGAGATGTGACGGGTGGTTTCACGGCCGAGGGCGTCGTGGGTGAAGAACAGCATCCGGCCCGAGGAGGTCAGCTCCGTACGACGGCCCGCCGCGTCGTACGACCAGGTGCTCGTCGAACCGCCCGGCGTCGTACGTCCCGTCCGCCGGCCGGCGGCGTCGTGCGTGAACGAGAGGGTGCGGCCGTTCACGGTCTCCGAGAGGAGGCGGCCGTAGCGGTCCCGAAGGCGTGTCAGCGTCGCGTCCGGCCCGGTCGCTGCCGCGAGTTGGTCGAAGAGGTCGTACTCATAGGTGCTGACCGCTCCTTCGACCTCCTTGCGGACGATCCGCCCGAGCACGTCACGGTCGAACCGGATCGCCTGCCCGAGACCGTTCGCCCGGGACGTCAGTCGGCCCGCCGCGTCGTAGTCGTAACTCAGCGTCCGGCCGTCGAAGTCCGTCTCCGCGAGCAGCCGACCCGCCGGGTCGTACGTGTAATCCCACGTCAGGCCCTGCGGCGCCGTCACCCGGGTCAACCGCAGGCTCGTGTCGTGGGCGAACTCGTACCGCACCCCGTCCGGGTCCGTGCGGGAGGTCAGCAGGTCGAAGTCGGTGTACGTGAAGCGGGTCGTGCCGCCCAGCGCGTCCGTGTGGCTGAGGCAGTTGCCCTCGCCGTCGTACGTCCAGGACTCCGACGTCCCATCGGGTGCGACGCGCCGGGACGGCCGGCCCTCGACCGTCCACTCCAGTCGCGTGACCGCGTCGAGGGGGTCGGTGACCGTGACCGTACGGCCGAAGGCGTCGTGCTCGTAGCGGGTCGTCGCGCCCAGGGGGTCGGTGATCTCGACGGGCAGCCCCCGGTCGTCCAGGACCAGCCGGGTCGTGGCGCCGAGCGGGTCCGTCACCGACGTCAGCCGGCCCGAATCGTCGTACGTGAACTCCGTCCGGGCGCCCGAAGGGACCGTCACCGACGTGCGGTTGCCGCGTTCGTCGAAGGTCTGGTGGGTGACGTTGCCGTCGGTGCCGGTGATGCGCACC
Source organism: Streptomyces sp. NPDC053513 (assembly GCF_044544765.1). Taxonomy (NCBI): domain Bacteria; kingdom Bacillati; phylum Actinomycetota; class Actinomycetes; order Kitasatosporales; family Streptomycetaceae; genus Streptomyces; species Streptomyces sp. NPDC053513. Next base: position 347,035 of record NZ_JBITXP010000002.1, read on the forward strand.
GGGAATCCGCGCTCGTCGTACTCGACTCGTGCCCGGCGCCCGTCCGGGCGCTCCGTCGTGGTCGGCCGGCCGTCTTCGTCGTAGGTGGTGCGGGTGACATGGCCCAGCGGGTCCGTCCGGGACAGCAGCCGGTTGTGGCGGTCGTACGCGAAGCGGGTGACCGCCCCCAACGCGTCGATCTCGGCGACGACCCGGTGGCGGTCGTCGATCAGGTAGCGCTCGGTGTGCCCCAGGCCGTCGGTGAGGGTGGTGACGCGGAGCCCGGTCTCGGGATCGACGCCGTCCCAGGTGAAGGTGGCTTCGAGGTGTCCGTTCGCCCCCGACTGATAGGTGCAGCGGTCCTGGTCGTCGTAGACGTAGTCGTAGCGGCTTCCGTTGGTGTCGGTCCAGGAGGTGATGCGGCCGCGCTCGTCACAGCCGAAGCGCAGGGGGCGGCCCGAGGAGTTCACGACCTCGGTGAGGTGGCCGCCGGTGTAGCCGTAACGCAGGATCTCCTGGTCCGACCCGTCCGGCGCCGCTCCCGCGAGGCGGAGGGCGGTCACGCGGTCTTCGCTCGTGGTGAGCTTCAGGTGGTAGCCGCCGTGGTGGACGACCGAGGTCGGGGCCCCCTCCTCGTCGTACTCGAAGGTGATCCGGTTGCCGTTGCGGTCGTCGACCTGGGAGAGAAGGGCGACATCGTCCGCGTGCGGCGTGAAGTGCAGGACGCGGCCCGTGGCCGGGTCCGTGACCGTGTACGTGTCTCCGTCGCGGTCCAGCGTCCAGCGGCGGCTGCCGTGCGTGGGCAGCACGGGGACGCCCGGGGCGGGGTGCGGGTACGCGAGCAGACTCGTGTCCTCGCAGAGGAGGACGACGCCCTCGGCGTCGATCTCGAGGCGCTGGTCCAACGTGCTCGCCCAGGACGGACCGAACCAGCGGCCGGCCCGGTAGGACGACTCGAAGGTGCGGGTCAGGACCAGGGGCAGGGCGGCGGGCAGGGTGATGTCGGTCTGCGGCAGCACCATGCGGCCCGTGGCCATGTCGACGGGGTCGTTGGCGCACTTCTTCTCCCCGTGGGAGCGGCTCGTCTCCTCCGGAGCCTTCGTATGACCGGCGCGCCCCTTGCCCACCTTCTTGGCGTCGTCGGCGGCGCCCGCCACGCGCTCCAGGGCCTTCGCGCCGCCCAGGCCCTTCGTGCCGAAGAGCTCCGGCAGCATCCGCCCCCCGAACTCGCTCGGGTCGCTCTTCGCCGCCTCCCAGGCGCCCTGGAGGGCGCGGTCGGGGTGGGCGGCCGTCGAGGCGAGACCGGCCAGCGTCATGTTGACGCTCTGGTAGTACTCGGCGGGGTGCGTGAGGTTGTACGGGTCCTGGGGATTGACCGAGCGGACGAAGGTGACCAGGCCGGCGAGGCCCTTCACCGCGCCCCCGGCCATGTGCATCTGCTCGGCGCCCATGCCCAGGACGTAGTCCGTCGCGTCGAGCTTGAGCCGCTCGCCGAGCGAGGGTTCGGCCGGTGCGTGGGCGAGGGCGGCCGCGATCGCCTTCCGTGCCGTCTCGGCGGCCTCGTCCCGCTGGCGGCGGGCGTCGGCGAGGAGTTCCTCGGCGCGGGCCCGCCGGGCGTCGCCGGGATCCGTGCCGGGCGCGGGGCAGGGCCGCGGGTCGGGGCCGGTGAGGGACGCCTCGTAGGCGGCGAACTCCTTCTCGTAGGCGGCCTTCGCCGTCCTGGAGGAGGCGTCGCCCTCCTTGTACAGGGCGATCGCCTCGCGGGCCTTGCCCTGCGCCCAGGTGACCGTGGTGCCGTACGCCTCCAGGGCTCCCGCGGCGGCCCCGAAGGCGTCCGCCGCGTGCAGCCACGTCGTCGGCAGGGCCTGGAACTTCTCCTGGAAGGCCTTCGCGGCCTCGCCCTTCCACCGGCCGCCGTCCTCCACGGCCTTCAGCCCCCGTGCGACGCCGCCGAAGGCCGACGCGAAGTCGCGGAGGTTCTTCACCGTGGCGGTGATCTCGCCCGGGTCGCCGTGGACGAGTTCGTCCGGGTCCTCGGTCTGCCCGAGCCGTGCCTCGTCGACCTCCGCGCCGAGCGACGAGGCGGTCCGGTCGCCCCAGTCCTCGACCTTGTCCGCGACGCCCTCCGCGCCCGCGTACTCCAGGCCGCCGCCGATGACGTCCGTGGTGACGTCGACGCCCTTGCCGATCAGCCGCTTGCCGCCGTCGACGAGATCCCCCCAGTCCGGCATGGCTCAGCGATCCCCCCAGTTCGGTTCCTGTGCTTGTCTGACCGCCTCCTGGGACGGATCGAGCCGTTCGCGCATCTCCCGGTCGAGGGCCTCACGCTGCTCGGGGCTCAGGGCGCCCGAGTTCCGCATCGAGTCGAGGAGACCGTCCTGGACGTCGTAACCGGTGTCCCTCCAGGTCTGCTCGACCTGGTCCTGTGCCCGGAGGAACGACTCCGGACTCCAGTCGGCCCCGTCGTACGGGCTCTGCGAGCTGATCTCGTCCCAGCTCTTCTTCTTCACCTCGTCCTCGGACAGGTGGGGGTTGCCGTTGACGGAGTTCGTCGCGATCTTGAAGGTGTCCTTGATGTACCGCTCCTGGTCGCCGAACGCGCCCGCCGACGCCCCCAGCGCCGCCGTGAACAGGTTCGCCTTCTGCATGAGGTCCCGCACGCCCCAGCCCCAGCGGTCGCAGAAGGTCTCGAACTGCGCGGCGAGATCCTGGTTGCCCAACTGCATGCCCGAGAGCGCGAGTTCGGAGAAGCCTCGCCCGGTGACGGCCTGCTGGCCGACCGTGAGGTCCTTCAGTTCGCCGTGCGCCTTGTCGATGCCCCGGACTATCTGCTGGAGCGCCGCCTCCGACACCGCCAGGTCCGGATCGTTCCCCGTCACCGTTCACCCCCGAGATCGATGGCCACCGGCGCCGGGACGACCCCCGCGACCGGCGGAAACAACATGCCGTCCGTGCTGCCCGCGTCCAGCGCGACCCCGCCGGGGCCGGGCAGCGCCGGCACCATCACGTCGAGCAGCCGCGCGCCGAGGATCGTCCGGTACGTCCACTCCCGCTCGGCGTCACCCCGCGCGACGGCGAACCGGGCCAGCGCCTCCTCGTCGGAGAACGCGCAGATCCACCGGACGCCGTTGAAGTCGGCGGTCCACAGGCTTCCGTGCTCGTCGAACGGCACCAGGACGGCGGTACGCCGGAATTCACCGAGCAACCGAGCAAACTCCCTGCGGGCCACGGCAGCTTCGTCGACGGTTGCCGCCTCGGGCGCTGTCCGCGCGGGAGCGTACGCCTCCGCTGCCTCTGCCAACTCCGCCAGTCTGGAGAACTGTTGGGTCTCCAGCGCTTCGTCGCCCCCGGTCTCGTCCACTCACGCATGCTGGCATGCGGTCATTCACACCAGCAACGAACATAAGTCCGATCTGGCCGCGCCTGCCGGCGGACGACAGCCCGGTCCCGTGCGAACTCCGCTGGTGAGTGGGGACTTGGGCCATGAAGTCGGTAGAACACACCCTCGCGGCATCGCGCGTGGTTCGGGGCGTCTTTGTCAGGTCGCCGGGGGGATTCCCTGAGGGTCAGTGGTTCCCCGCTCGGCAGGCGTCGCAGTCGCCCGGTTCCGGGGCTCTGTAGGCGCGGTCACAGGTGTCGCAGTTCTGGAGGGGGTGCCGGACGCCCGGGGCCGCTGTGCGGAACGACGGCAGAGGTGGGAGATGCGCGTTCAGGCGGTGCGCCAGGAGAGCGGCCGGGCGACGGAGCTGTTCCTGGGGCAGGGCGAAGGTCAGGATCCGGCGTACGGATTCCGGGGTGACCTGGCGTTCCAGCCAGGTGGCGACGCCCGGGGCGAGGTGGTCCACGTCGGTGGCGGAGAGGTACAGGCGCGGGTCGTCACGGCGCAGGTCGATGAGCGTCGCGCGTGCCGTCACCAGGAGGTCCGGGGCCGGGTAGGCGGGCTGCGGGACGGCGGGGAGCGCCTTGCGCTGGGGGTCCGGGCGGCGGGCGGGCAGCTCGGGCTTCGCCGGCGGTTCTTCGACGGTCTTCCGGCCCGGCATGTTGTGCGAGACCGTGCGAGTGACCATCCGCCCGTCCGCCAGGCGCTCTCGCGTCCGGCTCAGATAGCCGTGCGCCTCCAGCTCGTTCAGCGCGTCGCTGATCCGCTTCCTCCCCTCCGGGAACTTCCCTTCGAGGGTCTTGATGCTGACGCAGGACCCGGTGGGCAGCGACTGGATGTGCGCGGCGAGGCCGATGGCGGTCAACGACAGCTCGGAGTGCTGGGCGAGGTGGTTGCCGATCACCGTGAAGCGTCGGGTGTGGCGGCCGTTGTCGTGCATGACGCCTCCGGGGCGGGCGCATGTACGCGCCTTGGGGTGGGTTTTCGCGCCGTTACGAGACGGGGCGGAGGTGCGCGCGCTAGGGTTCCGAGTACCCATCGGGAAGTGGCCTTCCTTGATGGTCAGGCCCTCGCCCTGGGATTGCCGTCCCGGCGAGGGCCGACGCATGTCTGTTGGCATATGCCGGTCGAGCCGAGCGTAAAGCAGGCAACCCCTCCCGAATCCAGCCCAGTTGGCGTTGTTCACTCGCATGAGTGAGCTTTCGATGCGGGAGGGAAAGGGTGGGGTTTGGTGGGGGTTCTTTCTCTCGGGTCGTTGCTTTGGAAGACGTCCCGCCCAGCCGAACGCCGCATTCCCGGAGTTCGGCAGAGTGGGCCGTTTCCGCAGGTCAGGGTTGCGGTAGATCGATTTCTGCCCATACGGTCTTCCTGGGTGAGGGGCCGGTCTCCACACCCCATCGGTCCGCCAATGCCTCGATGAGCAGCAGCCCGCGCCCGGAGTCCCCGTCAGGGGCTGGGTGTTGGACGCGGGGCAGGTCCTCGCCCCGGGTGTCCGTCACCTCGATCCGAAGTCCCTCCCCCTGCGCCAGGAGCCCGAGCCGGAAGCTCCGGCCGGCGACCCGGCCGTGCGTCGCCGCGTTCGCCGCGAGCTCCGCGACGACGTGGGCGGCGGTCTCGGCCACGCGGTACGGGACCTCGTGATCCCGCATCCACTCGACGGCGAGCAGCCGGGCGAGCCGGGCCCCGCGTGGCGTGGATGACAGGAGCACGCTGAAGTGGCGCGCAGGAAAAAGGAGTTGGGTGGTGTTCTGCTGATTCACATCACCGAGCGTGGCCGCCCCTGGCTACCGTGAACAGTGACGACTCCGATGCGTAGGGTCACTGTCCGGGGCTTGTCCACTGCTGTCCGGCCTGTCCGGACCTCTGTGGAGGGTAGGGGTGTCGCGCCATGAAGCGGGGCCAGGGAAGGGTGCGGTATGTCGGTGGACGACGGCGTGCGGAAGCTCAAGAGCGAGGCGGACGAGCCGGGGTGGGAGGTCGACCCGGACGACGACTGGGGACTGGCCGTCATCGCCACCGTGGGACGGCAGTTGAGGCTGCGGAGGGAAGCGGTGGGGATGCGGGCCGCCGACTTCGGGATCGCCGTCGGTTACGGCGAGGACCTCGTCTACAAGATCGAGGGCGGGAAGCGGATTCCCCGGCCCGAGTACCTGGACAAGGCCGACGAGGTCCTGGACGCGAGCGGGCTGATCGCGGCGATGAAGGACGACGTCGCGAAGGTGCGGTACCCGAAGAAGGTCCGTGACCTCGCGAACCTGGAGGCGAGGGCGGTGGAGCTCCAGCTCTACGACCCGCTCAACATCCACGGCCTCCTGCAGACCCCGGAGTACGCGCGCGGACTGCTCCTCATGCGGCGCCCGGCGTACACGCAGGACGACGTGGAGCGGATGGTGGCCGGCCGTGTGGCCCGGCAGACCGTCTTCGAGAAGGACCCGGTGCCCGAGCTCAGCTTCGTCCTGGAGGAGTGGACGCTCCGACGCCCGCTGGGCGGACGGGCGCTGCTGCGCAACCAGCTGGAGCACCTGCTGGAGGTCGGACGACTGCGGAACGTCGAGCTTCAGGTCATGCCGATGAGTCGGGAGGAGCACGCCGGGATCGATGGCGGGATCGAGGTGCTGAAGTTCGGGGACGGATCGGCGGTCGGCCGGTCTCCTGTGGTGGCCAACGGCCGGCCGGTGACCGAGCGGAAACAGCTCCATATCCTTGAGTTGCGGTATGGCATCATCCGGGCTCAGGCTCTCACTCCCCGTGAGTCGACGGCCCTCATCGAGCAACTGCTGGGAGAGACATGATCCGCAACACCTCGGCCGGGGACGCCTCCGAACTGGCGTGGTTCAAGAGCAGTTACAGCAGTGGCAGCGAGGGCGACTCCTGCATCGAGGTCGCCACCGCCCCCGGCGCCGTCCACGTCCGGGACTCCAAGAACCTCGGCGGCCCGCAGCTCGCGCTCACGCCCGCCGCGTGGTCCGGGTTCGTGGCGTACGCCCTCGGCGGCTGACGCACACGGGAACCCGCAGCCCCGTAGCCGCGGGTCGAGGGCGTCGAGATTCGGTCCGCGCCCACCGCCCGGCAGCCCGCCGCGCACCTGCGCGCCGCCGTGGCGCCCAGACGCCCGCCCACCGGCACCGGGACGACGGGCCGACGGTCAGGTTCCACGGTGCTCTTCATCGAACCGGTGCACGATGATCCACTTGTCGTACTCCTCGTCGGACACGGCGCACATGATCCGCCCGTCCACCGAAACGGCCAGGAACTCCGTGAGGCCGGCGCCTGCCAGGAGGCGGGAGGGCAGGTCGACCCCGACGAGGTCCTTGACGCGGATCCAGCCGATCTCGAAAAGGCCCCGGCCCGGCCACGGCATGCAGAACTCCCCCGCCTCCGTCATGAGTCGAACGGAGGCAGTCAGGGAATTCCACTGGCGGTCCAGTTCTGTTGCGACACCGGGTCGCGCGAGGCTGACCGTAGCGGTCGGTTTCACCTCGTACCCCGCCCAGGCGATGTGGGCCCGGCGGACTTCGGGCAAGAGGGGTGATCTGTCGAGGTCCAGGACCTGCAGGCCGCACGCTTCGAGCTTCCGGTGCCAGTCGGGCACCGGGTGGGACACGAGGACGTCCCCTTCCCGCAGCCGGTCGAGCGACCCGCCCGAGAGGAGAACGGCGGCGCTGTGCGGAGGGTCGATGGATTCCGGAGACCGCCCGTACTTGTCGATGTCCTCCAAGGTGAGCGCCGCGCCTTCGGGCTCCGCCGTGCCCTGATCCCGCTCCGGAACGAAGACCTGCCCGACCCGGGCGACGCCGGCGATGCATCGGACCGTGCAGATTCCTCCGTCGGAGTCGTCGCCCCCCACCACCGAGTGGACCTGGAGCCTGCTGAAAAGGTCGAGGGTCTCGGACACGGGCACGTCGTCCTCCCGTCTGGGCGTCCCGGCTGTGGTCGTCACCAGACTGGCGTCAGGCCGCGAGGGCTCGCAAAGCCTTTCCCCGTGGTGCGTCACGTCCCGGCCCCGTGGGCCGCCGGAAAGAAATTTCTCCGTGGCTGTCACACACCTCGTCCCGCCTCCGTCAGTGCAGTGTCCGGCTCGGTCGAGGCGGATACGGAAGGCAGCTGAAGGAGCCCGAGATGTTCGCCGAGATGTCCACCACCGCCGTCGTCGTCACCGCCGTCGCCGCCTTCATGGCCGGGTTCTCCGGAGTGTCGATCTTCGTCAGGGCCAAGTTCGTCGTCGAGCCGCTGGCCGAGTACGGGGTGCCGCGGGCGATGTGGAACTGGCTCGGGGCCGCCAAGGTCGCCGGGGCCGTCGGGCTCGTCGTCGGGTTCTACGTCCCCGTCATCGGCACCCTCGCCGCCATCGGGCTCATCCTGTACTTCACCGGAGCGGTGATCACCGTCCTGCGGGCCCGCGCCTACGGCCACGCCCCCTTCCCGCTCGTCTACATGGCGCCCGCCGTCGCCGCCCTGGCTCTGACCTGGTGACCCCCCGTACGGCATCGAAAAGGCCGCCGCCCCGGATCCACACCGGGACGGCGGCCTTCTTCGTACGCGAGAAGCCGGACGTCAGTCCTTCTTCGGGTCCTCCAGGCGCGGGAACAGGACCGCGCCCTTCGTCACCGTCGCGCCGGCCGGGAGCTTGCCCCACGTGCCCGCGTCCTGGACCGGCTGGTCCGCCAGGGCGCCCAGGGACGCCTCGGCGCCCAGCGACTCCCAGAGGGCCTGCGAGGTCTCCGGCATGATCGGGTTGAGGAGGACGGCGACGGCGCGGAGGGACTCGGCGGCCGTGTAGAGGATCGTCGCCAGGCGGGCCTTGCCCTCCGGAGAGTCGTCCTTGGCCACCTTCCACGGCTCCTGCTCCGTGATGTAGCCGTTGACCTGCTTCACGAAGTCGAAGATCGCCAGGATGCCGGCCTGGAAGTCCAGCTCCTCGCCGATCTTCGCGTCGGCCGTCGCGACGGCCTTGGCCAGGCCCTCGTGGATCGCCTTCTCCGCGTCGCCGTCGGCCGTCGACGCCGGCAGTTCGCCGCCGAAGTACTTGCCGACCATCGCCGCCACGCGCGAGGCGAGGTTGCCGTAGTCGTTCGCCAGCTCGCTCGTGTAGCGGGCGGTGAAGTCCTCCCACGAGAACGAGCCGTCGCTGCCGAAGGCGATGGCGCGCAGGAAGTACCAGCGGTACGCGTCCACGCCGAAGTGCGAGGTCAGGTCCTGCGGCTTGATGCCCGTCAGGTTCGACTTCGACATCTTCTCGCCGCCGACCATCAGCCAGCCGTTGGCCGCGACCCGGCCCGGGACCGGCAGGCCCTGCGCCATCAGCATCGCCGGCCAGATCACTGCGTGGAACCGCAGGATGTCCTTGCCGACCAGGTGCACGTCCGCCGGGAACGTCTCCTCGAACTTCGCCGGGTTCTCGTTGTAGCCGACGGCCGTGGCGTAGTTCAGGAGCGCGTCGACCCACACGTAGATGACGTGCTTCTCGTCCCACGGGATCGGAATGCCCCAGTCGAACGTCGAGCGCGAGATCGAGAGGTCCTGGAGGCCCTGCTTGACGAAGTTCACGACCTCGTTGCGGGCCGACTCCGGCTGGATGAAGCCCGGGTTCGCCTCGTAGAACTCCAGCAGCTTCGGGCCGTACTCGCTCAGCTTGAAGAAGTAGTTCTCCTCCTTGAGGATCTCCACCGGCTTCTTGTGGATCGGGCACAGCTTGGTGCCGTCCTCCGCCTCGATGAGGTCACCGGGGAGTTTGTACTCCTCGCAGCCCACGCAGTACGGGCCCTCGTACCCGCCCTTGTAGATCTCGCCCTTGTCGTACAGGTCCTGCACGAACTCCTGGACGCGGTCCGTGTGACGCTTCTGCGTCGTACGGATGAAGTCGTCGTTCGCGATGTTCAGGTGCTCCCAGAGGGGCTTCCACGCCTCCTCGACGAGCTTGTCGCACCAGGCCTGGGGCGTGACGTTGTTCGCCTCGGCCGTGCGCATGATCTTCTGACCGTGCTCGTCCGTGCCGGTGAGGTACCACACCTTCTCGCCGCGCTGACGGTGCCAGCGCGTGAGCACGTCGCCTGCGACGGTCGTATAGGCGTGGCCCAGGTGAGGAGCGTCGTTGACGTAGTAGATGGGGGTCGTGACGTAGTACGCCTTCGTCCCCTGCTTCTCGGATCCAGTGGCCGCCATGGTCGAAATCCTAACCGTCGTACGAAGATCCACTCACATCCGTGAACCGGGGGATGTGGATGATGAGCGGCATGCGTGTACTCGTAGCCGAGGACGAGCTCGACCTCGCCGCCCTCCTCGCCACCGGCCTGCGGCGGGCCGGCTTCGCCGTCGACACCGTCCACGCCGGGGACGACGCACTGGAGGCGCTCGGGCTGCCCTCGTACGGCGGTGCCGGCACCCCCGGTCCGTACGGCGCCCCCGGGCCGTACGACGTGCTCGTCCTCGACCGAGACCTGCCCCGCGTCCACGGCGACGACGTGGCCCGGCGGCTCGTCGCCGCCGGGTCCCCCACCCGGATCCTCATGCTCACCGCCTCCTCCGCCGTCGAGGACCGCGTCGACGGCCTCGACCTCGGTGCCGACGACTACCTCGGCAAGCCCTTCGACTTCCCCGAGCTCGTCTCCCGCGTCCGCGCCCTCCGGCGCCGCTCCGCCCGCCCCGCCCTGCCCCCGCTCCTGGAACGCGACGGCCTCCTCATGGATACCGTCCGGCGGACCGCCGTCCGCGACGGGCGGGACCTCGACCTCTCCCCCAAGGAGTTCTCCGTCCTCCAGCTCCTCCTGGAGGCCGACGGCGCCGTCGTCTCCGCCGAGGAACTCCTCGAACGCGCCTGGGACGCCCACGCCGATCCCTTCACCGGGGCCGTGAGGGTGTGCATGAGCAAGCTGCGGGCCAAGCTGGGCGAGCCGGGCCTCATCCGGACCGTGCAGGGCGTGGGGTACGCGCTATGAGCGGCCGCCCCGGGCTCCTCGGCGCCGGGTCCACCATCCGCACCCGCATCGCCCTCGTCTACGGAGGCGTCTTCCTCGTTCTCGGCGCGGTGCTGCTGCTCCTGGTGAACCTGCTGGTCAGGGCCGGTACGGACGCCGACGCCGAGGTGATCGTCGCACGGGCGGACGACGACGTCGCCGTCGCCGAGGCCTACCGCATCGGCGACGACGTCAGCCGTGCCGCCGGCGAGCAGATGCTCATGTGGTCCTCCCTGGGCCTGCTCGTCATGGCCTGCGGCGCCGTCGTCGTCGGCTGGTGGACCGCCGGACGCGTCCTGCGGCCCGTCCACGAGATGACCGCCCGCGCCCGCCTGCTCTCCGAGCGGAACCTCGGCGACCGGCTGGCCGTGCGCGGGCCCGACGACGAGCTCAAGGAACTCGGCGACACGATCGACGCACTGCTCGGGCGCCTGGAGACCGCCTTCGACAGCCAGCGCCGGTTCATCGCCAACGCCTCCCACGAACTGCGCACCCCGCTCGCCACCCAGCGCGCCGCGATCCAGATCGGGCTCGACGACGACTGCGACGTCCGGCAGGTCCTCCTCGACGCCAACCGGCGCAGCGAGCGCCTCATCGACGGGCTGCTGCTCCTCGCGCGGAGCGAGCGGGGGCTCGCCGAACAGGAGGACGTGCCGCTCGGGGAGGTCGTCGCCGAGGAGCACCCGGACGCGCGCGTGGTCGCCGACGGCGGTGTCGTACGGGGGAACCGGGTGCTGCTCGCGCAGCTCGTACGGAACCTCGTCGCGAACGCCGTCGCCTACAACGTGCCGGGGGGCGAGGTGGGCGTACGGGCCGAGGACGGGGTCCTCACCGTCGTCAACACCGGGCCGGTCGTTCCAGCCGGGGACGTCGACGGGCTCTTCGAACCCTTCCGGCGGGGGGAGGGGCGGGACCGGATGGGGCCCGGCGCGGGGCTCGGGCTCTCCATCGTGCGGTCGATCGCCGTCGCGCACGGCGGGACCGTACGGGCCGTGGCGCGGTCCGCCGCGGAGGGCGGCGGGCTGGTGGTGACGGTGACCCTGCCGGTCACCGCCACCGACTCTCGTACCTCTCGTGCCTCGCCTGCCTCGCGTGCCTCTCGCGCTTCTCGTACCTCTCGCGCCTAGAGCTCCAGGCCGGCCAGCAGGCCCTTGAAGAACGCCGCGTGCGTCGCCTCGACGGGGGTCACACCCGCGAAGTACGCCGACGTACGGGGGGTGCCGTCGAGCTTCCGGAGGTAGTCGAAGGCCTTGTTGTCCTCCTCGCCCCAGACCACGAACCGCCAGTTCAGAGGCTTCTCCGCCGCCTCGGCGAGGGCCTGCGTCGCCGCCGTCCTCGACTCCGGCGCGCCGTCCGTCTGGAACACCACCAGGGCCGGGCGGGCCGGGTCCGCCTTCTCGTGGTGGGCGAGGACCTCCTCCACGGCGCGGTGGTAGTTGGTGCGGCCCAGGCGGCCGAGGGTGCCGTTGATCTCCTCGATCCGGGTGGGGGTGAGGTCGGCGGGGGTCAGGTCGACCGTGCCGTCGATGTCCGTCGAGAAGAACACGGTCGTGACCGTGGCGTCCTCGTCGAGGTGCGCCGCGAGCGCGGTGACCTGCTCGGCGAGCCGCTGCACGGAACCGTCCTTGAAGTACCCGCGCATCGAACCCGACCGGTCCACCACGAGGTACACGGCCGCCCGCGCGCCCGTCAGCCCCTGCTTCTTGAGCTGCGCCCCGGCGGCCTTGTACGCGTCCGCGAGATGCGGGGCGGCGGCCTTGACTGCGGCGAGGGGGAGGGCGGGGGTGGGAGCGGGGGCGGTGTCCTGGGCCCGGGCTTCTTCGGCCGGGGCGTCGGCGGCCGCGACTTCGACGGCCTGGGTCTCGACGGCCTGGGCCTCCGGCTCGGCCGCCGCGGCGACCGGATCGGCCGGGGCGGTGGACTCGTCCGCGGCCTCGACGGCCTCCGGCTCCGCCGGGGCGGCGGCTTCGGCCTGCGGCTCGTCCGCTTCCGGCTCCGCCGGGTCCGTGTCGTCCGCGACGACCACCGCCTCCGTCCGGGCCTCGTCGGTCGCGACCTCGACATCCTGCGCCTGCGTCTCCGGCTCCGCCGGGGCGGCGGCCTCGGTCTGCGGCTCGTCGGCGATCTCCGCCTCCGCCTCGACGGCGGTGTCGGACGCCTCCGTGTCGGCGTCCGTGGCGACGGCCGCCTCCGGCGTCGCCGGAACGTCCGCCTCGGCCCGCGCCTCGTCGGCAGCGGCCTCCTCCGGCTCCGCCGTCTCCTGTCGCTCACCGGTGACCGTCGTCTCGGCCGCCGCGTCCGCCGTCGCCTCTTCGGCCTCCGGCGTCGCCGCGTCCACGGCCTCGGCCGGCTCCTCGGCAACCGGCTCCACAGCCGGCTCCGCAGAGGCCTCGGCCACCGGCTCCGCGGCGGCGGACGGCTCGGAAGCCGTGGTCGTCCTCCCCGTCTCCCCGTCGTCGGCCGTCCGCGCCCTCGGGATCTGCGGGTTGTCGAAGGCCGCCGCCACCAGGTCGTCCGCCGCCCGGCGGGCCGCCGTCTCCGGGGCCTCCCGGGGCTCCGCCGTTTCCCGGGGCTCCACGGCCTCCCCGGTCTCCGTCGAGCCCCCGGTCTCCGCCGAGCCCGCCGGTGCCTCCGGGGCCACCGTCTCCGCCGTCTCCACGGCCTCCGGGGTCTCACGCGTCTGGGGCGGGACGGAGGTTGCCGGGGACTCCTCGCGGTCCCGGCCGAACACCTTGCGCAGCATGCTCCGAATACCCATGGGCGAACCCTTTCGCATGAGTGGGGGTGCAGTGTGAATGTCCGTACTGGGCGTTTCGGGACGTTCATCCCTGGCCAGGGCGGATACGTAAGGTTAGCGGCCGCCCCTCCCGCCTCCGATGACCCGGTCGCCGCCGGTTGCCGTGCATTCATGCGGCGTTCACTCCGGCGCCGTCCCCGTGCAGATCTACGCCCATAGCGTCGCCGCCGAAGCAATCCCGACACCACGTCGGCGCGGTCCGCGCCGGAGGAGGACGAAGTGCGCAAACTGCTGCCGCTGCTGAGCACGAACCCGCACGGAGGCGGTCGTTCCGCCCTCACCTGCCGGTTCCGCTGCGGTGACGCCTGCTTCCATGACGTCCCCAACACCAGCGACAACGAGTACGTCGGCGACGTCATCGCCGGCGCGCTCTCCCGCCGTTCCGCGCTGCGCGCCGCCGCCGTCGTGACCGTCGCCTCCGCCGTCGGCGGGGCCGCTACCCTCGGGAACGCCCAGGAGGCCGTCGCCCAGCCGCAGCCGCAGAAGGCGGAGCCCGCCGACGGCGCCCGCGGGCTCCGGTTCACCCCCGTCGCGCCCAACACCGACGACCGGGTCACCGTCCCCGCCGGGTACGGCCAGAACGTGGTCGTACGCTGGGGCGATCCCATCCTCCGCGGCGCGCCCGCCTTCGACTCCGAGAACCAGACCGCCGCCGCCCAGGCCGGCCAGTTCGGTTACAACAACGACTTCCTCTCCCTCCTGCCGCTGCGCCACGAGCCGCACCGCCAGGTCCTCGTCGCCAACCACGAGTACACCGACGAGGTGCTGATGTTCCGGGGGTACGACCCCGAGAACCCGACCCGCGAGCAGGTCGAGATCGCCTGGGCCGCGCACGGCCTCGGCGTCGTCGTGGTCCAGGAGGAGCACCGCACCGGCAGGCTCACCGCCGTCACCCGGCACCGGCTCAACCGGCGCCTGACCGCCACCAGCGAGTTCGAGCTCACCGGTCCGGCGGCCGGCAGCGCCCTCGTCAGGACCTCCGCCGACCCGGACGGCCGTACCGTCCTCGGCACGCTCAACAACTGCTCCGGCGGCACCACCCCGTGGGGCACCACGCTCCACGGCGAGGAGAACATCAACCAGTACTTCGCCAACGGGTCGAGCGCCACCGACAAGCGGTACGGCGTCGGCACCGGGGCCTCCGAGCGGAAGTGGGAGCGCTTCGACAAGCGTTTCGACCTCAAGCAGGAGCCCAACGAGGTGCACCGCTTCGGCTGGGTCGTCGAGCTCGACCCGTACGACCCGGAGTCCACGCCCCGCAAGCGCACCGCGCTCGGCCGCTTCAAGCACGAGGCCGCTCAGCCCCGGCTCACCGAGGACGGCCGTCCGGTCGTCTACATGGGCGACGACGAGCGGTTCGACTACCTCTACAAGTTCGTCTCGTCCAAGCGGATGAAGAAGGGGTCCTCCCGCTCCGCCCACGAGCACAACCTCACCCTCCTCGACGAGGGCACCCTGTACGTCGCCAAGTTCACCGGCGACTCGCCCGCCGCCGAGATCGACGGCACCGGCAAGCTGCCCTCCGACGGCGAGTTCGACGGTTCCGGCGTGTGGATCCCGCTCGCCACGGCCGGTCCCGACGGCGCCGTCTCGCACGTCCCCGGCATGACCGCCGAGGAGGTGTACGTCTTCACCCGCCTCGCCGGCGACAAGGTCGGCGCGACGAAGATGGACCGTCCCGAGGACGTCGAGCCGTCCCCGCGCAGCGGCCGCGTCTACGTCGCGCTCACCAACAACTCCAAGCGCGGCACCACGGGCAACGCCCCCGCCGACGAGGCCAACCCGCGCAACGTCAACAAGCACGGCCACGTCCTGGAGCTCTCCGAGCACTGGGACGACCCGTCGAGCGACGGCTTCGCCTGGCGGCTGTTCCTCGTCGCCGGAGACCCCTCCGACCCGGCCACCTACTTCGCCGGCTTCCCCAAGGAGAAGGTCTCCCCGATCTCCTGCCCGGACAACGTCGCCTTCGACCCGCACGGCAACCTGTGGATCTCCACCGACGGCAACCAGCTCGGCTCGCACGACGGCCTGTTCGGCGTCGCCACGCGCGGCGAGCGGCGCGGTGAGCTCAAGCAGTTCCTGACCGTCCCGACCGGCGCCGAGACCTGCGGCCCGCTCGTCCAGGACCGCCGCGTCCTCGTCTCCGTGCAGCACCCGGGCGAGGTCGACGGCGCCTCCGTCGAGAAGCCCGCCTCCGTCTGGCCCGACGGGCCGGGCAGGATCGTCCGCCCGGCCGTCGTCTCCGTGTGGCGCACGGACGGCCGCGACATCGGCGTCTAGGAGGTTCCCGGGGCCTGGGCCTCCGGGGGCCGACAGGTTCCCGGGACCTGGGCCCCCGGGCCTGGGAGGGGGGTCATCCCACTCCCAGGCCCTCCCTGAACCTCGTGAACTGCTCCTCCGGGTCGCCCGTGTACGACCACGGCACCCACGCCGCCCGCGCGCCCAGCATCCCCATCAGCTCCCGGGCGATCTCCACCTGCCCGGCGTAACAGGCCGCGTGCGCCAGGAAGTTGAGGTCGCCCACCTCTTCCGGCGCCACCGGGAGCTCCGGGTCCCGCCCGCCGATCCAGCGCGCGTGGGTACGGCGCAGCTCGGTCACCGCCAGTTCGTGCTTCCAGTGCTGGTCGAAGCCGCGCACCGGGCCCCGGCCGAGCGCCCCGTCCGCGACGTACCGGTACTCCTCGACCCGCGCCACCTGCACCAGGACCGGCAGCGGCGAGCCGGGCGGGGCCACGCCCGCCGCGTCACGGGCGAAGTCGTACATGCTGCCGTGCGTGCCGTGCCACCGCGCCGACCAGTAGCGGAGCACCTGGATGTGGCCCTCGGTGTTGTACGGATCGCGGCGGCGCAACTCGTCGAACCAGTGGCGCAGTTCGCGGCGCGGCACCCCGCCCTCGTACAGCCGGGCCACCGAGAGCAGCGACACCCAGGGCATCGGGTCGGCCGGCGCGGCCTCGGCCGCGCTCCGGCAGGCGTCGACGGCGGCGTCGATCCGGCCCCGCTCGATGGTGGCGCCCCGGCCGGCCGCGATGGCCGCGTCGAAGACCCGGACCACCTCGGTCGCGGCCCGCAGCACGGCGGCGTCGGGGTTGCCGGGCTCGGCGGCCCGCCAGGTCTCGACGGTGGAGCTGCCGGCGGCGGCGTGCGAGAGGAGCCGCAGCCGGTGGGTGCGGCGCGCCCAGTCCGTGCCGGTGGCGGCGAGCAGGTCCCGTACGCCCTGCCAGCGGCCGATGACGATGTCGTGGCGCGCCTCGGTCAGCGCCCGGTCCCCGAAGTCCGGGTCGAAGTCGGGCGCGAAGCGCTCCGGACGCGCCGGGCGTACGGAGCGGCGTCGTACGGCCATCGGGGGCCTCCTTCGGGTTCGGCTGCCGTCAGAAGTCGCTGTCGCGGAGGTTCGTGCGGGTCGGAAGCGGCTGGGGCGTGCGAGGGGCGCGTCAGAAGTCCGTCGCGTAGCTCTTGTCGCGGGTGCCCGTGCGCGGGCGGCCGACCGGGGCCGAGCCCTCCGCCGCCGCGAGCGCGCGGACCGCGTCGAGACGGGCCGGGCGGTAGTAGTCGCTGCCCTTCCGCCAGTAGACGAGGAGCGGGACCACGCCGAGGAGCAGTCCGCCCAGGCCGATGGTGAGGGCGGTCGTGGAGAGTTCGCCGAGGGACTCGACGAAGGCCCAGAGCATGAACGCGGAGCCGAGCAGCGGCCAGAGGCCGCCGAGGACCAGGTTCCGTACGGAGCGGAACAGGACCGCCTTGTACGCGACGACGGCGGCGATGCCCGCCAGGCCGTAGTAGAAGGCGATCTGGAGGCCGATCGCGGCCACGGCGTCGCTGAGGATCCGCTGCACCGAGCCGGCCGCCGCGGCCGCGCAGAACATCAGGAGCGCGGCACCGCCGACGGCGGCGATCGCGACCCACGGGGTGTTCCAGCGGCGGTGCACGAGACCGAGCGCGGCCGGCAGGGTCCGGTCGCGGCCCATCGCGAAGAGCGAGCGGGTGACCTGGAGGAGCGTGGTCTCCAGGGTGGCGACGGTGGACAGCAGGACCGCCACGACGAGCAGTTTGCCGCCGACGCCGGGCCAGATCTCCTGGCCGAGGACGGCGAGGACGTTCGGTCCGGCGGCGCGGATCTCCTCGGCGCTCAGCAGGACGTTGACGGCGACGGTGAAGGCCTCGAAGAGGAGGAAGACGAAGCCGACGCCGACGAGCGCGGCGAGCCCGGCGGTCCGGCGGCTGTCGCGGGTCTCCTCGCTGAGGTTGCTGGTGACGTCCCAGCCCCAGTAGTAGAACGCGGCGATCAGCGCCCCGGCGGCGAAGGTGTCCGGCCCGTGGAAGTGGTCGAGCGCGAACCAGGACCAGTCGAAGGCGGTGGCCCGGCCCCGGTGCGCGACGGCGGCCAGGACGAAGGCGAGCAGGATCAGCATCTCGACCCCGGACATCACGAGTTGCGCCCGTACGGTCAGCCGGGCGCCGCCCAGGACGACGAGCAGCATCATCAGGAACCAGCCGGCGCCGACGGCCGCGGCGAGCGGGGTGTTCGCGGCGAGGTCCCGGTCGAACAGGGAGAGCGTGAGGGAGCCGGCGGGCAGCGAGCCGGCCACCATGAACACGGTGGCGGCGAAGACGAGCGCCCAGCCGGAGAGGAAGCCGAGGAAGGGGTGGAGGGTGCGGCCCACCCAGGAGTACCCGGCACCGGCGTTGACGTCGATGCGGCCGAGGCGGGCGTACGCGAGGACGATGCCGAGCATCGGTATCGCGCAGTAGAGCAGCGCGGCGGGCCCGGCGAGGCCGACCGCGCCGAAGAGGACGGCGGTGGTCGCGGCCAGCGAGTAGGCGGGGGCGCTGCCGGCGACGGCCATCACGATCGTGTCGAAGGTGCCGAGGACGTTGGGCTGGAGCCCTCTGTTCGTGGTGGTGCGCATGGCGGGTCCTCGGGGGGCGCGGGGGCTGAGGCGGGGATTCGGCGGGGCCGGGCTTGGCGGGGCTGGGTTCGGCAGGGCTGTGGCAGGACTGAGCGGCACGCCCGTCGGGCCGGTTTCCGGCGGCGACGGGCGCGGATCACGGTCAATCGAGCGCATCGTAGTCGCCCGGGTGGCTTCCGGTAACGGTGGTGGGGAGGGTTCCGTTCCGTGACCGCCGGTAAGTTCTCCCGCACGCCCCCCGAGGAGGGTTTACCGCAGGTCGGGACCGGCGACGGCGCGGGCCGCGCTCACCTCCCGGCGGAGCGGTGCGAGGACTCCGTTCTCGTCGTTCTCGTCGCCGGGGAGCTCCGCGCGGACCTCCACGAGGGTGTCGGTGTCGCGCAGTCCGTCCGCGAGCTCCCGCAACTCCCGCTCCACGGCGGCGACCTCCGCCGGGTCGGGCGCCGGGGCGCCGTGATCGACCCGGATCCGGGCGGCGGTCGTCGCGTCCACGATCCGCTCCACGGCGACGACGAGCGGCCACCAGGCGGCGGCCCGGGCGCCCGTCGGCGGCGGCTCGGTCAGGGCCCGCTGGAACTCCGAGCGGACGGTCGACAGGTCCCGGTAGAGCTTCCGGCGGGCCCGGAGCCGTTCGGCGTGGTCCGCTCCGGTGCCGAAGGCCCGTTCCACGTACGCGGCGGTGTCCGCGACCGCGTCCGCGAGCCGGTCCCCGATCCGGGCGTGCCAGGACTCCGGCCAGAGCAGGTAGCCGGCGACCAGCGCGATCCCGCAGCCGATGAGCGAGTCGTACAGCCGCGGCAGGACGAGGTCGAAGCCCTGGTGGTTGAGGATGTCGGAGAGCAGCAGGATGACCGGGGTGATGGCCGCGGTCTGGAAGGCGTACCCCTTCGCGGAGAAGGCCGGGATGAGCGCCGCGAGCACCATCATCACCGGCACGTCCCACCAGCCGCGCGGCACCTCGGACAGGACCAGGGCGGCCAGGACCAGCCCGGCGGCCGTGCCGGCGGCGCGGAGCACGGCCCGCGAGAAGACCGAGCCGAAGTCCGGCTTCATGACGAACGTGACGGTGAGCGCCACCCAGTACGAGCGGGGCACGGGGATCAGCGAGACCAGGGCCTGCGCGAGGCCGACGCAGAGCGCCAGCCGCAGGCCGTACCGCCAGGACGCCTCGGAGAGCAGGACCGCGCGGGCCGCCCGGCGGGCCCGGACCCGGAGCGCGGCGGGCCGGCCGAGGCGGTCGTCGACGCCGTACGGATCGGGGTCCGCCTCGTGGACGACGGCCGCCGCGTGCCGCAGGGCGTGGTCGACGGCCCTCTCGGCCGGCCGCTCGGGCGCCGGCAGGCCGTCCAGGGCGGGGGTGCCGGTGCGGCCCTCCTCGACGGCGTCCGCGAGTCCCCGCACCGCCGCCGGGATCGCCGGGGACAGCGGGCCGACCAGGCGGGCCCGCAGATGCGCGGCGGGGGCGGCCTCCACGAGCGGGATGACCACGTTGAGCTGGGCCAGGATCCGCACCAGCGGGGCGGCGCGGCCGTGCTGGCGGGCCCGGCGGGCGAGGACCAGGTCGTACGACTGGTTGAGGGAGGCGGTGACGGCCTGCCGCTTCTCGTCGTACGCGGCCGTGCCGGTCGCCTCGTACAGCTCGGCGACGGTCCGGTACGTCGCCGCCACGGCCTCCCGCTCGGGGGCGGCGCGGCGCATCGGCCAGCCGAGGAGCGTGAGGACGAGGACGAACAGGCCGCCGAGACCGAGGAGGACGGGCGCCTTCCACCACGGGTCGGGCATCGGCAGGCCCGCGCCGACGACCGCGTTGAGGAGGAGCAGCAGACCGGAGACGGAGGCGACCGCGCCGATCGAGGAGATCATCCCGGAGACCAGGGCCACGAGGGTGAGGGTGGCGACGGCGGCCCACCCGTGCCCGAAGACGAGGGTCCCCAGGGTGACCCCGAGGGCGCCGAACGCCTGCGGCACCGCGATGTTGAAGACCCGCATCCGGTAGGCGTCGGCGGTGTCCCCGATCACGCCGGAGAGCGCGCCCATCGAGACCAGCGCCCCGTACGCCGGCTGCCCTGCCGCCAGGCCGGCGGCGAGCGGCACGGACAGGGCGACGGAGGCGCGGGCGGCGGCGGCCCAGGGGATCGGTGCGGGGGCCGGCCTCAGGCCGGCGGTGAGCCAGGTGGGCGGGGTGATCCGCGGGGGCCGAGCCATGCGACCAACGTACGCCGCGAGGCCCTTGAACCCTCGCCTTGAACACCCACCCCACGGGACGACACCCCCACGCCGCGGGCTGCGCCCGTCAGGCGGGGCCCGCCCCCGCGCCCCCGTTGTGGGTTGCGCCCACCGGGCGGTGCCCACCCCCGTGTAGGACCTGCGCCCCGCCGGGGCG
Source organism: Streptomyces sp. NPDC053513 (assembly GCF_044544765.1). NCBI lineage: Bacteria > Bacillati > Actinomycetota > Actinomycetes > Kitasatosporales > Streptomycetaceae > Streptomyces > Streptomyces sp. NPDC053513. Next base: position 367,436 of record NZ_JBITXP010000002.1, read on the forward strand.
GTGGCCCACCCCGCGCCCCCGTTGTGGACGCGCGCCCGCCGGGCGGTGCCCACCCCCGCGCCCCCCGTTGTGGGCAGTCGTTCCGCTGGGGCGGAACGGGTGGGCACAACGGACCAGCGCCCTTGCCGGCGCCCGAGGCTCATGTGCCTGGACCCGCACCCCGTGCACCGCTGCTTTCGGTGCGGGTCCAGGCGCGGAACGCGGAGGCGCCGCTGAAGGGCGCCGTCCCGTGTGCCCACCCGTCCCGCCCCAGCGGGACGATTGCCCACACGGCGGGTGGGCGGGGGCGCCGTCCCGCAGAGCGTGGGCCCCGCGCGGGCGGGGTGCCGGCTCGGTGGGTGGGGGTCAGTTGCGGTAGGACTCGACCTCTGCGGCCGGGCGGAGGGCCGCCGTGTCCGGATCCTCCCCGAACTCCGCCTTCGCGCGCCGCTGCCGCAACAGGTCCCAGCACTGGTCGAGGCGTACCTCGAGTTCCGCGAGGCGGGTGCGTTCCTCGGGGAGGAGTCCGCCGGTGCGCTGCCGCAGGGCGCGCTCCTCCTCGACGAGGGCGCCGATGTCGTCCAGGATCTCGTCGTTGTCCATGCCTTCCAGCGTGGCGGATCGGCGCCGGGCGCGCAGGTCGAGGAGGGCCCGCGGTTCAGTGGCGGAGCGCCTGCGCGATCTCCGCCTTCGTCTCGCCCGAGAGGGTCCGGTTGCTGCGCGCGGTACCGGTCTTGGACTTCCCGGGTTCGACGTCGTTGATGTTCAGGACGACGGAGTCGAGGAAGTTCCCGTCCGTGTCACGGAAGTTGACCATGATCGTGTAGTCGGCGTTCTGGTCCTTGGGGTTGGTCGCGGTGATCTCGGCGACCGTGCGGTCCCCGTCCGTGCGCGTGGCTCCGGCCCGTACGTCTCCGGTGGCGTTCACCCCGTCCTTGACCTGGTTCATCTTCTCCTGGGCGGCCGAGGCGACGGCCGCCGTGGCGGAGGAGACGATCTGGCCGGCCTTGTCCTTGGCGGTGTCGCAGCCGGTGAGGGCGAGGAGCACAGTGGCGGTGGCGGTGGTGAGGACGATTCCGGTTCTCCGGTCTCCCCGTCCTCCTCGTTCGTCTCGTTTCATGGTCGGCGTCTCAGAACCGCTCGTTCGGGCCGTACGTCTCGTCCGTCGCCAGCGCCCAGATCACGAAGATCGAGATGGCCATGGAGAAGAGCGCCCACCACGGCTGGTAGGGCAGGAAGAGGAACTGGAGGAGGAGGTTGAGGGAGGCCAGCGAGATGCCGGCGACCCGGCCCCACTCGGCGCCCTTGAGGATGCCGACGCCGGTGATGGCGACGATGACGCCGAGGATCAGGTGGATCCATCCCCAGGTGGTCAGGTTGAACTTGAAGACGTAGTCACCGATGCGGGTGTAGACGTCGTCCTCGGCGATGCCGGCGATGCCCTGGAAGACGTCCATGAAGCCGGTGACCAGCATGAGGACGCCGGCGAAGAGGGTGCCGCCGGCGGCCCAGGATCCGGCGGTGCTCGGCTGGGTGCCCGTCTTGCGGGGCGCGGTGTTCTGGCTCATGGCCCCATCGTCGGCGCGTTCGTACGGCTCCGAACCTTCAGCTGGTCCGAACGAGTGAGCGAAGGAAGGCGTCGAGGGCCGCGTCGAACTCCTCGGGCCGTTCCAGATTGGGCAGGTGCGCGGCCCGTTCGATCACGGTGAGCGTCGAGTGGGGGAGCAGGGCGTGCATCTCCTCCGCGTCCTCCACCGGGGTGTACGTGTCGTCGCGGCCGACGATGACGAGTGCGGGGACGGTGACGGCGGCGAGCGTCTCCCGGTGGTCGGGGCGCTCGGCCCGCCCGCGCAGGGCGGCCGCCGCGGCGACCGGGTCGGTGGCGCACATCATGCGGTGGACGTGCGGCGCGGCGTGCGTGTTGTACGGGGCGACCATCCGGTCGAGGACCTCGTCGGCGTATCCGCGCATGCCCTCCCGCAGGAGCCGGTCGGCCATGGCGTTCCGGGTCTTCTTGCCGTCCTCGGTCTCGGCGGCGGGGAAGGTGTCGGCGAGGACGAGGCCCCGGACCCGTTCGGGGTGACGGCGGACGAGTTCCATGGCGATCTGGCCGCCCATGGAGAGGCCGGCGACGACGCAGTCGTCGATGCCGAGTTCGTCGAGGAGGGCGACGAGGTCCTCGGCGAAGTCGTCGAGGCCGGTGGCACCGGTCGTCGCGCCCAGGGGCGTGGCGCCGTATCCCCGCAGGTCGGGGGCGATCACGCGGTGTCCGGCGCGGGAGAAGCGGTCGATCTGCGGCTGCCACATGGTGTGGTCGAAGGGGTGGCCGTGGATGAGGAGAAGGGCGGGGCCGGTGCCCCGGTCCTCGTGGAAGGTGGGCATGGACGCAGGCTAGGCAGCCCCAACTGCTCGGTGCAATAAGATCTTTGCTCTCGGTGCAATGGGGAGGGGGCGGACCGGGTGGAGGAGTACCGGAGGATCGCGGACCGGGTCGAGGCCGCCGTACGGGACGGGCGGTTGCGTCCCGGCGACCGGCTGCCGCCGCAGCGGGTGTTCGCCCGCCGCCACGGGATCGCGAACTCGACGGCGATCCGGGTGTACGGGGAGCTGGCCCGCCGCGGCCTCGTCGTCGGCGAGGTCGGCCGCGGCACCTTCGTCCGCGCCGCACCCCCGCTGCCCGGGCCCGCCCTCGCCGAGGCGACCGGCGCCGCGCCCGTCGACCTCCAGCTCAACTACCCGGTCGCCGAGGAGCAGTCGGAGCTGATGGCCCGCGCGCTCGCGGCGCTCGCCCGGCCCGACGTGCTCGCCGAGGCCGTCTCCCGCCCGGCCGCCGCGACCGGTACGGCCGAGGCCCGGGAGGCGGCGGCGACCGTGCTCGCCCGGCCCGGCTGGGCGCCGGACCCCGAGAACGTCCTCTTCGCCGGGAACGCCCGCCAGGCCATCGCCGCCGCGTTCTCCGCCCTCGTGCCGCCCGGCGGCCGCGTCGGCGTCGAAGCCCTCACGTACCCCCTGGTCAAAGCGGTCGCCGAACGGCTCGGCATCCGGCTCGTCCCCCTCGCCCTCGACGCGGAAGGGGTACGGCCGGAGGCGCTGGCCGCCGCCCACCGGACCGCACCGCTCTCCGCCGTCTACCTCCAGCCCACCCTGCACAACCCGCTCTCCACGACCCTCGGCGAGGCGCGGCGGGCCGAACTCGCCGAACTCCTCCGCCACCTGGACCTCACCGCCGTCGAGGACACCACCTGGGCCTTCCTCGACCCCGGCGCGCCCGCGCCGCTCGCCGCGCACGCGCCGGAGCGGGTCCTCCTGGTCGACAGCCTCTCGAAGCGGCTCGTCCCCGGTCTGACGGTCGGCTACGTGGTGGCGCCGGGAAGGCTCCGTACGGCGGTGGCCGACGCCCTGCGCTCCGGCGCCTGGACGGCCGGCGGACTCGCCCTCGCCGCCGCCACCCGCTGGACCGGCGACGGCACGGTCGCCGAGGCCGTCGCCGCCAAACGGGCCGACGCCGGGGCCCGGCACGCGCTCCTCCTGCGGCGGCTCGCCGGGCACGCGCTCCGGACCTCCCCGCACGCCTACTACTGCTGGTGGGAGCTGCCCGCGCCCTGGCGCGCGGAGACCTTCACGGCGGCCGCCGCCGCACGCGCGGGCGTGGCGGTCACCCCCGGCAGCGCCTTCGCGGCCGGTCGCGCCGGCGCCCCCGACGCCGTCCGGCTGGGCCTCGCGTCACCGCCGGTCGCGGTACTGGACGAGGCCCTCGCCCGGCTGGCGGCGGTGGCGGCCGAGGGACCGTGATCCACTTGCGGGCCGCCGGGCGGGGGTGTGCCCTGGAGGGTGCGGGAACCGGAACCAGGGGGGCCGGACACGAAGGAGCTCCTGCCATGGCCGCACACGCAGCGGTGCCCACGCGGCGCCGCGTCAGCACGAACGGCTGGGGACTCCCGGTCACGATCGGCGTCCTGTACGGGTTCTACGCGGAGGTGAACGCCCGCCACGGCGGTGGGCTCAGCTGGGGACAGTTCTGGCTGGGCCTCGTCTCCGCGGTCGTCCTCGCCGTCGCCCTGTACGCCCTCCGGCGGTACGGGCGCGCCCTGCCGCGCGAGGGTCGCGCCGTCGCGTGGGGCGCGTTGGCCGGCATCGCGGTCGGCTTCCTGTACAGCCTCTCGAACGCGAGCGTCTACTCGTCGGCGCTGTTGGGGTTGATCGTGGGGGTGGTGACCGCGGGCGCGGCGTTCTACCTCTTCTACACGCACGAGGACGCGGCGGGCCACCCGGCCCCGTGGTGACCTCCCCTGCCCTACGGCGCCCCCCGTTGTGGGCGCGCCCGCCGGGCGGTGCCCGCGCCCACCCCCGTTGTGGGCAGTCGTTCCGCTGGGGCGGAACGGGTGGGCACAACGGACCCGCGCCCTGCCGGCGCCCGAGGCTCCCGTGCCTGAACCCGCACCAGGTGTGCACCGCCGCTTTCGGTGCGGGTTCAGGCGCGGAACGCGGAGGCGCCGCTGAGGGCGCCGTCCCGTGTGCCCACCCGTCCCGCCCCAGCGGGACGATTGCCCACACGGGCAGGGGGAGCCGCCCACCCGGGCGCGGCCCGCACGGGGGTGGGCGGGGGCACCGCCCCGCCGGGCGCGGCCCGCGCGGCGGGCGGGCCGCCGGCCCGCACCGACCCGGTGGGGTGTCCCTCAGTTCAGGCGCAAGTCCGCCAGCTGCTGCTCGAAGGGGACGATCTCGTCGTCCTCGGGGCGACGGGCCGGCCTCCCCGCCACCACGTCCGCGAACTCGTTCCCCGCGCGGGTGATCCTGGCCGGCAGGCCCTCCGTGTACTCGTCGCCGCCGGTGCCCCAGTCCTCCGAGGCCGCGTAGACCGCGGTGGGGGAGACGGAGGCGCGGAGGTAGGCGAAGAGGGGGCGCAGGGCGTGGTCCAGGACCAGGGAGTGGCGGGCCGTGCCGCCCGTCGCGCCGATGAGGACCGGGGTCCCGGTCAGCGCCGCCGGGTCGATCAGGTCGAAGAAGGACTTGAACAGGCCGCTGTAGGAGGCGGTGAAGACGGGCGTCACCGCGATGACGCCGTCCGCCGACGTCACCTTCTCGATGGCCTCCTCCAGCGCCGCCGACGGGAATCCCGTCACGAAGTTCTTCGCGATGTCGACGGCCAGGTCGCGCAGTTCGACGACCTCGACGTCGACGGCGTACTCCTGCTCGGCCAGCCGGTACCGGGCCGACTGGAGAAGCCGGTCGGCGAGCAGCCGGGTGGACGAGGGCGCGCTGAGTCCGGCGGACACGGCGACCAGCTTCAACGTCTGCATGACGTCAGACCTCCTTCGAGGCGTTCGAGGCGTTCGAGGCGTTCGAGACGACCGCGGGGTGGAGCGGGGCGGTCTCCGGCACTCCGGCCGGCCGCAGGTTCGCGAACTCCTTGCGCAGCACCGGGACGACCTCCTCGCCGAGGATGTCGAGCTGCTCCAGGACCGTCTTCAGGGGCAGTCCGGCGTGGTCGACCAGGAACAGCTGGCGCTGGTAGTCGCCCACGTACTCGCGGAAGGACAGCGTGCGTTCGATGACCTCCTGCGGGGAGCCGACGGTCAGCGGGGTCTCGCGGCTGAACTCCTCCAGGCTCGGGCCGTGGCCGTAGACCGGAGCGTTGTCGAAGTACGGGCGGAACTCCCGTACCGCGACCTGCGAGTTCTTCCGCAGGAAGACCTGGCCGCCGAGGCCGACGATGGCCTGCTCGGGGGTGCCGTGGCCGTAGTGCGCGTACCGCTGCCGGTAGAGCCGGACCATCTTCTCGGTGTGCTGCTTGGGCCAGAAGATGTGGTTCGCGAAGAAGCCGTCGCCGTAGTAGGCGGCCTGTTCGGCGATCTCGGGGGAGCGGATGGAGCCGTGCCAGACGAACGGCGGGACGCCGTCGAGGGGGCGCGGGGTGGACGTGAAGCCCTGGAGGGCGCTGCGGAACTTGCCCTCCCAGTCGACCACGTCCTCCCTCCACAGCTTGTGGAGGAGCGCGTAGTTCTCGATGGCGAGCGGGATGCCCTGGCGGATGTCCTGGCCGAACCACGGGTAGACCGGGCCGGTGTTGCCGCGGCCCATCATCAGGTCCACGCGGCCGTCGGCGAGGTGCTGGAGGGTGGCGTAGTCCTCGGCGATCTTCACCGGGTCGTTGGTGGTGATCAGGGTGGTGGAGGTCGACAGGATCAGGTTCTCCGTGCGGGCGGCTATGTGCCCGAGGAGCGTCGTCGGGGAGGACGGGACGAACGGCGGGTTGTGGTGCTCGCCGGTCGCGAAGACGTCGAGCCCGACCTCCTCGGCCTTGAGCGCGATCGCGACGGTGTTCTTGATGCGCTCGTGCTCGGTGGGGGTGCGGCCGGTGGTGGGGTCGGTCGTCACGTCGCCGACGGTGAAGATCCCGAACTGCATCGTGCTCACCTCTCGCGGTTCCTTGCTAGTGGTTGAAGCTTAAACTATTACTTCGAACGGCGCGACCCCCCGCCGTATTCCGCCCGCCGTACCCTGGAGCGCATGACCGAGAAGACGGCCCCGTGACCGAGAAGACCCACGACAGTGAGCGCTGGAAGGAGCGGGGCGTGATGCTCCGCGTCTTCGTGTACGTCTTCGCCACCCACGCCTTCGCCGGCTTCGTCTGGCTCCTCTTCTACGTGGGGCAGAACGCCCAGAGGTGAGGCGGACTCGACCTCGTCCCGCGCGAAACCGGCTTGCTTGCGGTGCCCGATCGGTGACGCGATGTGAACGCATGTTCCCCTGGTCGCCGAGCGGGGTGGTGGCGGGGTGATCGGAGTACGGGCGTGCGGTGATCGTACGTACGGTGCTCGCGGAACGCTCGGCCGTGGTCTCGCACGGGCCGAGTCAGGCGGGTACCTGCGGGATGGGGGCGATCATGGATGTGGCCCGGTACACGTACCGGCTTCGCGTTTCGTCCACCGCACTGGCCGCGTTGCTGGCGGAGTGGGACCGGTGCCGCTGGGTCTGGAACGAGTGCGTCGCCAAGTCCAAGCACGTGTACGAGCGCAACAAGGCCACGGGCGAGAGGGGGACGTGCGGTCCAGCGCAGCTCGACAGGATGCTGACGCAGGCCCGCCGGCGTACTCCTTGGCTGCGCGAGGGGTCTTCGGTCCCACAGCAGCAGACCATCCGTGACTTCGGCGCCTCCCGCGCCAAAGCACAGAAGGACGTCAAGGACCGGCTGCCGACACAGCGGCGAGCCGGGATGCCCGGATACAAGAGGAAGCGGGATACCGACCCGAGTCTGAACTACACCCGACGTGGATTCCGTATCAAGAACGGCCGTCTGCGCCTGGCGGGCGGGATCGTGCTGAGGGTGGTGTGGTCGAGGGATCTTCCGGCCGATCCGTCCAGCGTGCGGGTGTACCGCGACGGTATCGGGCACTGGTACTGCTCGTTCGTCGTCCCCGCCCAGGTTGAACCGCTGCCGACGACCGGTCGGATGATCGGTGTCGACTGGGGCGTGACGGAGACAGCGACCACTACGTCCGATGCGCACGATCTGGTGCACGCCGAGCACGGCAAGAAGGCCCGGCCGAGGTTGGCGCAGTACGACCGGATGATGGCCCGGCGCAAGCCGAAGAAGGGCCGGGCCGCCTCGAAGGGATACCGCGAGGCGAAACAACTGCGTGCCAAGCAGTACAAGAAGGCCGCCCGTCGGCGAGAAGATACTGCACGCAAGTGGGCCAAGTGTGTGGTCCGTGACCACGACGCGATCGCTGTGGAGGACTTCCGGCCGAAGTTCCTCGCCAAGACGACCATGGCCAGGAAAGCCGCTGACGCCGCCATCGGCGCCACCAAGCAGGCCCTGATCGAGATGGGCCGCAAGCACGGCCGTGCCGTGCACCTTGTCCACCCCGCGTACACCACGATGGACTGCGCGCAGTGCGGAGCGAGAGCCAAGCACGCACTGCCGCTGGGAGAACGCACGTACACCTGCACCGCATGCGGAGCATCGTCCCCGAGGGACAAGAACTCCGCACGCGTGATGCTCGTCAGGGCTGGGCTGTGCCCTGCTGGCGTCGAGGGCATAAGACCTGGTGAGGCGCTGCCCCACCAGGCCGCCTGAGCCAGGAATTGCCTCCGTTCAAGGAGGGAAGCAGTCAAGTAGAGTCCCCGACGTGAACGCTGCGATATCGGTGGTGTCGGTCGTGGGGATCGGCGCGGACGGCTGGGACGGGCTCCCCGGGACCGCCCGCCGCGCCCTGCGCGCCGCCGAGGTCCTCCTCGGCGCCCCCCGCCAGCTCGGCCTCCTCCCGGAGGACGAATGCCCCGGCGAGCGGATCGCCTGGCCCTCCCCCCTCCGCCCCGCCGTCCCCGGACTGCTCGCCGCCCACCGGGGCCGCGCGATCGCCGTCCTCGCCAGCGGCGACCCCTCCTTCTACGGCATCGCCCGCACCCTCGCGGAGACCGTCGGCGCCGACCACCTCCGCGTCCATCCGCACCCGTCCTCCGTCTCGTACGCCTGCGCCCGCCTCGGCTGGCCCCTCGAAGCCGTCGAGACCCTCTCCGTCGTCGCCAGGCCGCTCGCCGCGCTCTCCGCCGCCCTGCACGAGGGCCGCCGCCTCCTCGTGCTCAGCGAAGGCGCCGACACCGCCGCGCGGGTCGCCGAACTGCTGCGCACGACCGGCTGGGGCGGCACCCGCGTCCGCGTCCTCGAACAGCTCGGCGGCCCCGCCGAGCGGATCCTCGACGGCACCGCCGCCGACTGGCCGCACGAGCGCACCGACCCCCTCAACGTCCTCGCCCTCGACTGCGCCCGCGACCCCGGCACCCTCCGGCTCGGCGCCGTGCCCGGACTCCCCGACGAGGCGTACGAGCACGACGGCCAGCTCACCAAGCGGTACGTGCGCGCCGCCACCCTCGCCGCCCTCGCCCCCGCCCCCGGCGAACTCCTCTGGGACGTCGGCGGCGGCTCCGGCTCCATCGGCGTCGAATGGATGCGGACCCACCGCTCCTGCCGGGCCGTCGCCGTCGAGAGGTCCTCCGAGCGGGCCGCCCGCATCACCCGCAACGCCGAGACCCTCGGCGTACCGGGCCTGCGCGTCGTCACCGGCCCCGCCCCCGCCTCGCTCACCGGGCTCCCGACCCCCGACGCGATCTTCATCGGCGGCGGCCTCACCGCCCCCGGCCTGCTCGACGCCTGCTGGGAGGCCCTGCCGTCCGGCGGCCGGCTCGTCGCCAACACCGTGACGCTGGAGTCCGAGGCGCTCCTCGCCCGGTGGTACGGCCGCCACGGCGGCGAACTCGTCCGGCTCGCCGTCTCCACCGCCGTGCCCGTGGGCGGCTTCACCGGCTGGCGCCAGGCCATGCCCGTCACCCAGTGGTCCGTAACGAAGGGTTCTCCACAGCAATGACCGTCTACTTCATCGGCGCGGGCCCCGGCGCGGCCGACCTGATCACCGTGCGCGGCGCGCGGACCCTCGCCGGGTGCGGGGTCTGCCTCTACGCCGGCTCCCTCGTCCCCACCGAGCTGCTCGCCGAGTGCCCGCCGGACGCGAAGCTCGTCGACACGGCGAAGATGGACCTCGACCAGATCGTCGCCGAGATCACCGCCGCCCACGAGGCCGGCCAGGACGTGGCCCGGCTGCACTCCGGCGACCCGTCCGTCTTCAGCGCCATGGCCGAACAGATGCGCCGCCTGGACACGGCCGGCATCCCGTACGAGGTCGTGCCCGGCGTCCCGGCCTTCGCGGCGGCCGCCGCCGCCCTGAAGCGGGAGCTCACCGTCCCCACGGTCGGCCAGACCGTCATCCTCACCCGCATCGCCCAGCAGGCCACCCCCATGCCGGAGGGCGAGGACCTCGCCACCCTCGGCCGCAGCGGCGCCCTGCTCGTCCTCCACCTCGCCGCGCGGTACGTCGACCGGGTCGTCGGCGAACTCGTCCCCCACTACGGCGCCGACTGCCCGGCCGCCGTCGTCGCGATGGCCAGCCGCCCGGACGAGGTGGTCCTGCGGGGCACCCTGGAGGACATCGCGGAGCAGACGAAGGCGGCGGGCATCACGAAGACGGCCGTCATCATCGTGGGCCGCACGCTGGGGGCGTCGGAGTTCCGCGACAGCCACCTGTACGACCCGGCGCGGGACCGCCACACCTGCTGACGCGCACGACACGACGGAGGCCGGACCCTTACGGGGGTCCGGCCTCCGTGCAGTCGCTACGGCTCAGGCGTTGGGCCGCTTGCCGTGGTTCGCCTTCTTCTTCTTGCGGGCCCGCTTCTTGTTGCCGCGCTTCGCCATGGGACTCCCTCTCGCTCGGGGACTCTGTCTGGGCAAGAGCCTAGGTTCGGGGCCGCGGGGCCGCATGTCGGTGCCAAGGGCTTGAATGGCCCCGTGACCGTTTACGACGTGGCCCGGGCGCTGCCGGGCATCGAGGAACTGCGCGACCACAGCCGAGGGCTCGCGATGCTGGACGCCGTGCTCTGCCCGGAGTGGGAGAGCCGTTACTACTCCTTCGACGCGCACTGGTCGGAGCGCGAACAGCTGGCGTCCATGAAGGACGGTCAGGGAGACGAGTACACGATCGTCCTCTCGCAGGCGGGGGCGTTCGCCCGCGTCTTCGCCCACGAGTCGATGCTGAGCCCGTTCGGGGAGCTCGCGGACGGGCAGACCTGGCCGGGGGTGCTCGACGGGGTGCCGGAGGCGTTCGCCGAGTACCTGACGGAGCCCGCGTTCACGGACGAGGACGGGGTGCACGTGACCACGGCCTGCCTGTGGCGCGAGCCGGCGGACACGGCCTGGCACACGGGCACGGTCGAGTACCCCGACGCGGGCGACGACCGCGAGGACCCGGACGGCTCCGGCCGCCTCCTCCACCTGCTCGTGGACCGCTCGGCGGAGGCGTACGCCGAATGGGCGTCGGACTACTACGAGACCCCGGTCGACCTGGAAGCCGTACGCCACGTCCTGGCCCTGCGCCCCCTCACGCCCGAGGTCGTCGCGACCCTCAACCCGGAGGTGGAGCTCGCCGACCTGGCCGAGGACATCGCGGAGATCGGCTACCCGACGGCCTGACGGTTCGCGGCCGCCCACTCCGGCGCCAGCACCGACATCACCGTCGCGTCCACCCGCTCCCCCTCCCACAGCAGCGCGCCCCGCAGGACGCCCTCCGCGCGGAAGCCCGCCTTCTCGTAGGCGCGGCGGGCGCGGGGGTTGAAGGCGTAGACCTCCAGCCAGATCCGGTAGAGGCCGAGCGCCTCGAAGCCGTGGCCGACGATCAGCCGGGTCGCCTCCGTGCCGAGGCCCCGGCCGACGGCGTCGGGGACGAAGGCGATCCGGAAGGCGCAGCTCTCGTTGTCCGGGTCCCACTCGTTGAGGACGGCCTCGCCGACGACCTTCCCCGTGGCTCGCTCGACCACGGCGAGGTCGAGCCGGTCGTCCTGCGCGCCCCGGGAGCCGTACCACTTCAGGAGCGCCGCCTCGTCGTGCGAGACGTGGCCGCCGGTCAGCCGGGTGACCTCCGGGTCCTCGAACAGCGGCAGCAGCGCGGGCACGTCCGCCTCGGTGACGGGGCGGAGGACCACCAGGTCACCGGTGAGGGTGGGCTTGTGCGAGAAGTCGGTCATCCCCGGATTCTCGGCGGGCGACCGCCGCGCTGTCGCCCGGATTACGACCCCGCCGGGCCCTTGGGCTCCGACCGCCCCACGACCGTCCCCGCCCGGTCGATGCAGATCACGTCCACCGCGACCGGCGCGCCCCGCAGGACGGACAGGGCCTCGTCGCGGGCGCGGGCGGCGACGAGGTCGCCCAGGGGTACGCCGGCGGCCTCGCAGAGGCGGAGGGCGGCGAGGCCGGTGTTGGCGTCGGCGATCTCGGCGGCGAGGGCCTCGGAGGCGCCGCCCGTGCGGGCCAGGTCGGCGAGGAAGGCCTTGTCGACCTGGGAGCGGGCCGAGTGGAGGTCCAGGTGGCCGGCGGCCAGCTTGGAGAGCTTGGCGAAGCCGCCGCAGATGGTGAGCCGGTCGACGGGGTGACGGCGGATGTACTTGAGGACGGCGCCCGCGAAGTCGCCCATGTCGAGGAGGGCGATCTCCGGGAGGTCGTAGATCCCGGTGACGGTCCGCTCGGACGTCGATCCCGTGCAGCCGGCGACGTGGGTGAGGCCGCCCGCGCGGGCCACGTCGACGCCCCGGCGGATGGAGTCGATCCAGGCGGAACAGGAGTACGGGACGACGACGCCGGTCGTGCCGAGGATCGACAGGCCGCCGAGGATGCCGATGCGCGGGTTCCAGGTGGAGCGGGCGATCTCGGCGCCGTCGTCGACGGAGATCGTGATCTCGACGTCGCCGGGGGCGTGGTGCGCGGCCGCCACCGCGGCGACGTGCTCGCGCATCAGCCGCCGGGGCACGGGGTTGATGGCGGGTTCGCCGACGTCCAGGGGGAGGCCGGGCAGGGTGACGGTCCCGACGCCCTCCCCGGCCCGGAACACGACGCCGGAGCCGGGCGGCAGGAGCCGTACCGTCGAGCGGATCACGGCCCCGTGGGTGACGTCCGGGTCGTCGCCGGCGTCCTTGACGACGGCGGCCATGGCGGCACCGGCCGTCAGGGACTCGGCGGTCAGCGCGAAGGACGGCGTCTGCCCCTTCGGGAGCGTGATGGTCACCGGGTCCGGGAAGTCGCCGGTGAGCAGCGCGGTGTACGCGGCGGTGGTGGCCGCCGTCGCGCAGGCACCGGTCGTCCATCCCGGGCGGAGACCGGTGTGCTTGAGTTGGGCCTCACGCCCGCCGCCTGACGTCACGAAGGGGCTCCTGTGCACGTACTCGTTCTCGGCGGGACCACCGAGGCCCGCGCCCTCGCCGGACTGCTGCACGGCCGGGTCCGGGTCACCAGCTCCCTCGCGGGCCGGGTGGCGAGCCCCCGGCTGCCGGCCGGGGAGGTCCGGATCGGCGGGTTCGGCGGGGTCGACGGCCTCGTGGAGTGGATGGCGGGGCACGCCGTGGACGCGGTCATCGACGCCACCCATCCCTTCGCCGAGCGGATCAGTTTCAACGCGGCCCGGGCGGCCGCCACCGCCCATGTTCCCCTGTTGGCGCTGCGCCGTCCCGGCTGGGCCCCGGGGGAGGGCGACGACTGGCGTTCGGTGGGCTCCCTGGAGGAGGCCGCGACGGCCCTGGACGGTCTGGGCGACCGCGTCTTCCTGACGACCGGCCGGATGGGCCTCGCGGCCTTCGCCGCCTGTCCGCAGTGGTTCCTGGTCCGCTCGGTGGACGCCCCGGACGCCCCCGTGCCGTCCCGCACCGAGGTCCTCCTCGACCGGGGCCCCTTCACCCTGGACGGCGAACGCGAACTCCTGGCCCGGCACCGGATCGACGTGGTGGTGACGAAGGACAGCGGCGGCGCGGCGACCGCCCCGAAACTGACGGCGGCCCGCGAGGCGGGCCTCCCGGTCGTGGTGGTCCGCCGCCCGCCGGTCCCGTCCGGCGTCCCGGTGGCGGCGACCCCGGAGGAGGCCGCCGCCTGGGTCGCTACCCGGTGACGGGCGTGCCGGGCCCGGTGGTCTCGACCCGGTTCGGCTTCGGGTCGTCCCAGCGGATCCGGTCGTTCGAGGTGGCGACGGCGATCACGGTGCGGAGGACGCTCGGTGCTCAGCCGTACCGCCGCGGCGTCCACGCGATCGTGCGCCCGTCGCCCCGTTCGACCGCGCGCGTCTGCGAGGAGCCGATCAGGAGGAGGGTGCGCATGTCGACCTCGGAGGGGTCCAGGGCCTTGAGGGTGAGGACGCGGACCGACTGCTCCGGGCCGCCGACGTCGCGGGCGACGACCACCGGGGTCTCGGGGGCGCGGAGTTCGAGGAGGAGGTCGCGGGCGGCGGCCACCTGGTGGGTGCGGGACCTGGAGCCCGGGTTGTAGAGGGCGATGACCAGGTCGGCGGACGCGGCGGCGCGGAGGCGGGCCTCGATGACGTCCCAGGGCTTGAGGCGGTCGGAGAGGGAGATCGTGGCGTAGTCGTGGCCGAGCGGGGCGCCCGCCGCCGCTGCCGCCGCGTTCGCCGCGGTCACCCCCGGGAGGACCCGTACGGGCACGTCCGCGTACTCCGGTTCGCAGGCGACCTCCAGGACCGCCGTCGCCATGGCGAAGACCCCCGGGTCGCCGCCGGAGACGACCGCGACCTTCCGGCCGCGCCGGGCCAGGTCGAGGGCGAACTCGGCGCGCTCGGACTCGACCTTGTTGTCGGAGCCGTGCCGGATCTGGCCGGGGCGCAGGACGGGGACCCGGTCGAGGTAGGTGGTGTAGCCGACGAGGACGTCGGCGTTGACGAGCGCGCCGCGCGACTCGGGGGTGAGCCAGGGTGCCCCGGCGGGCCCGGTGCCGACGACGGTGACCTCGCCCCGTTCCCGTACGGGAGGCTCCTGGTCGATGCGGGAGGGGAGGACGGCCACCGAGAAGTACGGGACGGAGCCGGGGTCGACCTCCGCCAGCCGCTCCGTCCGCTCGCCCGTCATGAACGCCCGCTCCACGTAGCGCGCGTCGTCCAGGCGGCCCGCCCGCTCCAGGGCCCGCTTCACCGTCGGGAACGTGCGGCCCAGCTTCATCACGACCGCCGAGTCGGTGCCCGCGAGGCGGGCCGTCAGCTCGTCCTCCGGCAGGGTGCCGGGGATGATCGTGAGGACCTCCTCCGCCTCGCACAGCGGCTCGCCGAGCCGGGCGGCGGCGGCGCTCACCGAGGTGACGCCGGGGATGACGGTCGTGTCGTAGCGGTCGGCGAGCCGCTTGTGCATGTGCTGGTACGAGCCGTAGAAGAGCGGGTCGCCCTCGGCGAGGACGGCGACGGTGCGGCCGGCGTCGAGGTGGGCGGCGAGGCGGGCCGAGGCCTCCTCGTAGAAGTCGTTCAGGGCGCCCCGGTAGCCGCCCGGGTGGTCCGTGGTCTCCACCGTGAGCGGGTACATCAGCCGCTCCTCGACGTGGTCCTCGCGGATGTGCTCGGCGGCGATGGAGCGGGCTATCGAGCGGCCGTGGCGGGCCGAGTGGTAGGCGATGACGTCGGCCTCGGCGATCGCCTTCACGGCGGCGACGGTCATCAGGTTCGGGTCGCCGGGGCCGAGGCCCACGCCGTACAGCTTGCCGGGCGTCACGGTGGTCATGCCTGGATCTCCTGGATCTCCGCTTCGTGGGCGAGGGCGTTGATCGCGGCGGCCGTCATCGCGCTGCCGCCGCGCCGGCCCCGTACGACCAGGTAGTCGAGGCCGAGGGTGTTCTCGGCGAGCGCGTCCTTCGACTCGGCGGCGCCGATGAAGCCGACCGGGATGCCGAGGACGGCGGCGGGCTTCCCCGCGCCCTTCGCGATCATCTCCAGGAGGTGGAAGAGGGCGGTCGGGGCGTTGCCGATGGCGACGACGGAGCCTTCGAGGCGGTCCCGCCACAGTTCGAGCGCGGCGGCGGAGCGGGTGGTGCCCAGCTCGGCGGCGAGGCCCGGCACGGCCGGGTCGGAGAGGGCGCAGAGCACCTCGTTGTCGGCGGGCAGCCGCTTGCGGGTGACGCCGCTGGCCACCATCTGCGCGTCGCAGAGGATGGGCGCGCCGTCGCGGAGGGCGGCGCGGGCGTTCGCGACGACCTGCGGCGAGTACGCGATGTCCTGCACGAGGTCGGTCATGCCGCAGGCGTGGATCATCCGGACCGCCACCTGGGCGACGTCGGCGGGCAGGCCCGCGAGGTCCGCCTCGGCGCGGATCGTGGCAAAGGACCGGCGGTAGATCTCCGTCCCGTCCTTCTCGTAGTCGAACATCCTGTTGCTCTCGCTCATCTCGTGTGGGTCGGCAGGCTGCGGGCCGTGGTCACTGCTTCGGGCAGGGAGGTACGGGGGGTGGGGACGCCGTCCACCAGGTAGGTGTCGTCGCCGGTGGCGAGGACGTCGACCCAGGTGCCGTGCGGGTGCCCGCAGCGGCGCTCGCACCCGGAGAAGTGCACGGGCAGCGGCCCCGCGGGTGCGGCGAGGGCGTCGGTCCTGACGTCGGCGAGGGACTTGGCGCAGCCGGGCCTCCCGGTGCAGGCGCTGACCCCGACGGAGGGCAGGTCGGGCCGGGTGACCAGGCCGTGCGCCTCCAGGTCGGGCAGCCGGTCGGCGCGGGCCCCGACGGCGACCACTCCGCGCCAGGGCGTGAACCGCAGCTCGTCGGCGCCGTCGGCCAGGGCCCGCAGCTGCGCCGCGGTCAGCCGGCCGAGGGGGGCGAGGACGTGCAGGGCGCGCTCGCCGAGCGGTCCGGGCGCGGGCGGCGGGGAGGCGGGAAGCGGCGGTACGGGTACGGGCTCCGCCGTGATCCCGGCCCGCGCGAGGGCCCCGGCCCAGTCGGGAACGTGCCCGTCGGGCAGTTCGCGCGGCCGCCAGGCCCCGTTTCCGGCGGCCTCGGCGGCGTCGAGGAACGCGAGGGCGGCGGTGAGGGCGGCCCGTACGGCGACGGCGGTCGCGGGGACGCCGGCGGACGCGGGGACGACGGCGGTGTCGGCTGCGGTGTCGCCGTCGGCGGTGTCGTCGTCTTCGGCGGCGAGGCGGAAGGCCTCCGGGCCGAGCCGCAGCAGGACCGATCCCTCCGGTCCTGCGATCAAGCTCACATCGCCGCCGAGTCCGGCGACGTCCCCGCGTCCGTCGTCGAGGACGAACAGGAAACGTCCCGAAAGGGACGCGGCCCGGGGCTCGGCGCACAGGGCGGCGTCCAGGGCCCGCGCCCACAACTGCACGTCCGCGTGGCCGAGTCCGTCGAGTCCCGCGCCGGGCGAGGCCACGATGTTGCGGACGCGCTCGTGGGTGGGGGAGGGCAGCAGGCCGGCCCCGGCCAGGAGAGCCGCCAGGTCCGCCCCGCAGCCCTCGCCGAGACCGCGCAGCTCCGCGTTGCCGCGCGAGGTGATGCTGATCCGCCCGTCGCCGAGGGACTCGGCGGCATGGGCCAGGAGATCGGCCTGACGCGCCGTCAACCTGCCTGCGGGCAGGCGCAGTCGGGCGAGGCGGCCGTCGTCGGCGGGGTGCAGGCGCAGCGCCCCGGGGCAGGCGTCGCCACGGTCCCGTATGCGAGCTTCGCCCGGTTCGGGCGTCGGGGGTGGGGTGGGCGGCATGGCGGCGAGCATACCCACGGGGAACCGGCTGACCACCGGGTGTGATCCGGCCGACTCCCCGGTTCCCCCCGGCCCGGAGACGGCACGATCTAGGATGCAGATCGGCATGGGGTCCCAGGACCCCGGGGAGGAAGCCCGGTGAGAATCCGGCGCGGTCCCGCCACTGTGAGCTGCCCCCGTCCGTTCGGGGGCGGTGAGTCAGGAACTCCCGCCGTCCACACGACCACCCGGGGCGCGGACAACCCCGAGGAAGGGCCTGAGCTCGCCATGCTCCTGCTGCTGTCGCACTCCGACACCGACCTGCTCAGCGCCCGCGCGGCCGGAGGTCCGGTGGAGTACCGCTTCGCCAACCCCGCCCGCCTCCCCCTCGCCGACCTCCCGGCCCTCCTCGACGGCGCCGACCTGGTCGTCGTCCGCCTCCTCGGCGGCGTCCGCTCCTGGCAGGAGGGCCTGGACACGGTCCTCGCCGCCGGAAAGCCGGTCGTCGTCCTCAGCGGCGAGCAGGCCCCCGACGCCCAGCTCATGGAGGCCTCCACCGTCCCGATCGGCGTCGCCACCGAGGCCCACGCCTATCTGGCGCACGGCGGCCCGGCCAACCTGGAGCAGCTGGCCCGCTTCCTCTCCGACACCGTCCTGCTCACCGGCCACGGCTTCGACACCCCGGCCGCCGCCCCCACCTGGGGCCCCCTGGAGCGGACCCCCGGGGCCGACGCGACCGGCCCGACCGTCGCCGTGCTCTACTACCGCGCCCACCACATGAGCGGGAACACCGCCTTCGTCGACGCCCTCTGCGGGGCGATCGAGGACGCCGGCGCCCGGGCCCTCCCGCTGTACGTGGCGTCCCTGCGCGCCCCGGAGCCGGAGCTGCTCGACCGCCTCCGTACGGCCGACGCGATCGTCACCACCGTCCTCGCCGCCGGCGGCACCAAGCCCGCCGAGGCCCAGGCCGGCGGCGACGAGGAGGCCTGGGACGCGGGCGCGCTCGCCGCGCTCGACGTGCCGATCCTCCAGGCCCTGTGCCTGACCGGTTCGCGGTCCGCGTGGGAGGAGAACGACGAGGGCCTCTCCCCGCTGGACGCCGCCAGCCAGGTCGCCGTGCCCGAGTTCGACGGCCGGCTCATCACCGTCCCCTTCTCCTTCAAGGAGATCGACGAGGACGGTCTGCCCGCGTACGTCGCCGACGCCGAGCGCGCGGCCCGCGTCGCCGGGATCGCCGTCCGGCACGCCCGGCTCCGCCACATCCCGAACGCCGAGAAGAAGCTGGCGCTCGTCCTCTCCGCGTACCCGACGAAGCACTCCCGCATCGGCAACGCCGTCGGCCTCGACACCCCCGCCTCCGCCGTCGCGCTCCTGCGCCGTCTGATCGCCGAGGGCTACGACTTCGGGCCCGTCGAAGACCTCCCCGGCCTGGTCTCCGGCGACGGCGACGAGCTGATCTACGCCCTCATCGAGGCCGGCGGCCACGACCAGGACTGGCTGACCGAGGAGCAGCTCGCGAAGAACCCGGTCCGCATCCCGGCCGCCGACTACAAGCGCTGGTACGCGACGCTGCCCGCCGAACTCCGCGAGCAGGTGGAGGAGCACTGGGGCCCCGCGCCCGGCGAGATGTTCCTCGACCGCTCCCGCAACCCGGAGGGCGACATCGTCCTCGCCGCCCTGCGGCGCGGGAACCTCCTGATCCTCATCCAGCCGCCGCGCGGCTTCGGCGAGAACCCGATCGCGATCTACCACGACCCCGATCTCCCGCCGTCCCACCACTACCTGGCCGCCTACCGCTGGATCGCCGCCCGCGCCGAGGACGGCGGCTTCGGCGCCGACGCCATGGTCCACCTCGGCAAGCACGGCAACCTGGAGTGGCTGCCCGGCAAGAACGCCGGCCTGTCCGCCGCCTGCGGCCCCGACGCGGCCCTCGGCGACATCCCGCTGATCTACCCGTTCCTCGTCAACGACCCGGGCGAGGGCACCCAGGCCAAGCGGCGCGTCCACGCCACCCTCGTCGACCACCTGGTGCCGCCGATGGCCCGCGCCGACTCGTACGGCGACATCGCCCGCCTGGAGCAGCTGCTCGACGAGTACGCGCAGATCAGCTCGATGGACCCGGCGAAGCTCCCGGCCATCCGCGCCCAGATCTGGACCCTGATCCAGGCCGCCAGGCTCGACCACGACCTGGGGCTCGAAGAGCGGCCCGAGGACGACGGCTTCGACGACTTCCTGCTGCACGTCGACGGCTGGCTGTGCGAGGTCAAGGACGCCCAGATCCGCGACGGCCTGCACGTTCTCGGCGGCGCGCCGGAGGGCGAGGCCCGGGTCAACCTGGTCCTCTCCATCCTCCGCGCCCGCCAGATCTGGGGCGGCACGCAGGCGCTGCCCGGCCTGCGCGAGGCCCTCGGCCTCGACGAGTCGGCCGCGACCCGCACCACCGCCGACGAGGCGGAGGCGAAGGCGCGCGAGCTGGTCGAGGCGATGGAGGCCGCCGACTGGGCGGTGGACGCGATCGACACGGTCGCCGCCGCGTACGGCCCCGAGGTCCGCGAGGTGCTGTCCTTCGCCGCCCTCCAGGTCGTGCCGCGCCTCGCCGCCACCACCGACGAGCTGGCCCACGCCGTGCACGCCCTGAACGGCGGCTTCGTGCCCGCCGGCCCGTCCGGCTCCCCGCTCCGGGGCCTGGTCAACGTCCTGCCGACCGGCCGCAACTTCTACTCGGTCGACCCGAAGGCCGTGCCGTCCCGGCTCGCCTGGGAGACCGGCCAGGCGCTCGCGGACTCGCTGCTGACGCGCTACCGCGAGGACAACGGCTCGTGGCCGACCTCCGTCGGCCTCTCCCTGTGGGGCACCAGCGCGATGCGCACCGCCGGCGACGACGTCGCCGAGGCGCTCGCCCTCCTCGGCGTCCGCCCGCTGTGGGACGAGGCCTCCCGCCGGGTCAACGGCCTGGAGCCCATCCCGCTCGCCGAGCTCGGCCGCCCGCGCGTCGACGTGACGCTGCGCATCTCGGGCTTCTTCCGCGACGCGTTCCCGCACGTCATCGGCCTCCTCGACGACGCCGTACGGCTGGTGGCGGGCCTGGAGGACGAGTCCGCCGCGGACAACCACGTCCGCGCCCACGCGCAGGCCGACCTCGCCGAGCACGGCGACGAACGGCGCGCCACCACCCGCATCTTCGGCTCCCGCCCCGGCACGTACGGCGCGGGCATCCTCCAGCTGATCGACTCGCGCGACTGGCGCACGGACGCGGACCTGGCGGAGGTCTACACCGTCTGGGGCGGCTACGCCTACGGCCGGGGCCTCGAAGGCCGGCCGGCGCGGGCCGAGATGGAGACCGCGTACAAGCGGATCGCGGTCGCCGCGAAGAACACGGACACGCGCGAGCACGACATCGCCGACTCCGACGACTACTTCCAGTACCACGGCGGCATGGTCGCGACCGTCCGCGCGCTGACGGGCACCGCCCCCGAGGCGTACATCGGCGACTCGACCCGCCCCGAGACCGTCCGCACCCGGACGCTGGTCGAGGAGACCTCCCGGGTCTTCCGGGCGCGCGTGGTCAACCCGCGCTGGATCGAGGCGATGCGCCGCCACGGCTACAAGGGCGCGTTCGAGCTGGCGGCGACCGTCGACTACCTCTTCGGGTACGACGCCACGACGGGTGTCGTCGCCGACTGGATGTACGACAAGCTCACCCAGGAGTACGTCCTCGACGAGACGAACCAGGCCTTCCTCAAGGAGGCCAACCCGTGGGCCCTGCACGGCATCGCGGAACGCCTCCTGGAGGCGGAGTCGCGGGGCATGTGGGAGAAGCCGGATCCGGAGACGCTGGCGGAGCTGCGGCGGGTGTTCCTGGAGACGGAGGGCGACTTGGAGTCCGACGACTAGTCCCCACACCCGGGCCGAGCCCTGCGGGACGGCGCCCCGCCACGCCCGTGCGGGCTGCGCCCGCGCCCGCCGGGGCGGTGCCCCCGCGTGTGGGGCCCGCGCCCGTGCTGGGCGTTGCCCCCTGCCCGTGCGGGCCGCGTCCGGCGGGGCGGTTCCCACCCGCCGTGTGGGCAATCGTCCCGCTGGGGCGGGACGGGTGGGCACACGGGACGGCGCCCTCAGCGGCGCCTCCGCGTTCCGCGCCTGGACCCGCACCACGAGCGCGGTGCACCTGAGGCGCGGGTCAGGGCGCGGGAGCCTAGGCCCGGCAAGGGCGCGGGTCCGTTGTGCCCACCCGTTCCGCCCCAGCGGAACGACTGCCCACAACGGGGTGGGCGGGGGCACCGCACCGGCGGGCGCAGCCCACAACGGGGGGCGCGGGGGTGGGCGCCGTCCCGGCGGAGCGACTGCCCACAACGGGGGGCGCCGCCCCGGCGGGCGCGGCCACAACGGTGGGGCACCGCCCCGCGGGCGCGGTCACAACGGTGGGGCACCGCTCGGTGGGCGGGCGGAGTTCGAGGCGGTGGCCCCGGAAGCCGGAGCGCAGGCGGCGGTCGTGGCTGACGATCACCAACGTGCCCCGATAGCCCGCCAGCGCCGCCTCCAGTTCTTCCACCAGCCCCGGCGCCAGGTGGTTGGTCGGCTCGTCCAGGAGCAGCAGGTCGGCCGGCGCGGTCACGAGCCGCGCCAGTTCGAGCCTGCGGCGCTGGCCGGCCGACAGGCGGGACACCGGGACCGTCAGGTCCCGGGCGGCGAAGAGTCCGAGGGAGAGCAACTCCTCCGCGCGCTCCTCGCCGAAGGCCTCGCTCACCGTACGGGGGTCGGTGGGCGGGGCCATGTCCTGCCGGAGCAGCCCCACCCGGGCGGGTGCCCGCACCGTGCCGGCGTCCGGGGCGAGTTCGCCCGCGAGCACCTTCAGGAGGGTGGTCTTGCCGGCGCCGTTGGGGCCGGTCACGAGGAGCCGTCCGCCCGGCTCCAGGTGCAGGGCGTCCAGGTGGAGCCGTCCGTCGACCCGTATGCCGGTCAGGTCGACCGCCGCGCCCTCGCCCGCCAGGTCCGCGCGGAAGCGGAGCGGCTCGGGCGGCGGTGGCACGGGGTGCTCGGCGAGCCGGGCGAGCCGCTCGCGGGCGGCCCGGATCCTGCTCATCGCGCCGTGCGCCCGTGACCGGGCCCGGAAGGCGCCCGCCCCGCTGAACGCCGCCGGGGCCTTGCGGGGGATCGCCGAGAACCGGTCGATGTTCGTGTCGGCCAGGGCCCGGTACCGGGCGAGCTCCTCCTTCCACTCCTCGTACTCCCGCTGTCGGCGGGCCCGTTCGGCGGCGCGCCCGGTGAGGTATCCGCGGTAGCCGTCGCCGTACCGCCGCACGGTGTGGCGGTCCTCGTCGACCTCCAGGACGGCGGTGGTGACGCGGTCGAGGAAGGCGCGGTCGTGGGAGACGGCGACGACCGTGCCCCGGTGGGTGCGCAGCCGTTCCTCCAGCCAGGTCACGGCCTCGTCGTCGAGGTCGTTCGTCGGCTCGTCGAGCAGCAGCAGTTCGGGGTCGGCGGCGAGGACGCCGGCGAGGGCGAGCCGGGACCGCTGCCCGCCGGAGAGCGTTCCGAGCGGCCGGTCCCGGTCGAGCGGGCCGGGCTCGCCGAGTCGCCGCAGGACGGTCTCGACGCGCCGGTCGGCCTCGGCGCCGGCCCGCGCCTCGTAGGCGGCGAGCAGTTCCGCGTACGAGGCGAGGGCGGCGTCCGGAGCGGTGCCGGTGCCGGTGTCCGTGGCGGACAGTTCCGCCTCCGCCGTACGGATCGCCCGCTCCAGCTCCCGTATCTCCACGAGCGCGTGGTCGACGGCGTCGCCGACGGTCGCGTCCGCGGGGAGGTCGAGGGTCTGGGCGAGGTGGCCGAGTCCGCCGGGGGCTTCGACGGTCACCGTGCCGTTGTCCGGGGTCTCCAGGCCGGCGAGGAGCCGGAGGAGGGTGGACTTGCCCGAGCCGTTGTCGCCGACGACGCCGAGGCGTTCGCCGGGGCGGACGGTGAACGAGACGCGGTCGAGGACGGTCCGGCGGTGGACGTGCCGGTCGTCGTACCGCCGGGTGACGTCGATGAATCGGGCACGGAACAAGGGCGACCTCCTGCCGTCGGGGACACAGTCGCGAGACGTGGCGTCTCGTTTCGGTGAGAGTACGGCATGGCGGGAGGCCTTGCAAGACGAGACGTCTCGTTTTGTCGGAGGGGGGTGTCAGGCGGAGGCTATGCGCAGGACCAGGGCCGCCGCCGAGACCAGGGTGAGGACCGCCGCCGGTGCCAGCTCGAAGTCCTTCACGCGCAGGTGGGAGATGACGGCGCCGGCGAAGTAGAGCACCAGGCCCGCCGCCGCGGCCTGGCCGAGCGCCGGAACGAAGAGCCCCGCGACCAGGCCGAGCGCGCCCGCCGCCTTCGCGGTCGCGAGCCACGGCAGCGCTCCCTCCGAGACGCCCACCTTGGTCATGTTGCCGACGACCTGCGGGTTCTTGGTGAAGGTCATGAAGGCGGAGCCGAGGGAGGCGAGGGCGAGCAGGCCCGCCACGACGGCGTAGGCGATGAACATGGAGGTGCTCCAATGGTCTGGGGACGACAACCGTTGAAGGGTAACAACGATTTATCTCGCTCCACAATTGGCTTGTTGTTACGGTGGACGACATGGCAGCTCTTCCGACCGACCGCCTCGGCTTCCTCCTCTCCTTCCGCGGAGAGCTCACCGGCGCGCGCATCCGCGCCGCCCTGGGCGTCGCCGGACTGCACCCCCGCAACGCGATGACGCTGATGCAGCTCGCCCCCGGCGCCACGAGCCAGCGCGAGCTCGCCGTCGCGATGGAGATCGACCCGAGCCAACTGGTCGCGATCCTGAACGAGTTGGAGGCGGCCGGGCTCGCCGAGCGCCGCCGTGACCCGGCCGACCGGCGCCGCCACATCGTCGAGATCACCCCGGCCGGCGCCGCCGCCCTGGAGCGCGTCGACGAGGCCGTGCGCGAGGCCGAGCGGGAGCTCTTCGGCGACCTCACCGAGACGGAACAGGCCCTCCTGCGCGGCCTGTTGAACCGTGTCGTCGTGGACCCGGCCGTCCACGAGTGTGGCGAGTAGTCGCCAGGAGAAAAGAAAAAAGGTTCGTCCTCGGCGATGACTTCCGAGAGTGCGGGCGGTCTACCCCATGACCGTTCCACCCCGGAGGAGAGAACCATGGCCGAGACCGAGACCCGCACCCTGGAGACCGTCGGCGCGACCCTGCGCTACGACGTGCGTCCCGGCACCGGGCCCGACGAGCGACCCCTGCTGCTGATCGGCTCCCCCATGGACGCGAGCGGTTTCACCACGCTCGCCTCCCACTTCGCCGACCGGACCGTCGTGACGTACGACCCGCGCGGAGTGGGCCGCAGCGAGCGCACCGACGGCGCCGCGGAGACGCTCCCCGAGGAGCACGCCGACGACCTGGCCCGGCTGATCGAGGCGCTCGGCGCCGGCTCCGTGGACGTCTTCGCCAGCAGCGGCGGCGCCGTCAACGCCCTCGCCCTGGTGGCCCGCCGCGGCGACCTCGTGCACACCCTCGTCGCGCACGAGCCGCCGACCGCCCAGGTCGTCCCGGACCGGGAGGCGGCCCTCGGGGTCTGCGCCGACGTCCACGCGACCTATCTGCGGGAGGGCTGGGGGCCCGCGATGGCCAAGTTCCTGGCGCTGACGATGCGGACGGGCGAGATCCCGGCGGACTGGGCCGAGGAGCCCGCGCCCGACCCGGCCGCGTTCGGCCTGCCGGCCGAGGACGACGGCTCGCGCGGCGACCCGCTGCTCGGGCAGAACATGCGCGGCTGCACCTCCTACCGCCCCGACTTCACCGCCCTGCGCGCCGCGCCGACCCGGATCGTCGTCGCCGCGGGGAAGGAGTCCGAGGGGACGTTCGCCGCGCGCGCCGCCGTCGCCATCGCCGAGGGACTCGGCAGCCCGCTCGCCGTCTTCCCGAGCCACCACGGCGGCTTCCTGGGCGGCGAGTTCGGACAGCACGGCGCCCCGGCGGAGTTCGCCGAGGCCCTGCGCGCCGCCCTGGACGGCGAGCGGGTCTGAGGCGTTCCTCCGGAGAAGGGAAAGGGAGCGGGCCGGCGGCGCGGCGATTGCATTGTTCTAGCGGAGTACGAACAAGTTGTTCTATGGTGGTGCGAACAAGGGAGGTCCCGTGAACCGTTCCGCACCCCGTCTCCGCGCGCTCGCCGCGCTCCCCTTCGCCCTCGCCCTCGCCGTCCACCTGGCGCTCCTCGCCCTCTCGTACGACCGGCTGCCCGACCCCCTCGCCACCCACTTCGGCCCCGACGGCGGCCGTGCCGACGGCTTCACCGGCCGCACCGCCTTCACCGCCGTCAGCACCGGCCTGCTCCTCGTGCTCGGCGCCGGCTGGACCCACCTGGCCCGCCGCGGCTCCCTCTGGGGCGCCTGGGCGACCGCCGGCTTCACCGGCGCCCTGCTCGTCCTCCTCGTACGGGACAACCTGGACGCCGCCGACCCGGCGCGGGTCGAGTCCCCCCTCACCAACCTCCTGGTCGCGGTGGCGACCGGCGCCCTGCTCGCCCTCGTGGGCCGGGGGCTGACCCGGCTCGTCCCCCGCGAGGAACCGGCCGAGGGCCCCGGCCTGCCCGACGCCCCCCGGCTCCCGCTCGGCGCGAGCGAGGTCGCCGGCTGGACCCGCGCCACCGCCTCCCGGCCGCTCACCGCCCTCGCGGTGCTCGCCCTCGCCGCCACCCCGGCCGTCCTGCTCCTCGCGCCCTGGCCGGCCGCCCTGCTCGGCCTCCTCGGCCTCGTCATCGGCCTCCCGGGGCTCGCCCTCGCCCGGGTCAGGGTCACCGTCGACCGGCGCGGCGTCACCGTGCGCCCCGCGCTGGCCTCCCGGCCCCGCACCCGGATCCCGCTCGACGAGGTCGCGGGCGCGAGCGTCCGGGACCTCGACACGGCGGCCGTCCTCGCCGAGTTCGGCGGCTGGGGCTACCGGGTCCGGGCCCACCGCACGGGCGTGATCGTCCGAAGCGGCGAGACCCTCGTCGTGCGGCGGTCCGGCGGCCGCGAGTTCGCCGTCACCGTGCCCGACGCGCGGACCGCCGCCGCCCTTCTCAACACGCTCGCCGAGCGGCATGGGAAGGTCTGACCGTGCTCTTCCGTGTCGACCCGGCCTCCGCCGTGCCCCTCGGCGACCAGATCGCCGCCTGCGTCCGGGGCGCCCTCGCCGACGGCTCGGCGGCCCCCGGCGAGCGGCTCCCGGCCGCCCGGGAACTCGCCGACTCCCTCGGCGTCAACGTCCACACCGTCCTCCGCGGCTACCAGCGGCTCCGCGAGGAGGGCCTGATCGAACTCCGCCGGGGCCGGGGCGCCCTGATCGTCCCCGGCGCCACCGCCCCCGACCGCGCCCGCCTCGTCTCCCGCCTCCGCGAGGCGGCGGCCGAGGCCCGCGAACTGGGCCTCACGGACGAGGAGTTCCTGTCCCTGGCCCGCACGAGCCTCGGCTAGGTCCGGTCCCCGGCGCGAGCCTCGACCAGGACCTGTCCTCCGTACGGGCCGTCCTCCGTACGGGCTGCCTTGCGTACGGGCTGCCTTGCGTACGGGCCGTCCTCCGTACAGGACTCGGCCGGGTGCCGCGCCCGCCCCCTCAGGCGTTCAGGACAGCTCGCGGACCGGCGCCCCCGCCAGGAAGGCCTCGACGTCCTCGACCGCCTGACCGAAGTAGCGCCCGTAGTTCCCCTCCGTCACATAGCCCAGATGGGGAAGGGCCAGGACGTTCGGCAGCGTCCGCAGCGGGTCGTCGGCGGGCAGCGGCTCCGTCTCGTACACGTCGAGGCCCGCCCCCGCGATCCAGCCCTCGCGCAGCGCCCGCAGCAGCGCCCCGCCGTCGACGAGACCCGCGCGCGAGGTGTTGACGAGGTACGCGGACGGGCGCATCGCCCGCAGCTCCGGCTCCCCGACCAGGCCCCGGGTGCGGTCCGACAGCACCATGTGCAGTGAGACGAAGTCGCCGCCGGCGAACAGGTCCCGCTTGTCCTTCGCGAGCCGGGCGCCGTGCTCGGCGGCCCGCTCCTCCGTCAGGTTCGGGCTCCAGGCGGTCACCTCCATGCCGAAGGCGAGACCGATCCGGGCCACCCGGGCGCCGATCTTGCCGAGGCCGACGAGGCCGAGCGTCCGGCCGGAGAGGTCGGCGCCGACGGTCGACTGCCACGGCCCGCCCTCGCGCAGGGCCCGCGCCTCCGCCGGCACGTGCCGGGCGAGGCCCAGGAGGAGGGCCCAGGTCAGTTCGGTGGGCGGCTCGGAGCTGCTGGCGGTGCCGCAGACGGTGACGCCCCGCGCCCGGCAGGCCGCCAGGTCGATCGAGGCGTTGCGCATCCCGGAGGTGATCAGGAGCCGCAGCCGGGGGAGCCGGGCGAGGAGTCCGGCGTCGACCGGGGTCCGCTCGCGCATGACGACGAGGATCTCGCAGTCCTCGACGGCGGCGACGAGCGCGTCCCGGTCGGTGAGGTGCTCGCGCAGCACGCGGACGTCCACGCGGTCCGCGAGCGGGCTCCAGTCGGCGGAGGAGAGGGCGACGCCCTGGTAGTCGTCGAGTACGGCGCAGCGCAGCTTCATGACCGCATGATCGCCGATCGGATCCGCGCCCCCGGCCCGTATGCCACGCCCCGGGCGACAAGGACACCCGCCTCGCGGAGAATTTTCCCGAATTGTTCCTTTCGGGAAGGCTGGTGTCATGGACGCTGCCGGTGCCAGTGACGACGAACTCGCGGTGCTCCGGGCCCGGGTGGCCGCACTGGAAGCGGACAAGGCGTCCGCCCGGCCGCCCCACCACCGCATCCGCTCCTTCTTCGCCGCCCTGCTCATCGTCATCGGCTGCGTCCTCGTCCCGCTGGGCCTCGTGGCTTCCTGGACCTCGGACATCGTCGGCGACACCGACCGGTACGTGCAGACGGTCAAGCCGCTCGCCTCGGACCCGGACGTCCAGGCGGCCGTCGCCAACCGGGTGACGAACGCGGTCATGGAACACATCGACCTGCCCTCCCTCCTGGAGGGCGTCGCCCCCGACCAGCGGCCGCTGGCGGCGAAGGCCCTCGGCAAACTGGGCGGCTCCCTGCAGAGCGCGGTCGCCAGCTTCGTCCACGACCGGGCGCAGGACATCGTCGCCTCACCGGAGTTCGAGACGATCTGGACCAACGCCAACCGGGCGATCCACACCTCCCTCGACCGGGCCCTGACCGGCAGCGACGAGGGCGCCGTGAAGATCGAGACGAACACCGTCACCATCGACCTGGCGCCCGTGATCGAACGCGTGAAGGAGCGGCTCGTGGCGTCCGGGTTCGACGTCGCGGCCAAGATCCCCGAGATCCACACCGACTTCACGGTGGTCAAGTCGGACGACATCGGCAAGGTGAAGACCGCGTTCTCGCTGCTCCAGGCCATGGGCATGTGGCTGCCGGTGATCGCCGTCCTGCTCGTCGCCGGCGGTGTGCTCCTCGCCGTGCACCGGCGCCGCACCCTGGTCGCGGCGGCCCTCGGCGTCGCCGTGGCGGCGATCGTCCTCGGCGTCGGCCTCACCGTCTTCCGCACGGTCTACCTGAACGCCCTGCCCGCCACCGTCTCCCCGGCCGCCGCGGGCTCCGTCTACGACGCCCTGGTCCGCTTCCTCCGCACCTCGGTCCGGGTCTTCGCGACCCTCGGCATCCTGATCGCCCTCGCCGCCTGGCTCTCCGGCCCGAGCCGCCCCGCCGTCCTCGTCCGCCGCCTCTGGCGCTCCGGCATCACCGCGACCCGGTCCACCGCCGACCACGCGGGCATGCGCCTCGGCCCGGTGGGCCCGTTCGTCCACCGCCACCGCACCTGGATCACCTGGATCCTCGTCGTCGGGGCGGCCGCCGCCGTCGTGTTCTGGCCCCACCCCACCGCCTGGGTCGTCGTCGGCGTCGCCCTCGGCCTGCTCTTCGCCCTGGCGGTGCTGGCCTTCCTGGCGGAGGAGCCGGCCGGGGCGGAGACACCCCCGCGGGGCGCGCCTCAGGTCTGATCGCCCCGCGCCGGTACGAGCGCCGCGCCCGCGAGGAGCCCGACCGCGATCGCCGTGACGATCGTGACGAGGTCCATGAGGTCGTGGAAGCCGTGCAGGACGTGACCGCCCGCCAGGGAGGTGAGCGCCCGCAGGCCCAGCGAGCCGACGGTGAGGGTGAAGAACCCGCCCAGGAAGAGGACGAGCCGGGGCGGGCGCCCGGCCGGCCGGGACAGCAGGTCCGCCGCGACGGCGAGGGCCGTGGCGGCGACGAAGGTGCCGGCGACCTCCCCGACCAGGGCCGTGCCCGCCGCCTGCACGCCGAGCGACAGGTAGACCAGGGCGGTCACCCAGCCCGCGGCCCGCCACGGCACCCCGAAGGCGAGGACCAGGCCCACCGTGAAGACGGCCCAGCTCGCGACGAGCACCCACCGGGACAGGTCGGCGTCCTGCGCGGTGTCGAAGAGCGCCCCGGTCGGCGTGCCGGTGACGGCCACGCCGAGGAGCACGCCCACGTACAGCTGGAGGAGCAGGACCAGGGCGTAGACGAGGCGGACGGCGCCGGTCGTCAGGAAGCCGCCGACGAGTTCGGCGGCGGCCGCGCTGAGCAGGTCGCCGGGCACGAAGAAGAACAGCGCCGGAAGCATGATCAGCACCGGGCCGCCGTGGTCGTGGCCCGGCCGGAGCAGGCCCAGGGTCACGAGGGAGACCAGGACGGCGGCGAGCAGCGGCAGGACGCGGGCGAGGCGCGGCCGCCGGTCCGACAGGACGGTCAGGGTGGCGACCAGGGCGGCGAGGAGGACGGTGGTGCCGATCTCGTACCAGGTCGGCTGGACGGCCGGCGCGAACCCGACGGAGAACAGCACGATGCCCGCGCCACGGGCCCAGCGCGGCACCGTGGCCGGCAGGGTCTCGATCCGCCGCAGCCCGGCCGCCGCCTCGGGCAGGGCCGGCCGGGTGTCCCGTACGCGCTCGACGAACTCCTTGAGGGCGACCGCCCGGTCGAGCCGGGCGACGTCGGGGAAGGCGGTGACGGTCGAGGTGAGGGTGCGGTCCCCGACGGTCACGGAGAGCACGGCGCCGTCGGCGACGAGCACCGTCTCGGCCCGCGCGCCGTAGGCCCCGGCGACGCTCCGGACGCCCCGGGCGACCCCTTCGGCGCCCTCCCCGCTGAACGACAGCATGAACCGGGCCAGTTCACGCAGGAAGTCGTGGAGGGCGTCGAGCTCGGACTCGTGGGGTCCGCGTCTCACCGGCGGACGGTGTCGTCGGTCTCGAGGTCCTCCACCTCGTTCTGGAAGTCCTCGACCTTGTCCGGGCAGTAGACCTGGAGGACGATCCGCTCGGCCTCGACGGCCTTGGTGTCGGAGATGACGGGCCGCATCCCGGGCCCCGCGGCGCCGTTGGCCTGCTGGATCTTCCACAGCGCCGTCTTGAGGGCGTTGCCCGGCTCCTCGCAGACCTTGCCGCCGTCGGTGCCGAGCAGCCGCTCGACGGTGTCGGTGTCGGGGGAGGGGTATCCGGCCTTCACCAGCTCCTCCTGGAGCCGGTTGGCCTTGGAGAGCGTCTCGTTGCCCGTCTTCACGCTCTCGTAGCGGACGATGCCGGTGACGACGAGGCCGACGAGGATCACGATCGCGCCCCAGTAGATCCACTTGTGCTCGGAGGCGAAGCGGGTGGGACTCATGCCCGGTCTCCCTCGCTCGGAGTGTCGACGGCGGCGGTGCGCCAGTCCGGCTTGCGGAACTTCAGGAAGAGCCACGGGATCAGCAGGCCCAGGACGACCAGGCCGCCGCCGATGAAGAGGACGTACGACAGGACGCTGCTGCCGCCGAACTGGGAGGGCGGTACGAAGCCGATGGCGAGCGCCGCGAGCGAGGCGAGCAGGCCGACCGTGCACACCAGTCCCAGGGCGGGCACCCGGTAGCCGCGGGGGTGGTCGGGCTGGTTCTTCCGCAGCCGCATCGCGGCGGCGAACATCAGCAGGTACACGATGAGGTA
Organism: Streptomyces sp. NPDC053513; assembly: GCF_044544765.1. Classification (NCBI taxonomy): domain Bacteria; kingdom Bacillati; phylum Actinomycetota; class Actinomycetes; order Kitasatosporales; family Streptomycetaceae; genus Streptomyces; species Streptomyces sp. NPDC053513. The sequence continues at coordinate 398,395 of NZ_JBITXP010000002.1, forward strand.
CACCTGCGTGGTGATCGTGGAGAAGATCCAGTAGACGCTCGACACGTTCGGGATGAGCGCGTACATCAGGGCGATGACCGAGGTCACGACGCCCTGGGTGACCAGGATGTTCTGCTGGATGCCGAACTTGTTGAGCTTCTGCAGGAACGGCGGCAGGTAGCCCTCGTTGCGGGAGATCTCCAGGAGGCCCTTGGACGGGCCGGCGAGCCAGGTCAGCATGCCCGCCAGGGAGGCGGAGATCAGCATGACGGCGGCGATCGGGGTCATCCAGCCGACATCGAAGTACGCGAAGAAGGCGTCGAAGGCCTGCATCACGCCGGCGGTCAGGCTGAGCTGATCGGCCGGCACGACCCAGCTGATGGCCAGGGCGGGCAGGATGAAGATCAGCAGGACGAGCCCCATCGCCAGGAACATGGACTTCGGGTACTCCTTCGCCGGGTCCTTCAGCGAGGAGACGTGGACCGCGTTCATCTCCATGCCGGAGTACGACAGGAAGTTGTTGACGATCAGGACCAGGCTGGCGAGGCCCGTCCACTGCGGCAGGAGGTGGCTCCCGTCCATGGGCGCGGCCGAGGGGTTGCCCTCGGCGAGGAAGACCATGCCGAGGACGACGAGCACCGTGCCGGGCACGAGCGTGCCGATGACCAGGCCCCAACTGGACAGGCCCGCGAGGGCCTTGGTGCCGCGCGAGGAGACCCAGACGCCGGTCCAGTACAGGACCATGATGACGATCGCGGTGTAGACGCCGTTCGAGGCGAGGGACGGGTCGATGACGTACGCGATGGTCGAGGCGACGAAGGCCAGCAGGCTCGGGTAGTAGAAGATCGTCATGGCGAACTGGCACCAGACCGCGAGGAATCCGAGCGGCTTGGACAGTCCCTCGGCGACCCAGCGGTAGACGCCGCCGCTCCAGCCGGAGGCGAGCTCCGCGGAGACCAAGGCGGTCGGCAGCAGGAACACGATCGCCGGGACGAGGTAGAGGAACACGCAGGCCAGGCCGTAGACGGCCATCGTGGGCGCGGCCCGCAGGCTCGCGACCGACGCGGTCGTCATCAGGGCGAGCGTCACCCAGGTCATGGTCGTGGGGGCGGAGGGCCGTGCGGCCGCCACCCGCGGGCGGGGCACTTCGGCCGGGGTTTCGATGCTGCTCAAGGAGCCCTCCCACACGTCGGATGATCACCTCACGCTCGGACGGCCGGGAGACCCCGGCAAGCGGGGGTCGGCCGTACGGGGGACGGAGCGCGCCTGTGCGGGGCGGTGCCTTCGGGGAGTGGTACCTGCGCGGGGTGGACCCTGCGCGAGGCCGTCCCTTCGTGGGGCGACTCCCGCGCGGGGGCCGTACTCGCGCGGGGCGGCCCCCGCGCGGAGCCCGACCCTTCGTGGGGCCCCGTCAGGGGGTACGGCCGAAGGAGCGGCGGTACGCGCGCGGGGGAACGCCCCGGCGGCGGACGAACGGGGCGCGGAGCACTGCCCCGAGGACATCACCCTCCTCGCGGGCGCCGACGAGGGCGTCGTCGCCTTCGTGGGCGACCTCTGGTGGCGGCCGAACGGCCCCGTCGAGGAACCGGTCTCCCCGGACCGGGCGGTGCTGCGCTCCTCGCGCCTCCGCGTCCTGGCCGCCGCCGACGTCATCGCCCCCGGCCACGGCCCCGCCTTCCCCGCGGACGACACCGCGCCGCACTGACGGCTCGTCACACTGCGATGTCACACGAACACCGCGAGCCACAGAGGCGCCGTGGTGCACCGGCTCCGCGCCACACGGGCACCGCACTGCCCCCGGGGCCTCCACCCCGCGGGCCCGCACCCCTAGAATCGACTTCCATGTCGATCCCTGACGAACTGCTCGTCGACGTCGCCGCCACCGTGGAATCCGGGCGGAGCAACCAGATGTCCCTGACCGTGGTCGCGGGGGGAGTGGTCATCACCGGGCGGCTGGCGCCCGAGGCCCTGTGGAGACAGCGCGTGTCGGAGGTCCTGACGGACTCGACCCGGCTGTCCGAGTTCTCCGGCGTCTTCGCCCCCGGCACGGGGGAGAAGGAGAAGGGCACGGAGTCCCCCACCCACCTCCACTTCCACCTCGCCCGCATCCTCCAGGGGACCGTGGGCATGCCCGAGACCGGCGGGATGTACCGCGTCGCCATCGCGGACGTCAGCGCCTGGACCGTGGGGGACTTCAGCTACTCCGACAGCTGACGGCTCCGACGGCTGACGGCCGGCTACTGCTTGACCCCCGACACCACGAGGAACGGCGGGTGTCCGGCCTCCGCCGGATCGTGGCCGAGGAGCGCCGACCGGTGGGTGAGGACGGGCTCGTGGACGTCCAGGTCGGTGAACCCGGCCTTGCCGAGCACGTCGAGGTACGTCTGGCACGGCCAGTGGTGGTCGACCGGCTCCAGCGGGGCCCCGCCGTCCGGGCGCTCCAGGCGCGACCGGCGCCGCTCGCCCTTGGTGTAGACGCGGCCGGGTTCGCCGCGGCGGAAGGTGGAGAACCGGATGCCCGTGGTGCGGGGGTTGGCGTCCAGTACGGCGAACCGGCCGCCGGGCCGCAGCACCCGGTGCGTCTCGGCGGCGATGTCGTGCAGGTCGTCGATGTCCCCGGTGGTGACGAAGACGAAGCAGGCCATGGCGGCGTCGACGGAGCCGTCGGCGAGGAAGCCGAGCCCGCCGTCGTCGGTGAGCCGGTAGTCGATCCTCGGGTGCGGGCGCCGCTCGCGGGCGATCTCCAGCATGGGGGGCGAGACGTCGACGGCCACCACGCGCGCGTCGGAGGCCTCGACGACGCGGGTGGCGACCTTGCCCGGCCCGCAGCCGTAGTCCAGGACCGTGCGGACGGCGCAGGAGCCGATGCCGAGGGCGTGGAAGACGGCCGGGTAGCCGATGAGCCGCTCGGGGAGGTCGTCGTAGGCGTCGAAGGCCTCGGCGTCGAGCCGGGCCGCACCGTCGGCGTCGAGCCGGTCCGCGGCGCTGATGTCGAGCCGGGCCGTGTCACCGGCGTCGAGCGGGCCTGCGTCGCCGAGGGCGCTGATCGGGTGCGAGGTCGTGCGAGGGGTCATGTGGGGCCTTCCGGTAATGATCCACTTCGTCCGGAACGTACTGGTCGGGGGAGCCGCGGGACAGGGCCTGGGCGTCCCGCTCACCCGGGTGGGTCAACGGTCCCGGCCACCGCCGGGCGCCCCGCCCGGCCCCGTGGGTTGATGAGAGGACTGTCGACGAGTCCGCTGATCGAAGGGGAAACTGTGGCGCTCCACGAGATGAAGGCCCCGAAGAGGGTCGCCGATGCGGTGACGGACGTGTTCGCCTCGGCCCTCAGCGAGCGCGTCCTGCCGAAGCACCGGATGCCGGAGGAGCCGAACCTCCCCTCGGTCGTCTACGCGATGCTCCACGACGAGCTGCTGCTCGACGGCAACGCGGCGCAGAACCTGGCGACGTTCTGCACGACGTGGACGGACGACGAGGTCCGCCGGCTGATGAACGAGTGCCTCGACAAGAACATGATCGACAAGGACGAGTACCCGCAGACCGCCGAGATCGAGTCGCGCTGCGTGAACATCCTGGCCGACCTGTGGAACGCCCCCGGGAGCGCGACCGGCGAGGGCACGGCGATCGGCTGCTCCACCACCGGCTCCAGCGAGGCCGCCATGCTCGGCGGCCTCGCCCTGAAGTGGCGGTGGCGGGAGCGGCGCCGGGCCGAGGGCAAGCCGGCCGACCGGCCGAACATCGTCGCCGGGCCCGTGCAGATCTGCTGGGACAAGTTCGCCCGCTACTTCGACGTGGAGCTGCGCCAGGTGCCGCTGGAGCCGGGCGCCACGGGCCTGCGCCCGCACCAGCTGAGGGAGTACGTCGACGAGAACACCATCGGGGTCGTCGCGATCCTCGGCGTCACCTACACCTGCGACTACGAGCCGGTCGCCGAGCTCGCCGCCGAACTCGACCGGATCCAGCAGGAGACCGGCCTCGACGTCCCGATCCACGTCGACGCGGCGAGCGGCGGCTTCGTCGCGCCCTTCCTCCACGAGGACGTCGTCTGGGACTTCCGGCTGCCGAGGGTGTCCTCCATCAACGCCTCCGGCCACAAGTTCGGCCTCGCGCCCCTCGGCGTGGGCTGGGCGGTCTGGCGCACCGCCGACCTGCTGCCGGAGGACCTCGTCTTCCGGGTGAACTACCTGGGCGGCGACATGCCGACGTTCGCCCTGAACTTCTCCCGGCCCGGCGGAGAGATCGTCGCCCAGTACTACAACTTCCTGCGGTTGGGGCGGGTCGGTTACCGGCGCGTCCAGGAGGCCTGCGCGCTGACCGCCCAGTACCTCGCCGAACAGGTCGCGGCGATGGGCCCGTTCACCCTGCTCTACGACGGGCAGGGCGCGCTGCCCGCCGTCTCGTACACCCTCACCGACCCGGTGGGCGCGGGCTTCAGCCTGTACGACCTCTCCGACCAGCTCCGGATGCGCGGCTGGCAGGTCCCCTCCTACCCGCTGCCCGCCGACCGGCAGGAGACCGTCATCCAGCGCGTCCTGATCCGCCACGGCATCGGCCGCGACGAGATCGACCTGCTGGCCCGGGACATCCGCCACTCCCTGGAGCGCCTGACGAAGGGCGTGCCGGCGGACGCGGACCGCGCGGGCTTCCACCACTGAGGGACTTCGTCCGACACCGGTCAGGATTCGAGAAGCGCGGAACCGGGGCCCGGAACTAGCGTGAAGGCCATGGACATCACCATTCACACCAGCGCCCTTCCGCACGACGACCCGGACGCCTCCCTGGCCTTCTACCGGGACGCCCTCGGCTTCGAGGTCCGCAGCGACGTCGGCCAGGGCCGGATGCGGTGGATCACGGTCGGCCCCGTGGGGCAGCCGGGCACGTCCATCCTCCTGGCGCCGCCGGCCGTCGACCCCGGCATCACCGAGGACGAGCGCCGGACCATCGCCGAGATGATGGCCAAGGGCACGTACGGCTGGATCCTGCTCGCCACCCCGAACCTCGACGCCGTCTTCGAGAAGGTCCGGGCCGCCGACGCCGAGGTCGTGCAGGAGCCGACGGAGCAGCCGTACGGCATCCGCGACTGCGCGTTCCGCGACCCGGCGGGCAACCTGATCCGCATCCAGGAAGTCCGCTAGATGTGCCGCCCGGGCTGGGCGCAGGCGCGCGTCGCGGACCGGCGCCTGCGCGACCTCACCCGCATGCGCCGCGTCCGCGACCGCATCGACCGTGAGTACGCGCGCCCGCTGGACGTCCTGGAACTGGCACGGGCCGCGAACCTGCCGCCGGCCCTCCTGAGCCGCCGGTTCCGCCTCGCGTACGGGGCCTCCCCGTACGACTACCTCCTGACCCGCCGCGCGGAACGCGCGAGGACGCTGCGGCTGTACGGCGCGCGGTCCTGACCACCGAACGACATCGAGGGGAAACCGCCATGACCGCGAACGACAAGTCCTACGACGGCTTCACGGACGAGGAACGGGACGCGATGAAGGAGCGCGCCAAGGAGCTGAAGGCGAAGACGCGGCGCGGGGCGAAGGCGGACACCGAGCCCGAGGTGCTCGCGAAGATCGCCGAGATGGAGGACGCGGACCGCGTCCTCGCCGAGCGCGTGCACGCCCTCGTCAAGGAGAACGCCCCGGCGCTCACCGCGAAGCTCTGGTACGGGATGCCCGCGTACGCCCGGGACGGCAAGGTCGTCTGCTTCTTCCAGAGTGCCCAGAAGTTCAAGTCCCGCTACGCCACGCTCGGTTTCAGCGACCAGGCCGCCCTCGACGAGGACACCCTGTGGCCCACCTCGTACGCCCTCACGGCCATGACCCCGGCCACGGAGAAGCGGATCGCGGCGCTCATCGCGCAGGCGGCGGGCTGACGGGCGCGGCGCTGTCCGCCGGGGTCGGCGCTGTTCGGCGGGTCCGGCCCTGTCCGCCGGGGCCGGCTCTGTCCGCCGCTGCCGGCCCCGTTCGCCGGGGTCGGTCCTATTCGCCCGCGTCGGCGAGCGCGGGGTAGTCGGTGTAGCCCTCCGCCCCGCCCACGTACATCAGACCCCTGTCCCGCAGCGGGTTGAGCGGTGCGCCGCGCCGGAGCCGTTCGACCAGGTCGGGGTTGGCGAGGAAGGCACGGCCGAGGGAGACCAGGTCCGCCCCCGCCGCCAGGAGCCGCTCGCCCTCCCGCCGGCCGCCGTCGGCGGGGAGGGGGCCGGGCCAGGGCAGCACGGGGTTGGCGATCAGGGTGCCCGCCCAGTGCTTGCGGATGTGCTGGAAGAGGGGCTGGTCCGGGTCGGCGAAGACGACGTGCAGATAGGCGAGTCCGGTGTCCGCGAGGGCGTCGACGAGCGCCGGGTAGACGCTCTCGACGTCGTCCTCGTGCATGCCGTTGGCGGTGACGCCGGGCGCGATCCGCAGGCCGACCCGCTCGGGGCCGACGGCCTCCGCGACGGCCCGCACCACCTCCACCACGAACCGGATGCGGTGGGCCGCCGGGCCGCCGTAGGCGTCGGTGCGGTGGTTGGTGCCGGAGGCCAGGAACTGGTGGAGGAGGTAGCCGTTCCCGCCGTGCACCTCCACGCCGGCGAATCCGGCGTCGACGGCCCGGCGCGCGGCGGCGGCGAAGTCGGCGACGGTGGTGCGGATGTCGTCGTGGCTCATCTCGACGGGCACGACGGCGGTCTGGTGCCCGTTCGGCGTGAAGATCGTGTCCGGGAGGGGCACCGGCGAGGGCGCGAGGGGGTGCAGGCCGCCGCTGTTGTCGGGGTGCCCGATCCGCCCGCCGTGCTGGATCTGGAGGAACATCCGGCCGCCCTCGGCTCGCACGGCGTCGGTGACGGCCCGCCAGCCGTCGACGTGCGCGTCGGTGTGGATGGCGGTGATGTTCGGGTACGTCTGCCCGACCGCGTTCGGCGTCGAGGCCTCGGCGACGATCAGGCCGGCGGAGGCGCGCTGCGCGTAGTACGCGGCCATGAGCGGGGTCGGAACGCCGTCGGCGTCGGCGCGGTTGCGGGTCATCGGCGCCATCACCAGGCGGTTGGGCAGGTCGAGGTCGCCGAGACGGAAGGGGTCGAAGACGGTGGTCATGGTGAACGTCCCATACGAAGAAGGAGGGTTGGGGATCCGTGGGGGTGTCACCACTCTCGGACGGACGCTCCGGCCGAACAAGATCGATCTCGTCTACGATCGGTGAGCTGGACTCACCGGTGCCGGTGAGCCGGACTCACCGACGAAGGCAGGGGGGCTCGTCGCGGTGGAGCGACACGAGATCGAGGTCTTCCTGGCGCTGGCCGAGGAGCTGCACTTCCGACGCACCTCGGAGCGGCTCGGTCTGGCCCAGGGACGCGTCAGCCAGACCATCAAGAAGCTCGAACGCCGCTTCGGGGTGCCGCTGTTCGAGCGCACCAGCCGGCACGTCGCCCTGACCGCGGTCGGGCAGCAGCTGCGGGACGACCTGCTCCCGGCCCAGGAACAGTTGCTGCGCGCCGTCGACCGCGCGATGGCGATGGGCCGGGGCATGACGGGCCTGCTCCGCGTCGGCTATTCGGGCTCGATGATCGCCGAGGCGCTGCTGGAGGTCGCCGAGGTGTTCCGCCGGCGCCACCCGGACTGCGAGGTCGAGATCCGGGAGGTGCAGCTCTACGACCCCTTCGGGCCGCTCAGGTCCGGTCAGCTCGACGTCCAGGTCACCGAGTTCCCGGTGGACGAACCCGACCTCACCGTCGGCCCCCTCGTCCTGTCCTCGCCCCGGGTGCTGATGGTCCCGGCCGGACACCCCTTCGCCCGCCGCGCGACCGTGTCCCTGGAGGACCTGGCGGAGGCGACGCTCATCGCCGTGGACGGGGAAGCCGTGCCGCCGTACTGGCTCGACCACCACTACCCCCGGTGGACGCCGGGGGGCGCGCCCGTCGCGCACGGCCCGGCCCCGACGTACTGGACGGAGGTCCTGAACCTCGTCGGTCTCGGCCGGGGCGTCTCGCCGGCCTGCGTGGACGCGGAGCGCTACTACGCCCGCCCCGACGTGGTCTGGGTCCCCTTCGACGACGCCCCGCCCATCGAGTACGGCTTCGTCTGGCCGACGGCCGGGGAGTGCGCCCGGGTCCGCGCCTTCGTGGACGCCTTCCGGACGCTGGGACGGGGGGTCAGCGCGGGGTCGTGAGCGCCGCGGGCTCCCAGGCGAACCCGTCGGGGTCGGTGAACGAGCCGTCGCCGCTGCCGCCGAGCACGATCCGGTGGGCACCGCTGCCGTCGACGGGGACGCCGACGTCCTTGGCGAGCCCCTTGCGGGGGTACAGGGCGAGCGTGACGCCGCTCCCGGAGCCCTCGGAGCCCCCGGGCGTCTCGGAACCGGCGAACTCCACGTACTTGCGGCCGAAGCTCTTCGCCACGGTGAGCCCCTGCCCGACGTAGAACTCCCTGGTGGCGGCCATGTCCGTCGTACCCAGGAGGAGCACGACCCGGTCGACCCGGCCGGTGGCGGGACCGGTGTCCTTCTTCTCCGAGGACGCGAACTTCCAGATCGTCCCGTCCGGGGCCCGCACGACGCCGCCGTAGCCCCAGAAGGACTTCGTGGCCGGCTTCAGGACGGTGGCCCCGGCGTCGACGGCGGCCTCGACGAGGGCACGGACGTCGGCCGGCCGCTCCACCGTGAGGGACACGGAGAAGCCGCGGAACCCGTCCGAGGGCTCGTCCGAGGCGGCGCGCAGCCGCACGTGGGCGCCGAGGCCGGAGGCGGCGTAGAAGGTCTCGGCGGCCGTCAGGTCGGTGACTTCGAGGGTGAGGTGCGTGAGTGAGGTCATGTCGACGACGCTAGTTCCGGGGGGCCGGCCGGTGCTTCTCGAATCCTGACCGATGCCCTCCGACGTCCTCCGACGCCCTTCCCGGGGGCCCTCATCGCAGGCGGTGGGCGTCGACCTCCTGGTCGAGCCGCCAGGTGGCTCCGCCGTCGGCCGAGCGCTCGTTGCGCCAGCGGAAGGCGTCGGCGCCGATGTCGGAGAAGGTCCAGCGGACGAGGTCGCGGCCGGTGGCGCGTTCCATGACGATCTCGTCGCCGACCCGGCGGGCGTACATGTGCACCAGGTCGCCGCGGGCGGTGCCGTGGAAGGTGAACCGCCACAGGCGCAGGCGCGGGTCCCAGACGCGTACGCACAGGCCGCATTCCTGGTCCGGGGCGCGTCCCCCCTCCGGAAGGTCCTCGTCCCCGGGCCACCGCCAGACGTCCAGGACCGCCCGGCCCTCCAGGGCGTAGCCGAACTCCCACGCGCCGGTGACGCGGCGGACCGGTGAGCCGTCGGCGGGGTGGTACGTGATCAGGGTCTTCCACCGCCCGGCCAGGCACCCGAACTGCTCGATCTCGGCGGCGTACGGGCCGGCGGGCCCGTCGGCGAGCAGCGTCTTCATACGGGCGTCTCCGTGGTCGTGAGCGGGGTCAGGGCGGTGCCGAGGCAGTCGACGAGGGGCGCGGCGTGGACGCCGTCCGGGTCGAGCTCGGGGTCGTAGACGGTGACGTCGAGGCCCACCACGCGGCCGGTGCGGACGAGGCCCGCGACGAGTGCGGCGAGCTGGGCGAGGTCCAGGCCGGGGCGGCCGGGGGAGTCCACGGCGGGCAGGACGCGCTCGTCGAGCACGTCGAGGTCGAGGTGGAGCCAGACGCGGTCGAGGCCGCGCGCCTCCAGGCGCCGGGCGACCCGCTCGCCCAGCTCGGCGATCCCGATCCGCAGGATCTCCCGGGCGGTGAAGCGGACGACCGGTGGCGTCTGCTCGTCCTCCCGGTCGCCGATCTGGATCACGTCCTCGTCGGGGACCAGGGGGCGGCCCACCCCGGGCCAGTGGGTGAGGAGGAGTTCGCCCCGGCCGGTGGCCAGGGCGAGGTCCATTCCGGCGGCCGACCCGAGGGACGTGCTCATGTCGTGGTTGCCGGGGTGCCGGAAGTCGCTGTGCCCGTCGAGGTGGACCAGGCCGCAGCGCCCTCGGTGCCGGGCGCCCAGGAGGCATCCGAGCAGGACGCTGCAGTCGCCGCCGACCACGACCGGGAACCGGGAGGCGGTCAGCGCGGCCCGTACCGCGTCGCCGAGCAGCAGCGTGTGCTCGCGGAGGGTCACGCCGTTGCGGACGCGGGTCGCGGGCTGCGGGTCGAACTCGTACGGCGGGCGGTCGAGTTCCACCACCCGGGCCGGCCGCAGCCGTTCCGCCAGGCCCGCCGCGAGGAGCGCGTCCGGGGCCCGCCAGGCGCCGGGCTCGTGCCCCGGCGCGGGGGGTCGCAGCCCGAGGTTCCAGGGGGCGGTGACGATCTCGACGGCGGTCATGAGCGCTCCTCGCGTCCGAACCGGACTCCGACCGGATTCCAACCGGATAACATCAGTACACTGGTTGGATCGACGGGGCAAGCCCGAGCAGGCGCACGAAAGGCGGCCGCACATGACGGGAACCACCAGGCCGCACCCCTTCCACCCCCGTGACCTGGTCGGCGGGCACCCCGTCATCGACCTCCTGAACACGGTCACGGCGCGGAACGCGGCGGACCCGGTCGACTGGCTCGACGCGTACCCCCGCCTGCTGGAATGGGCTGCCCTCACCGGCCACTTCACCCCCGTCGACCTCACGGCCCTGCGGCGGCTCGCCGCGTCCGATACCGCGCCCGAGACCGAGTCCGCGCCCGGGACCGAGACGTCCGCGCCCGAGACCGCGCCCGAGACCGAGTCCGCGCCCGGGACCGATTCCGAGAGCGGGCCCGCCCGGGCCGCACGCGCCCTGGCCCGCGTCCGCGAGCTGCGCGAGGCCCTCCACGACCTGATCGCGGCCCTCGCCCACGGAGCCCCGGCCCCCGCCGACGCGGTCGCCCGGGTGGAGGACCACTGGAAGGACGCGGTCGCCCACGCCGGCCTCGTCGTCGACGGGGCAACGCCCCGCCTCCGTACCACCGTCGAGGCGTCGGGCCTCGACCTCCTCCGCCACGAACTCGCCCTCCAGGCCCTCGACCTGCTCCGCGCGCTCCCGGCCGACCGCACACGCGTCTGCCCCGGCCGACGGTGCGGCTGGCTGTTCCTCGACACCTCCCGGGCCGGCCGCCGCCGCTGGTGCTCCATGGCCACCTGCGGCAACGCCGCCAAGGGCCGGACGCACTACGAGCGCAGGCGCGCCGGCGAAGGCCACGGCGCGCCCTGACGGATCCGGTCGTGCGGATCCGCACGACGAGGGCCCGGATCGTCGATCCGGGCCCTCGCCCCGGGGATTCGTCCGGGCCGTCCACACGTCCTGGGAGTTGCCGGGGTCACGGGCGGTGCCCGGGCAGTCGCCCCAGCGTTGGTCGTCGCCGCGGTCGCAGACGTACGCCTGCGTGCCTGCGGCGTAGAAGTCACCGACCGTCGTCCCGGGAAGTCGCCGCCCGCTTCCCCCGCCTGCGGTCCCGGATCGACGCCGCGGCCGTCACCGACTACGCCGGGGCGCCGGACGGCACGTCCGGCTTCGGACGCCGGTCCCTCCTCGACGGCCTGGCGGCCCGCCTGTGACGAGGAATCGGCCTGTGTGAGCGGGCAGTTGGGCAGTACCGTTGGCCCCATGACGACAAGATCCACTTCGGCCGACCGGACCGGGTCCGTGGCCCCGGCCCAGGCGCCGAGGCTCCAGGCCCGCAACTCCGCCGTTCTCTGGACCGCGACCGGCCGGTGCCGGGGGCACGAGGTCGTCCGGCGCCGCGGATTCGTCGCGGTCGACGGCGACGAGCGCGCCGGACTGCGGATCCTGATCCAGGAGCCGGACCTCGACCCGGGCGAGGTGGACGAGTTGAGCGAGCTGGTGCGCCGAGCCGCGGGCCCGGTGTACGCCGAGGATCCCTTCAGCTCGACCGACCTGAGCCACCTGGGCCTGCGCGACTGGCAGATGCCGGTCATGCTGCGCACGCCCGGACCCGTCGGGGAACCGGCGCTCGACGTGATCCGGGTACGGCGGCCCGAGGACCTCCAGGCCGCCGAGCGGATCGTGATCGAGGGCTTCGAACTGGACGGATTCACGCCCCACCGCCCCGGCGAACTGTTCCCGGCGACGCTGATCGAGCAGCCGGGCGTGGACGTGTTCCTCGCCCTGCACGACGGCGTGCCCGCGGGCGCCGCCGTCAGCGTCGTGGACGACGGGATCGGCAGCCACTACTGGGTCGGCACGTCGTCGGCGTTCCGGTCGCGCGGCGTGGGCCGGGCCGTCATGCTCGGCTCCCTCGCCCACCTGGCGGACCTGCCGGTCACCCTCACCGCCTCGAAACTGGGCAGGCCGCTGTACGAGTCGCTGGGCTACACCGTCGCGGCCCCCTCGACCTGGTGGGGCCCGCCGCTCCCGTGACACCGCCCCGAGCGACCGGCGGCGACCCAGTCGCCGGCTCAGCCGCCGGTCGGCCGGGGCATCCGGACGGGGCCGGCGGCGCGGGCCACCACGGGCGTCCCGTCGGCGCGCCGGGTGAGGAAGGCCGGCTCGCCGCCTTCGTACGGCGCGCCGATCATGACGGCCTCGCGAAGCCCGGTCGAACTCCCGCTGCCGCTGCCGGGCGGCCAGCCTGGCCCGGGCCGCCGCCCGGCCGGCGTCGTCAACTTCATCTGCCTCAGGCGGCGGTGGCCGATTAAAGTGGCACGATGTTCGAAGGAAAGCTGGTCAGACTGCGTGCGCTGCGCTGCGAGGACGCGGAGCATCACCTCCGGTGGCGCAACGACCCGGAGGTGGTGCGCTGGGCCACGGCCGGCGACCCGTGTTTCGGCCCGGTCACGGCGGAGGCGGTCGGTCTCGGCTTCGAGACCATGCTGCGCCTGAACCCGAGGGAGTCGGCCGTGTTCACGGTCGAGGACCTGGCGGGCGGAAGCGTGATCGGCATGGCCGACTACCGGGACCTGGACCCGTACGCGGGCGTGGCCACGCTGGGAGTCACCATCGGCGAGCGGGAGTTCTGGGGCCGCGGCCACGGCAGTGACGCGCTGCGGCTGCTCGTGGACCACCTGTTCGGCGCGTACGGTCTCAGCCGGCTGGAACTGGACACCTGGAGCGGCAACGAGCGCGCCGTGCGCGCCTTCACCGGGCTGGGCTTCCGGGAGGAGGGCCGCCGCCGGTCGGCCGTGCCACTGGACGGGAAGCGCTACGACAGCGTGCTCTTCGGAATGCTCCGCGAGGAGTGGACGGGACCCCGCGCGACGGCGTAGACGGTCTCCGGGGGCCGCCCCCGGACACCCCCGCGAGGGTGCGGGCCCTCATGGCACGGCCGGGCGCTCGCCGAAGACCGGCCGCCGCCAGAGGGAAGAAGGGCTTGAAACGCGGGGCCGGGAGGACCGGGTAACGTCTTTGTCATGTTCTTCCAGGCGCCGATCCACGGGTGAGAGCGTGACGGGCCCCCGCCGACGCCTTGCGTCGCCGTGCCCGTCCCCACCGTGAATCCCCAGACCACTTCACATCACCACCGGGAGAACCCGTGACCGACAGCAAGAACATCAACAACCCCGTGGGTCAGGGCGGCGGCCAGCGCAAGAGGCTGTCCCGCGCCGAACGGCAGAACAACGGTCCGCACCGCAACCTCGACCGCCAGGGTGCCGCCGACCGGAAGGCGGAGCTGGTGCGCAAGATGCGGGAGAAGACTCACGCGTCGGAGGGCGCCGGGCAGACGGACGACGACACCGCACAGAACTGACACACCGCCGCCGCGGGGCGGCCTCTGGACGACGACGAAGGCCCGGGTCCCTGACCCGGGCCTTCGTCCACGAGCGGGAGGCCGCCCCGACCGACGTGTGATCCAGTGCACATCGACGGGAGCGATGACTCTCCTCCGCGTCGCCGGTCATACAGGCGAACGACATCGAAGCGAGGAAGGCCCTGCCATGACCGAGATGCTCACCGCACCCCGCCGCGTCCTCTCCGACGCGGCCGCGTCGCGGTCCGCCGCGCGCCGGCTCGTGACCGGCGGTGTGGTGGCGGGTCCGCTGTTCCTGGCGGCCGGACTCGCCCAGGGCTTCACGCGGGACGGCTTCGACTTCACGCGGAACGCGATCAGCCAGCTCGCCCTCGGCGAGGCGGGCTGGGTCCAGACGGCGGGCTTCGTGCTCACCGGCGCGCTGCTGATCGCCGGCGCGACCGGCCTGCGGCGGGTGCTGCGCGGTGGCCCCGGCGGGACGTGGGGTCCGGCGCTGGTCGGCGTGTTCGGCGTCTCCTTCTGGATCGCGGGCGCCTTCCCGGCCGACGCGGGGACCGGCTTTCCGGCCGGGGCGCCCGAGGCGACCGTGATGAGCGGGCACGGCGCCGTCCACATGTTCGGCGGGATGGTCGGCTACCTCGCCCTGTGCGCCGCGTTCGTCGTGCTGGCCCGTCCGCTCGCCGCCCGGGGCCTTCACCGCTGGGCGGTCGCGTCTCGCATCGTGCCCGTGGTCGTCCTCGCCGGTTTCATGGCCTCGGCCGCCTCCGTCCTGGCGTTCACCGTCGGCGCCGGCCTCGGCCTGCTGTGGCTGAGTGCGGTGACGGCCCGCCTGGCCGATGTCCCGGCCGACCGCTAACCGACCGCCGTCCTTCCGGCATCATCGACACGACCAAGATCATCACGATACGAAACGGGGTATCCATGACCGACGCAGTGAAGGGTCCCGCCAGCTACTTCCCGTCCATCGAGAAGAAGTACGGCCGCCCGATCGCCGAATGGAAGGGCCTCATCCGCTCCTCCCCGCTGACCAGGCACATGGAGCTGGTCAGCTGGCTCAAGTCCGAGCACGGCCTCGGCCACGGCCACGCCAACGCCCTCGTCGCCCACACCCTCGCCGAGGGCGACGGCAGGTGATCGGGCGGGGGCGCCGAGGGAGCGGCCGTAGGGCGTGACGGCCCCGACGGGACTGGACCTTCCGGCCAGGCCCTAGGCGCGCGTTCCGGAGGCCATTCCCGTGAGGACCCGGTGGTGCACCCCCCTCAGGGCGATGACGAGGGCGACGAGGACGAGGTCCAGGACGAGGACCGAGACCAGCGGGGGGAGCCGGAGGGTGACGGCACCGGCGAGGGCCAGGGCCAGGCAGGCCAGGAGGCGGACGCCCCACGCCTGCCCGGTGGAGGCGCGGTACCACCAGGCCTGGGTGATGACGTAGAGGATCGGGCCGCCGAAGAGGAGCAGGCCGAGGGTGGTGCTGCCGTGGCCGGTGGGGTGGCTGATGGCGAGCTCGGCACCCACGGCGAGGGCGACCAGGCCGGCCAGCGTCGGGTACTGGCCGCTGACGGCGCGGCGGACCGGCAGCAGCTTGTCGGCCGTGGCCGCGACGTGCCGGGCGAGGATGTCCTCGCCGCCCTGGAAGTAGCTGGCGCACAGGCAGACGAGGGCGACGAAGACGCCGAGGCCGGCCGTCACGGTCGCCGCGTCCACCGGGGCTCCCGAGATCGCGGTGCCGATGGTGAGGACCGTCTCGCCGAGCTGGATGATGATGAACAGGCGGATCCGCTCCACCATGTGCTCGGCGTCGAAGACCAGGTCCCGGGAGGAGAGCCGGTCGCGGGGCAGGGGATGGGCCAGCCAGACGCCCAGCATGTCGACGGCCGCCGCCACCGCCCACCAGACCAGTCGCGGTCCGTGGTCCATGGCCGCGCCGATCAGCCACAGCGGCACCGACACGACGGCCCAGGCCGTCACGCGGCGGTAGTGCCGGCGCAGGACGGGGGTCGGGGCGGTCACGGCGGCTGCGAGGTCGACCAGCAGGAGGATGACGACCAACGGGACCGCGAACGCCCAGGGCCGGCCGGCGAAGGCGTGCGGGATCTGGGCGTTCATGAACAGTCCCAGGCCCATCACCGCCAGGACCAGCCACCGGGTCCTGGCTCTGGCCACGTCGAGGAAGGTGGCGTCGAAGCTGGTCAGTGCCCAGGTGCTGAGGACGGCGACGAGCATCACCGCGGTCTCGGCGGCCCCGCGCCAGGACAGTTCGTGGAGCAGGTGCTCCGCCAGCTGGCCGATCGCGAAGACGAAGACCAGGTCGAAGAACAGCTCCAGCGGGGCGACGCTGCGGCGCACGGAGGCGAACGACGCGCTGCTCATGCCGGCACGTCGCTGCGGGGTCCGGGGCGGCTCTGCATGATTTTCACGATCGGGTCCTCCGGCGCGACGCGCAATTTCTGGGTCCGTTCCCCTGAGACGGCGGTGGCCGACCGGGCGGGTCATGCCCCGTAGGCGTGGTGGAGGACGGCGACGAACAGGGCGACGACCAGGAAGGCGACCGCCCCCGTCAGCAGGACCTTCGCGGGATCGCTCACCGGCCGGGCCTCTGGCCGTCGGCAGGGGGAGGCCGTGCTCACGGGGTGGGCGGGGTCGTGTGCTTCATGCGGCGGCGAGGGCGGTGAGCGCGGGATCGGTGGCGGTCATGGGACTCGGTGTCTCCTTGGGGTAGCGGCAGCGGCAGCGGCGGCGGCAGCTGCGGCGGACGGCGGAAAGGGCTCGGGGACGGCAAAGGGCTCGGGGACGGCGTAAGGGCTCGGGGACGGCGTAAGGGGCCCGGGGATGATGGAAAGGCCTCGGGAAGGGCGGAAGGGCGGAAGGCCTCGGGAACGGACCGCGGCCCGGGCACGCGGGGGCGTGTCCGGGCCGAGCGGAGGGGCCGTCCGGGTCAGGCGGCTCAGGCGGCGAGGGTCTTGTGCAGGGCGTCGAGGCCGTCGGCGTAGATGCCGGTGAACAGGTCGACGACTTCCTGCTCGGTGGCGCCCTTGGGGTTGAAGCGGCCGGACCACTGGACCTCGGCGACGTCGTCGCGGCCGGGGACCGTGTGGACGCGGAGGGTGGAGACGTAGCCGTCGACGGGGAACGGCGCTTCGAGGATGGCGTAGCTGTAGTGGCGCTCCGCCTCGTCGAAGCCGACCAGGCGCTCGATGATGACGTCGCCGTCGGGGTTGGTCAGGCGGCGGACCCGGCCGCCTTCGAGAGCGGTGCTCTCGGGGATGTAGGGGAGCCAGTCCGGGAGGGCGTCGAAGCCGCCGATGAGGTTCCAGACCTGCTGGGGTGAGGCGGGGACGACGCGGGAGACGGACGTGGATGCCATGGTCGTGCTCCTGTTGCTGTGTGGGGGGAGTGGGGTGGGGCGCGGGGACGGGGGTCAGGCGTTGTTGGGGAGCGGGGCGGCCGGGCTGACCAGGCCGGCGGCCCGGAGGTCGGTCCAGAACGCGGCCGGGACGGTCTCGTTCAGGGCCGCGGTGTCCTCGGCGATCCGGCTGGGCCGGGTGGCGCCGGGGATGACGGCGGCGGACGCGGGGTGGGCGAGGGAGAACTGCAGCGCGGCGGCCTTGATGCCGACGCCGTGGTCGGCGGCCAGGGCCTTCAGCCTCCCGACGCGCTCGACGATCTCGTCCGGGGCCTGCTGGTACTCGAAGTGGGTGCCGCCGGCGAGGATGCCGGAGCTGTACGGACCGCCGACGACCATGTCGACGCCCTGCTCCTGCGCCATGGGCAGCAGCCGGGTGAGGGCGTGCTCGTGGTCGAGGAGGGTGTAGCGGCCGGCGAGGAGGAAGCCGTCGGGCTTCGGCTCGTCGAGGGCGAGGGTCAGCTCGATGGGCTCGGTCTTGTTGACACCGAGGCCCCAGGCCTTGATGACGCCCTCGTCGCGCAGCCGGGACAGGACGCGGAAGGCGCCGGTGCGGGCCTCTTCGAACTTGGCCAGCCAGGCGTCGCCGTGGAAGTCCTGGGCGATGTCGTGGACCCAGACGATGTCGAGCCGGTCGGTGCCCAGGCGCTTGAGGCTGCCCTCGATGGAGCGCTCGGTGGCCTCGGCGGTCCACTCGTGGAGGATCTTGTTCGGGTTGCCGTGCTCGAACAGGCCGCCCTTCTCGCCGAAGTCGGGGACGTCCGTCTCCTGCTCGTCGAGGACGACCCGGCCGACCTTGGTGGAGAGGACGTACTCGTCGCGGGGCTTGCCGGCCAGGACCTCGCCGAGCCGCTCCTCGGCCAGGCCGGCGCCGTAGAAGGGGGCGGTGTCGTAGAAGCGGATGCCGTGGTCCCAGGCGGCCTCGACGGTGGCGCGGGCCTCGTCGTCGGGGATGGCGCGGAACATGTTGCCGAGCGGGGCGGTGCCGAAGCCGAGGCGGCCGGGAAGGATGTTCTTGAGCGACATGGAAGGAGCCTTTGCGAGGGGTGGGGGGAGGGCCGGAAGGGCCCCGTACGAGCACTCGCATCTGGATGCGAGTACGCCTTACATGTGAAGACAATACTTGCGCGCGCTGGCTAATGCAAGAGCTGGATATGTGCGTTCGCTTTGTTAATGGGGCCTAGCCCTCCGTGCGAAGCTCCAGGCCTCCGACCCGGGGCTTCGCAGGAAGAGCGGACGACGGGGATCGATCCCGCGCCACAGGCTCGGGAATCACCCGGTACTCGGGTGCCTCAGGTCCGCACACGTTCGGTCAGGCCGCTGGGGACGGCTGTCCACGGCTCTGAGCGGGACGGCTGCGGGACAACTGTGGAAACGGCTGCGGGACAGCTGCGGAAACGGCTGCGGAACGGTGGTGGAGGGCCTGGCCGCGCGTCCCGGGTCCGAAGGATGGTCACGTGGATCACGCCGGTGTGACCGTCGGTTACGCTCCCCGGCGTTTTGACGTGATCCAGTGGTGCGGGGGGTTCGGCGATGGAGTTCCGGTACGGCACGGGCCAGGAACAGGGCCAGGGCCAGTGGTCGCAGGGGAGCGATCCGGAGGCCACCGAGGTCATCCCGCGCTTCCCGCACCCGGTGCCGGCCGGGGCGTCCGCCGCTCTGCCCGACGAGGTGACGTCGACCAGGCCCCTGCCCCGGATCGACGACTCGCACCCGCCCGTCTCCGGCCCCGCCCGGCCCCGCCGGGCCCCCGCCCGCGCGGCGGTCGCCGGTGCCGTGCTGCTGGCGTGCGCGGGCGCCGGTCTGTCGGTCGGCGGACTCCTCTCCGGCCGTGAGGAAGCCGTTCCGGAAGCGGCGGCGGACGAGGAGAACGTGAAGGCCGCCCCGAGCGAAGCACGGCAACGGGCGGGGCAGGTGCGCGAGGTGGCGGCTACCGCGTCACCTTCCGGACCTCCGACGCGGACGGCGCCGGTACGGACGGCGACGAGCAGGAGAGCGTCTCGTACGGGCCGTACAGCCCCGAGTGGGCGGTGACCGCAGACAACTGATCGATCGCCCGCGCCCGTCGACGGTCGTGTCCTTCGGACCGTGGGAGGACCTCGACGACGAAGCCGCAGGTCGCTGACCCGGATCCTCGTTCACGAGCGGACGACGGGACGGTCCATTCGTCCATCGACCACCCTCGGCACCACGGTTCCGATCCCGCACTCGTCCCGGTCGACCGCCGGGGCGACCGGTCCTTGCCGCTGAGTTCTTCGGCCTCGTCGAAGCAGGCCTGAGCAGCAGCGGTTTCGCCGAAGTGCGCGTGGGTCCGCCCGATGGCCACCAGGGCGTCCGACGAGGCGGTTCGGCTCGGGAAGCAGCGCGGCCGGCAGGGCCCTGCTCTTCGGAGGGGGAACGGCGAGGGGCCCGCCACCGGCGTCATGTACGGTCAGCGAGCCCAGCAGACCGCACCTCGTCCCCACCGTCCCGCGATCCCCCGGCACACCACCGCGCTGATCACGGCCGGCGCCGAAGTCGGGTCGTTGACGTTCCATTGCCGCCGTCCCGCAGACTCAGGCGACAGAGACCGACATGCACCGGAGCCGAGAAGGATCCGGAAGCCGAGAGGAACCAGGAGGCCCTGTGGCCAAGGTCGTTGAACTCACCTATTTCCCGGTCAAAGGCTGTGCGGGCCTCTCCGTGCAGGAGGCCTCCATGACCCCGGCGGGGCTCCCGCACGATCGCTCGTTCATGGTCGTCGACGAGAACGGAGTCTTCCGCAGCCAGCGGCGCGATCCCCGGCTGGCGCTGATCCGCCCGAGCGTCGAGGCCGACGGAACGCGACTGACCCTGGAGGCCCCGGGTTTCGGCACGGTCACCGTCCCGGTGGACTCGTCGTCCGAGCGACGTCCGGTGGAACTGTTCGGAGCCGCGTTCACCGGCATCGACCAGGGCGACGAGGCGGCAGCCTGGCTCTCCGCGGTGACAGGAGGCCCGAGCCGACTCGTGCGGGTGCCGCCCGAGCACGAGCGGATAACCGACGGACTCGTCGCGGGCACATCGGGCTACGCCGACAGCTGCGCGGTGCACGTCGTCTCCCGCTCGTCCATGGCCGCCCTCAACGAGCGCCTCGTCTCCGACGGCGCGGAACCGCTGCCGATCAGCCGGTTCCGCCCCAACATCGTCGTCGACGGATGGGACGATCCCCACACCGAGGACCTCGCGCGCCGCATCACCGTCGGCTCGGTGGAGTTGGCGTACGCGAAGCTCGCCATCCGCTGCGCCGTCACCTTGGTCGACCAGCGGTCCGGGTGCCGGAGCGGGCGGGAACCGATCCGCACCCTCGCCACCTACCGGCGGGCCGCCCAGGGCGGCGTCGCCTTCGGCGTGAAGCTGGCCGTGGTCCGCCCCGGCCGGCTGTCCGTCGGCGACGACGTGACGGTCAGCTCGTGGGGAGCGTCCGAACTCCACGCCGACAGCGCGGTGACGACCATGTGACCGGGTCGGACAGGTCTGGGCGACGACGAAGCCCCGGGTCGCCGACCCGGGGCTTCGTGCGCAGGGCGGACGACGGGAATCGAACCCGCGCCACAAGCTGGGGAATCACCGGCTATCGGCTCGACCGATGGGGCTCTGACCTGCGGAAACGTGCTCCGATGGCAGACGCGCGCAGGCACGTGGACGTCCCTGGCCGACCGCTGTTGTCCGCTCTGAAGGGCACGCCTGGGGCCCGAACGCTTCCTCGGGCGCGGCACTTCCCTGCTGTCCGGTGCTCGGCGGTCAGCAGTCGGGCCGGCCTTCCGCAGCGTTCGTCCGTTCGCGGCCCGGTGCCGGCCGCGTGACCTCTCGTGCGGCGCCGTGTCCGTCGATCGCCCGGAACCGCTATCGCCCGGAACCGCTTCAGTCGGCAGCGGGGTGAGCGGACTGCTGAGCCGCTGCGCGGCGGTACTCGGCGTTGATGCGCTGGGCTTCTTCGAGCTGGTCTTCCAGGACGATGATGCGACAGGCGGCCTCGATCGGGGTTCCCTGGTCGACGAGTTCCCGGGCGCGAGCGGCGATGCGCAGCTGGTAACGGGAGTAGCGGCGGTGGCCGCCCTCGGAGCGCAGCGGGGTGATCAGGCGTGCTTCTCCGATGGCGCGGAGGAAGCCCTGGGTGGTGCCGATCATTTCGGCGGCCCGGCCCATCGTGTAGGCGGGGTAGTCGTCGTCGTCGAGACGGTCGTACGAGTCGCCTGCTGTCATTTGCACCTCTCTGCGGAACGCGTTGAGGGGCCCTGGTGCCGTACGGCACCAGGGCCCCGAAGGAACTACTACACCATCTGCCGGCCCTGATATCGCGCCGGCCTCCTGTGTCCGTCGCCCCGACCCGGCTGCTGTCGGGGGCGCGGGGATCGCGGTTGCCTGACCGGAGACCACCTCACTATCGATGTCCTGCGGTACCCGGACTCGAAAGCTCCGCCCGGGCGATCCTGATGGCGCGGGTTCCTCCGTTCTTCCTCGGCGATCGACCACTTGTCCCGGGGTCCGTCTACCGCGACCCCGTGTGTTGCCGGCCGGCAGTCCATCTCTGCCAGGCCCCATTTGTCTCTGTGGGTTACGAGAAAAAACATACCCACGTCAACGCCTGATGTCTACTGCGGCCGCAATAGATTTTCGGGTGTCCGGCAGTGAGGTCGTCGATCCCGGTCGGCTGTACGGCGGGCACGACGACACACCTCACCGCCCGTGACCCGGCCGTCCCACGACTCGCCGCCCACACTCCGCGTACGGAAGGCCCGCCCGACAGCACTTCGCCCCGCCGGATGACCGGCGGGGCGAAGGCGTCCCGGAGAGGCGCGCCCGGTCTCGGCCGGGCCCTTATGGCCGTCCGATGCCGGCCTCACGTTCGTCCGTGTGCGGGGTCAGGCCCCCGTCGGGGCCCCGAGCGCGGCGGAGGCGTGCTGGAGAGGGTCGGAGGCGGGGAGCGGTGCGGGCGACCGGGGAAGGACGTGGCAGGTGAAGCCGAGCTTGGTCATGGCCCGGAGGACCTCACCGGCGGTGAAGTCGCGGCGGTCCTGGCGGGTGATGACCTGGCCGACCTGCTTGACGGGGTAGGCGCGGCGACCGATGATCACGGACTCGCTGGTGATCTCCTCGGGCTTGACGCCCTTCATGGAGTCCAGGACACCGCTCTTGGTGAGCTCGAAGGGGAAGCGGGCGATGACACAGCGCACGATGCCTCACAGATGAGAGGAAGGAGTCGGTTTCCGCGGGGACGTGGGGATTCAGGCGACGGCGAGGGCAGGGCCGGAGGTGCCCGGGCCGCCGTCCCGTTCGTCCACGACGCACGGGACGGGAGGCCGGACATGGTTTCCGGCGTGCCCGGCGGGCGGCACGCCGCCGCCGGGGAGGTCGCGCAGCCGGAGGCGGTCCGTATAGGCGGGGCTGTCACGGACGGCGGTGAGCTGGGCCGGGGTGACCAGCCCGGTGCACAGCCCGTCGTCGTCACAGACGAGCAGGCGTCCGGCGCGGGCACCGGCCATGACGGCGAGGGCCACCTCGACGGTCATGTGGTCCCCGACCTGGAGCCCTCCCCTGTCCACGGTGTCGGTCACCGTCCTGGCCGCGGGGAGGACAGAGACCGAGCGGGGCTGCGTCTGGACCGGTGTCACAACGTGCCTCCTGGGGGAACGAGACGGCTTCGGCTTCCGGATCACGTGGAGTTCAGGCCGCCGAGTCGGCGGAACGCCGTGCGTCGGCGCGCCGCGCTGCCGAGGCGGGACGGCGTCGGCCGCGGGAGGTCGTGTCCCGCTTGCGCTGCTCGGCGGGCGGCGCGGTGATCGTCACGGGGACTCCGGACGGGGTCCGCGCGCCGGTGATCCGGGCGAGTGCCTCCTCGCCCGAGCGGACCTGGGTGGTCTCGGGCACGATGCCGGCGGTCGCCATGAGGCGGGCCATGTCGCGGCGCTGGCCGGCGGTGACCAGGGTGACGACGCTGCCGGACTCGCCGGCCCGGGCGGTACGGCCGCCGCGGTGGAGGTAGTCCTTGTGGTCGGTCGGCGGGTCCACGTTGACGACGAGGTCGAGGTGGTCGACGTGGATGCCGCGTGCGGCGACGTTCGTCGCGACCAGGACGGTGACGTGCCCGGTCCTGAACCGGGAGAGGGTGCGGGTGCGTTGGGGCTGTGACTTCCCGCCGTGCAGGGCGGCGGCCCGGACACCGCAGTCGAGGAGGTCCTCGGTGAGGCGGTCCACGGCGTGCTTGGTGTCCAGGAACATGATCACCCGGCCGTCGCGCGCCGCGATCTCGGTCGTCAGCCGGTGCTTGTCGGCACCGTGCACGTGGAGGACGTGGTGCTCCATCGTGGTGACCGCGCCCCGGGAGGGGTCCACGGAGTGGACGACGGGATCGGTGAGGTAGCGGCGGACCAGGAGGTCGACGTTGCGGTCCAGCGTCGCGGAGAACAGCATCCGCTGGCCCTCGGGGCGGACCTGGTCCAGGAGTGCCGTGACCTGGGGCATGAACCCCATGTCGGCCATCTGGTCGGCCTCGTCCAGGACGGTGATCGAGACCCGGTCCAGCCGGCAGTCACCGCGGTCGATGAGGTCCTTGAGGCGGCCGGGGGTGGCCACGACGACCTCGACGCCCCCGCGCAGCGCGTTCGCCTGCCGACGGATCGGCATGCCGCCGACGACGGTGGCCAGGCGCAGCTCCACGGCGCGGGCGTAGGGGGCGAGGGCCTCGGTGACCTGCTGTGCGAGTTCCCGGGTGGGGACCAGGACGAGCGCCAGCGGCCGGCGGGGCTCGGCGAGCTGCCCGGCGGTGCGGGCGAGCAGGGACAGACCGAAGGCGAGGGTCTTGCCGGAGCCGGTCCGGCCGCGGCCGAGGACGTCACGGCCGGCCAGGGAGTTCGGCAGCGTCGCGCCCTGGATGGGGAACGGGACGGACAGGCCCTGCGCGGTGAGCACGGTCAGGAGGCGGCGGTCCAGGGCCAGGTCGGCGAACGCCTCGACGGAGGGCAGCGCCGGGGTGACCGTCTTCGGCAGGGCGAACTCGCCCTGCGCCGGGGCGGCACGCCGACCGCCTCCGCCGAAGCGTCCCGGAGCCCCCGATCGGCTCGGGGCGGACGAACCGAAGCGGCTGCTCAGTCCCGAACCGACGGTGGAGCCGTACGCGCGGCCGCCGTTGCGGCGGGTGCGGGAGGAGCGGCCGTTCGTGCGTGTGGGGTTCATTCAGAACCTTCCTTGATGCGGCGCGTATCGAGGAATTCCGGCAGCGGATGAGCGGCATCGGGAATCACAGGCACGGGCCGAATGAAATGCGACCGGCAGGCGGTGCGGCCCAGGGCGAGGGATTACGGTGCACCGGGGCGGGAAAAGAGACACGACAGGCGCGGGTGTACGCGAGAACCCTGCGAAATGCATGCAGCTGGGGCCCGCACCCCGAGGGATGCGGGCCCCAGCTACGTCTTACGCGTCGGCGTCAGGCGGAAACGATGTTCTCGGCCGTCGGGCCCTTCTGGCCCTGCGCGATGTCGAAGGAGACCTTCTGGCCCTCCTGGAGCTCGCGGAAGCCCTGGCTGGCGATGTTGGAGTAGTGGGCGAACACGTCAGGGCCGCCACCGTCCTGCTCGATGAAGCCGAAGCCCTTTTCCGCGTTGAACCACTTCACGGTGCCAGTAGCCATGTCATATCTCCTTGGGGCATTACGCCGGAATCCGTACCCTACGGACGCCGTGTCGCCGCGATGATGCCCTGCCCGGAAATGACCGGAAATACAAAGCGCTTCCGTGCGGCATGCGGCCGGCGGGAGGCGCTTGGAGTCTTCGGGTACCAAAACTGCAACTGATTTCGACAGTAGCACGTCGCTGCGGCCTGTGCGCGACCGATATTTTCCCCCGCGTGTTGCCGGTAAAAACTCTCCGAGCGGGGGCAGCTAAAACCTCGGTTCGCGAATGCAGGTATTCGTTCACTCCGAACGAAGCGTTCCCCGACCGACCGCGGCGGACCGGGATCGAGGATCCACCTGAGCGCCGACCGGAACGGACCGCCCCCGTCACGGGGCGTCTCCGGCACCGACGTGCACGGCTGTCCCGGGCTGAAGCCGCTGGTGCGCGGGATCCCGCCCGTCCGCTCCCGGCCGGGCCCCGTCGCCGGGTCTTCGGAAGAGCGGTGTCCTGCGTCAACCACCGTTGACCCCCTGCGTGGACAGGACTACGGTTTACGGCGACATCGCGTGTCGGTCACCGGCTGGGTGAGGCATGGAGGTGTCGGGACATGCCTTCGGAGGCATTCCTTGTCAGTCGAGTTGAACCACACGATCGTCCACGCCCGGGACAACCGGGAGTCCGCGGAATTCTTCGCGAGCCTGCTCAGCCTTGAGATCACCGCCGAATGGGGCCCGTTCGTCGCGATCGGCCTGGGCAACGGCGTCACCCTGGACTTCGCCACCGTCCCCGCGGACAGCATCACCCCCCAGCACTACGCCTTCCTGATCTCCGAGGAGGAGTTCGACGCGGCGTACGCGCAGATCAGGCAACGCGGCATCGAGCACTACGCCGACCCCCACCGGAAGCGGCCCGGCACGATCAACCACAACGACGGTGGCCGCGGCGTGTACTTCATGGACCCGGCGGGCCACGCCATGGAACTCATCACCGTGCCGTACGGCGGCTGGCCCTCGTAACCGCACGCGCCGAGGGCCGCACTCCGAGCGCGGAACGCGGTCCTCGACCACTGCTCGTGCCCGTGCGATCGCCGTCGACGCCCTGCGTCACCGGCCCCGAGAGATCGGGGCGATGACGAAGGCCCAGGTCACTGACCTGGGCCTTCTCGCAAGAGCGGACGACGGGAGTCGAACCCGTGCCACAAGCCGGGGAATCACCGCTGCTTCGGCCGCCCACATGGGCTCTGACCTGCGGACAGGTCTCTTCGAGGGTCCTGCCGGGAGGCTCTGCTCACCCCCGTGGTGACCGCTGTTCACCGTCCTGGAGGGCACGGATGGAACACGTACCGGCTCCCCGGCGGCCCGGTGCGGCTGGACGGGTGTAGTTCGGCGCCCGACTCCGGCGCCGTTCGCCGGGAGCGCCGCCCGGCCGGATTACATGAGCCTGCGCCTCGGCGCGGGGCGTGCCGGTGCCCTTCGCGGCCCCGGACCCGACGACTGGAAGAGCACCATGGCAGAGCGCCACCCTCGCAACCGCACCGGCCGCAGTCCGCTACGTCGCGGGCTCGCCGCCGCCGTGCTCGCGGTCGGCATGCTGACAGCTTCGACGGCACCCGGATACGGCGCCGGCGCGGCCACGCCGGCGCCCGGCCCCCAGTTCACGCCGTTGACGGCGGCCGTGATGACCGAACCGGCGCCGTTCCGCGCGACGGACGGCAAGACGCACCTCTCGTACGAACTGCTCACCACGAACGCGCTGCCCAGCAGCGCACGGGTGCGGTTGGACCGCGTCGAGGTCCGGGACGCGCGAACGCACCGGGTGGTGGGCTCGCTGAGCGGGCAGGCGCTGGCCGACGCCGCCAACCCGGTGGGCGACCCCCTGCCGGGTGCGGACGGGTACACGCCGGCGCCGCCGGGGCCGACGCCGACCGTGATCCCGGGCTCCCAGCAGTGGGTGGTCTGGCTCGACCTGGCCCTCGACCGCGGCCGACGGGTGCCCAAGGTCCTCGAACACCACCTCTCGGGCGCCGTCCTCACCGCCTCCGGCCCCTCCCCGTTCGAGGAGACGGTCCAGATCACCCCGACCGACCGCACCGCTCCGCTGGACCTGGACGCGCCGGTCCGCCCCGGCACCTGGTACTCCAGCGAGTCGTGCTGCGGCAACACCCACCACCGCCGCGGCCTCGCCCCGATCAACGGCCGCTTCTCCGTACCGCAGCGCTTCGCGATCGACTGGTACAAGGTGGGCGAGCGGGGACAGACCTGGGAAGGCGACCCCGCGCGGCTCACCAGCTACCTGAGCTACCGGCAGCCGGTCGTGGCGGCGGCCGGCGGCAGGGTGGTGGAGGTCCAGGACGGGATCCCGGACAACACGCCGCCCGTCACGCCGCCGGTCCCGCCGATCGAGCAGACCGTCGGCAACCACGTCACCGTGGAGGTCGCGCCCGGCCGCTACCTGCTCTACGCCCACCTGACGCCCGGCTCGCTCAGGGTCCGGGAAGGCGACCGCGTCGAACCCGGCCGGACCCTCGGGCTGATCGGCAACAGCGGCAACTCGACCACGCCGCACCTGCACTTCCAGGTGATGACCACGCCCGAGTTCTTCCCGACCGACAGCCCGCCGTTCACCTTCCGGGAGTTCCGCGTCGTCGGACAGGTCGAACCCCGCATCTGGGACGACAACCTGGGCCTGCAGCCGACCGGCGTCCTCCCGATCACGCCCTCGCCGTACGACGGCCCCCACCGCGCGCGGTATCCGCTGGACCGCGAGGTGCTGGAGTTCTGACCGGATCCCGGTCGGGCCGGCGATCGAGACGACGACGAAGGCCCTGGTCTCTGACCGGGGCCTTCGCTCACGAGCGTCATCGAAGTCTCCGACGGGCAGGATGCTGCGCGAGGGCGATGACCGCCGCACGAGCGACCACTCCCCGGGGCGGGGCCGGCCGAGGCGCTCGCCTCAGGTGGATGACGCGCTGAGCAGCTCCTGCACGGCGGAGCGGACGTCCTCGTCCTGGGTGAAGCCTCGCCAGCCGCCGTCGGAACGCAGCCGCCGGTCGTGGGCGGGTATGCCGCGCAGGAGGTCCGCGGCAGGCCGGGCCGCGGGCCCGATCCGGGCCAGGTACCGCACTGCGGGGAGCATGACCGGTAGGTGGGTTCCCTCGGTCAGCTTGCGTACGACCGCCGTCAGGACGGGAACGGTGGTCTCGGTGTCACCGGTGACGGCCCACAGCGCGTGCGCGGCCTCGACGCGGGTCCAGGGGTCGGTGTCGGCGGTCAACGCCCTGAGCCGGTCCGCATGAGGTGCGGCATGGACTCCGAGACCGGCGAGCTTTCGCAGGTCCGGGTGCCGGAAGCGCTGTTCGGCAAGGCTGTGGCCGAGGATCTCCAGGGCTGGTTCGGGTTGGCCGCAGACTCCCCAGTACGCCCACGCCGCGAGCTTTCTGTGCGGCCCGTCGGCACGCGCTCGGGACAGCAGAAGGCTCCCTGCTTCGGCCCCGCCTCTTCCGATTCCGGCCAGGGCTGTTGCTGCCGCGGTCCAGGTCCGGTCGTCCTCCAGCAGACCGAGCAGTCGTGGAACGGCCGCCTCTGCCACGGGTCCCCACTCGGCGAGTGTCTCGCAGATCCGGTGAAGCAGACGGCCGTCCGTGACGGTGCCGATCCGGTCGCAGATCACCGGAAGGAGCAGTTCGGCGTGGTCCGGGAGGTGGCGCAGCGCCTCAGGGAGCGAAGGGAGGCCGACGCGATGCCGGTCGGTCGCGGGGTGGTGGGCGGAGTTCGACGCGAAGCCGGATCGCGCGCCGGCGATGAGCTCGATCAGACCCGGCAGACAGCGCGGATCGTTCATCCGGGCCAGCGCCCACAAGGCCGCCTCGCCCACGCTCTCCCGCCGCCGTGTGGTGCGGACCGCGCCGTCGGTCAGCAGGGAGGCGACCTCGTCCGTGTGGGCGGCCGCCTCCGGGCCGAGGCAGGCCAGCAACTCGACGGCCCGGAAACGGACCTCGGCGACGGGATCGTCCAGCCGCCCGACGAGACGTGGCAGAAGGGGAGCCCCCGGTGAGCGCCACCGGGACAGCAGTCCACCCGCCTGGGCCAGGGCGGCGACCCGCTGTTCGTCGTCGTGATGGTCCGCCAGCACCCCGAGCGCGAAGTCGGGGGCCGGCCCCGTGAACAGTTCCGAGGCCCAGTGGTGGACACCCAGTACTCCGGTCCGCACCGAGCTGGTGTGGCGCCACAGCTCGACGCTCGGGTCCCGGACCGCTTCGAGCACGTCGTCCAGCCGCCGGGCGGGAAGGCCGGGATCGGTCGGGGCCAGCGCGTGCACCGCCGCCAGGCGGATCTGCGGCTGAGGAGCGTCGAGCAGTCCATGGAGCAGGTCGAACACCTCGGCGCCGCGTGCGCCGACCGGTGCACGCAGAGAGGAGTGGCCCAGGGCGAGAACCAACTCGAGGCGAGTCGCCGGATCGGCCTCTGCCTCCCAGGACCGGAGCAACCCGGGAAGGATCAGTTCACCGGGGCTGCCGCAGGCTCCGAGCACGTCGGCCGCGGCCCGCCGGATCTCCGGCTCGGGATCGTCCAGCAGCCGCAGCAGCCCGGGCAGGGCTCGCTCCCACGCCGGTGCCCAGCCTGGATCGAGGAACCGCGCTTCGACCCGCCCGGCTTCCGCCGCCAGCATCGCCACCAGTTCCAGCATCGCGCAGCGGCTCGGCACCCGTGGTGTCGCTGCCAGGCGCAGCATGAAGGGCAGCGCCGCCGATGCGGCCGAGCAGATCCAGCCGCCCTGATGAAACAGCAGGTTGAGCAGTTCGGACGAGGCTTCGCCGGCATCGGCCGGATCCGGACCGGAACACCGGCGGAGCAGCTCCGGAACGTCCTTGGCAGAACCGTAGTTGTGCTCCAGCCCGTTCCATTCGACCGCGTTCAGTCCCACCCGCATGCGCGCGACCCTACCGACCCGGCCGACCCCGCTGCTCGGTCCGTCCCCGAGCCCGCGCCGGAGGAGCGGAGGCAGCCCGGCGAGCGGGGCACGACCGGCTTCCCCGGAGGTGCGACGCTCTCTCGCCGTGTTCGGTGCTGGGTGATCAGTCGTCGGGCGGGTCTTCCGCTTCCTGGAGCCTTTCGGCGATGTCATCGGTCCACTCCTGAGCCCACCGGCGCAGCTCGATGGTCTGGTGGTCGTCGAGTCCGTACGCGGCGAATTCGGTGTCATCGATCCAGTCCGCCCCGGCGAGCCGGGCCTGGAGGTCGGAGAGGTCGAAGCTGTCACGGGCGTGGCGGCGGCCGAGCTCTTCGAGCTTGATGTGGCTCCGGCGATCGGCTGCCGCACGGACGTCGATCAGGTCACGGGCAAGGCCGCGGTCCGCCAGCGCGCGGACCTTCGTGCCGACCACGTCTTCCAGCGAGAGCACCAGGCCGTGCTCGGTCTTCACCGGCGGACGCCAGAGCGCTTCCTTGAGGACGTCGACCTCGCACTCCTCGCCGGTGGCGGTGTCGGTGACGATCAGCCGCGCGGACAGCGGGTCGGTTTCCGACCCCCGCACCTGCCAACCGCGTTGTTCCAGCCCGGCGCGTACGGTGGCGGCGATCTCCTCCATCGGCTCCGGGGTCTCGGTGGCGACGTGGAGGTCCTTGCTGAGCCGGTCGACCAGTCCGTGCGCCTGGACGGCGTAGCCACCCGTGAGCACGAGCGGGTAGACGTCGCCCACGGCGAGGACGTCCGCGAGGAGCCGCCGGTGCAGTTCCGTGAGATTCACGCAGCGGCCCGGGCGTCGCGAGGCAGTTCGTCGAAGGCGTTCTCCCAGACGTCACGGATGTCCCGGCTGATCAGCGTGCGCAGGACAGGCCACATGGTGACGAGCAGTTCCCGGTTGAGATGGCGAACCAGGTCGTCATGCCGCCCCTCGGCCAGGGGCCCCGGCACAGAGCCCCGCCACCCGCCGGAGACGACACCCGCCCCGAGAGGCCCTGACAACGAAGCCCCAAGTCGCTGACCTGGGGCTTCGTAGAAGAGCGGATGACGGGAATCGAACCCGCGCTATAAGCTTGGGAATCACCGGCGCCCATCTCGATCATCTGGTGCCTGACCTGCGAAAACGTCCTCGCGTGCGATGGTTCTCGACGACTCCGGTACACCCGCCTTGACCGCTGTTCACCGCCCCGAAGGGCACGGATGGGGCACGCGCCCCACGGGTGCAGGGGCGCCGGCCGATCTGTGGCCGTCGGCGCGGGGCCAGAGCCCCGCGCGGCTGCGGTCCGCCCGCCGCTTCGCACACCGGTCCTGTCAGCAGGGTGTGGCACGGCCGCCCAGAGGGCACCCCACATGGGTGGGCGGGCATCGTCCGAGGCCCGCCCACCCATGGTGGTCACTCGCTACTGACGATCTCGTTCACGATCCACGAGCCGAGTTCTTCGGTCATGGTGGTGTGTCCTTCGTTGCGGCTGGCGCAGTTGAAGGCGTCGAACGCGGTGTTGTCCCGCGTGATCTCCTGGTAGAGGGCCTTCGGGTCGTCGATGTCGGCGACGGCGAGGGCGCTGATGGACGGGATGAAGCAGGACGTGGTGATGGTGTCCGGGTCCACGGTGTTGCCGAGAAGGCTCATGAGGAGGCCGGCCAGGCCGAAGCTGCCCGGGTCGCCGGGGGTGGACGGCATGGTGAACAGGCCGCCGGGGGCGCCGTCGATCTCGGGCAGTCCGCTGGTGCGGACCGTGACCGGCTCGCCGCCGGTCTTCTGCAGGCGGGCGACTTCCTGGTCGCCCTGGGCCTGGGTCTTGAGCCACGTGTCGTTCAGCGTCTCACCGTTGGCGCGCACCGCGGTCGCGTCGGCCTTGACGCCGTTGCCCGTGCCGGTGTCCACGCCGTTGGCGACGGCGATCTTGTAGAGGTTCCGCGGCCAGCCGCCGACCTCGTCGAGCGCCCGGAGGAACTCCACCCGCTCCGGCGCCTCCTTCGCGGTGCCGCCGGCCTTGTCGATGTGCCAGCGCGCCATCTGCTTGGCGGCCGGGCTGTTGAGCAGCCCGGAGAACTGGCGCAGGACGGGTCCCAGAGTGGGGTTGTCTCCCCAGTTGTCCGTCGCGAAGTGGGTGAACGCCTGGAGGGCGACGGGGAACCAGGCGCCCTGGTGCGGGGTGTCGAAGGAGAAGTAGACGCCCGTCTCGTGGGCGGAAGCCTCCCTCTCCATCTTGGCCAGCGCGTAGCGGGTGATGAGGCCGCCCATGCTGAATCCGCCCACGACCAGCTTCGCCGCGCCCACCCGCTCGGCGATGGCCCGTCGGATGCATTCGATGGCGGTTTCGGCGTTGTCCGTGATTGACGCCGTGCGGTCGTTGTAGCCGAGGATGATCACGTCCCGGCCTGCCGCGTGGAGTTCGGAGATGAAGCGGAACTTGCCGTTCTCCTCCAGGCCCTGCCAGAGCTGGTCGAGGTTGCTCGACCCGGCGGAGAAGCCGTCGGAGAGGATGACGGGCCGGACGAGCTGCCTGCGGTTCAGCGGGCTGTAGTAGACCCAGGCCGTTCCACCGAAGAGGGACCACGTGTCATGCGACTCCGGCGCGGAGGGAATCGAGGAGCGGGTACCGGGGGCGACCGGGCCCCAGACGTCGACGACGGGTGCGGACATGTTCAGCACAACTCCTGTGCGGTCGGCGCAACGCGAGGGCACGGCTGCCCTCGCCTACTGCGTGTGGGGGGACGCCGGAGTCCGGTGAACACCGCCCGGAGGGCGGCCGGGCTCCAGCTCCACGGCTGAGCATCGCCCCGCCTCGCGCCGATCGAACCGACCTGAGACCAGCTTGGCCGGAAGCCCACGGGCGTTTCGTCCGTCCCACCCCGGGAACACGGGCCGGACTGTCCGCATCGTCGTGCGTATTGCCTCGAATTCGCCTCACTCGAAGGGGTTACTTCCCTTCTTGTCCAGCGGCGTCGTCGATGGAGAGGTTGATCGCGTCAGTTCACAGGCACGCCCTCCAGCAGGACTGTCAGTTCCTCGGCGGGCGGACGATCCGGGACGGTCTCGATGCTGTTCGTGCCCGCGCTCGCAGCGTACGGTCCGCGCCAGGCGTTCGGCCGTGGCCGGCCTCGGCCTGGTCGGTGACGTCTTCCTCGGCGCGGCCCTCGCCGCATCCGGGCTTCCCGACGTCTTCGCGGATCAAGGGGCGGCGTTCCAACCGGTCCGGCGACGGCAAGGGCATGGTCGACTCCGCCACCACCGCGTCTTCGGCCAGGAACGGAGCCAGGCAGGCGTTTGACGCTCCGGACGGCAGTCTGCCCGTGTCCTCCACCCGCAGGGTTCGTTTGCAGAACATGAAGAAGATCATTTCAGCCGCCGCGCTCGCCGCCGCCGGCCTCGGCCTGGCCGCTCCGGCTGCCCACGCCGCACCCGTCCCCGCCCCTGACACCGTGGCGGCCGCCAAAGACGCCGTGGCAGGACTCACCGCCGGCCTCTCTGACCCTCCGAGGTCGCAGCTTGAGATGGTCTCCAATGCGTTCTTCGCTCTCACAGAGGCCAGCCGGAAGTAGGCTTTCCAACTCCTTACTGATCGTTTCAGAATGAGTTGAGCCGTGGGGCTTGCGCTCGACAATCTTGGTCGGCAGGGTGTCCGGCGTGCGTGTTGATCTTGTTCCGGATGACCTGTGGGAGCGGGTGGCCCCCCTGCTGCCGCCCGCCCCCGAACGGCGCCATCGACACCCAGGGCGGCTGCGTGTCCCCGATCGAGTGGCGCTCGCCGACGTCATGTACGTGCTGCGGACCGGTGTCGCGTGGCGTGACGTCCCCGCGGAGGCAGTGGGCTGTTCCGGTGTGACGGCCTGGCGCCGACTGCGGGACTGGACCGAGGCCGGCGTCTGGCCGCGCCTGCACGCCGCCCTGTTGACCGACCTTCGTCGCGCCAGCCTGCTGGACCTGGACGACTGCTCCGTGGACGGATCGCACGTCCGGGCGCTGAAAGGGGGGACCACGTCGGGCCCTCGCCCGTGGATCGGGCCCGCTCTGGCTCGAAGCACCACCTGATCGTCGACCGTCACGGAACCCCGCTCGCCGTCACGCTCACCGGTGCCAACCGGCACGACGTCACCCAGCTCCTGCCCCTGCTCGACGCCGTTCCGTCGATCCGGGGTCTGCGGGGGCGTCCCCGTCGCAAGCCCCGGCGTCTGTATGCCGACCGGGGCTACGACTTCGACAAGTACCGCCGCCTGTTGTGGAAGCGCGGCATCAAGCCGATGATCGCCCGACGCGGCGTCGCTCACGGCTCAGGACTGGGCAAGGTGCGCTGGGTCGTCGAGCGTGCCTTCGCCTGGCTGCACCAGTTCAAACGGCTCCGCACCCGCTACGAGCGACGCGCTGATCTCCACCAGGGACTGCTCGAACTTGCCTGCAGCCTCATATGCCTGCGCCGCCTGCGCACCTCATCCTGAAGCGATCAGCTGGCGACACCGAACCACCCCGGTCGCACCTCGGTCAGAAGCGGTTGCAGGGACCGCACGGCGGTCCGCAGGTCCTGATCCGTGACGTCAAGAGGCTCAGGCAGGCTCAGCCCGTACCAGCGCAGCCGCCAGAGGTCGAAGATCTCGCTCCCGTCGGGTGCGAAGTCGACGTCGACCTCGATGCCGTTGTCGCTGACGAAGCGGCACCCGGCCCCATGAACCGAGTAGGAGTAGGTGCCGACCTGCCCACTCCGGTTGATGATCCGGTGCGAACGGACCAGGGCGAGGACATCTGCGAGTCGCTCAAGCGATGGGATCGCCGCCCTCATGGCCGCGTCAACCGCATTCAGAGCGTCGACGTAACCAAGCACGAGCCCCCGCGCATCCCCAACCCGTTCCATACGTCGTCATTCCCCCTGAGCCCGTGGTTGAAGGGGATTGTTCCACGGGCCGCAAGCGTCTCCACAGGGCGGCATTCTGAAACGATCAGTTAGCCGCCTCTTCACCGGCTTCCAGTTCCGCCTTCAAGTCGTCGATCTGTTGAAGCAGGTGCCGCTCGAAGTCGTCCAGTGTTGCCCCGGGATGCGCTTC
The DNA here is from genome assembly GCF_044544765.1 of Streptomyces sp. NPDC053513. NCBI lineage: Bacteria > Bacillati > Actinomycetota > Actinomycetes > Kitasatosporales > Streptomycetaceae > Streptomyces > Streptomyces sp. NPDC053513. Next base: position 433,048 of record NZ_JBITXP010000002.1, read on the forward strand.
TGAGAAGTCCTGGGTCTCCAGGTAGAAGCGGCAAAGAGCGTTGAGCGTGGATCGCGCCCTGTGGTTGGTGAACTCGCGCATTGCGGTCCTGTCCGTCCTCTCTTCTGGTGTGGCCGTACGGGTGGGCTCAGAGGTGCTGAGCGAATACGGTCTCCAGGCGCTCGACGGCGGCTCCATGGGCGCTCAGATGCGGCTGCATCACCCATACGTCCTCACGGAAGGGCTCGAACCCCAAGGATCGCCAGGTGCGTTGCACCACCGCCTTCTCCCGCGCTTCCCGGGCCGTGTTCTCCCGTTCGTCGACAGGGATGTCGATCGGGTACGGATGTGTCGCCACGAGCGCCGCTTGGCCGGCCACCCAGCGGAGCAGTCGGCCGATCAACAACCGGCCGACCCCGCCCAACCCGCGCCACGCCGGTGCGATCCGAACCCGGTCGATGATGACGACCTGGTCGCCGCTCACCAGGCCCTCCTCCAGGTCGGGGTGCAGACCGAGTTCTCCCGCATTCTCGAAGAGCGGCATGAAGTGCGCGTAGTCGGCGTCGCGCGCGTCCAGCGACACGGAGATGCTTCCGACGCGCCATAGGTCCACCGTGAGACCAGACATCGAGAGGATCGTCAGATCTTGGCCCTCGCCATGGGACGTCTGAGCCAGTGATACGCCAGGGGCCAGGAGCCGTGTGTTCTCTGCCTCGGTCTCCTCGTCGTCCGGCTCCCACAGGGGCAGGACGGCACGGCAGTGCCATTCCAGCGTTGCGGGATCGTCGTGGGCATCGGATGCGACCAGGGAAGCGGACGAGTCGAAACGTAACTCCAGACGGTTCAGATACGTCAGGAGGTCCGCCCCGGAGGGTGCGGCGTCGGTCATAAGGCCACACGCTAGCCACGCGGCCGGCCTCGGATGGGGCGATTCCCGAGACCGATGGTCATCCTCGCGGCAGCCGTTTCGGCGCAGGTGGTGCGAGGTGGTGCGCCGCGTGCCCTTCGAGCTGGGCATTCCCGTGAGATGGGGCACGCGGAGGGCACGGTGACCCCTGAGAGGTCTAGACAACGAAGAAGGCCCAGGTCGCTGACCTGGGCCTTCTTTCACGAGCGGATGACGGGAATCGAACCCGCGCTATAAGCTTGGGAAGCTCATGTTCTACCATTAAACTACATCCGCGCAGCGGCCGGGTGGTCCGTGCCGCATCGTTGCACACTGTACCCCATGTGCCACTTGAGGCGAAGCTCCCTGCTCCGGTCGTGCGGAGAGTCGTGAGGAGCGCCGCGCGGGGTGTGGTGCGGAGTGCCGCGTGGGAGGGCACCCTCTTCATCCCCTAATGTGGCTGATCGTCCACCACATGTGTAGGGGAAGGGACTTGATGGCTTCGATGGAGCGCACCGTCGTCCGTTGTGCCGAAGGGCATGTGTTCAGTACCGCCTCGTTCCCGCTTCAGCAGCTCGGTGCGGGGCGGATCGGGCCCGGGCGGCTCATCCGGTGTCCGCGGTGTGCGCGGTTGCGGCACGCGGTGCCGGTGGAGGCCGGGCGGCGCTGAGCCGTGAGGTGCCGGGGCGCGGGCGCCTGCCGATTGGGGCAGGTCCGCGCCCTCTGCGTATCGTGGGGGCGTGCTTCTCTCAGACAAGGACATCCGGGCCGAGATCGATGCCGGACGGGTGCGCATCGACCCGTACGACGAATCCATGGTGCAGCCCTCGAGCATCGACGTGAGGCTTGACCGCTTCTTCCGGGTGTTCGAGAACCACCGCTATCCGCACATCGACCCCGCCGTCGAGCAGCTCGACCTGACGCGCGAGGTCGAGCCGGAGGGCGACGAGGCGTTCATCCTGCACCCGGGCGAGTTCGTGCTCGCCTCGACCTACGAGGTCATCACCCTGCCGGACGACATCGCCTCGCGGCTGGAGGGGAAGAGTTCCCTGGGGCGGCTGGGGCTCGTCACGCACTCGACCGCCGGGTTCATCGACCCCGGTTTCTCGGGGCACGTGACCCTGGAGCTGTCGAACCTCGCCACCCTGCCGATCAAGCTCTGGCCGGGGATGAAGATCGGCCAGCTGTGCATGTTCCGGCTGAGCTCGCCCGCCGAGTTCCCGTACGGGAGCGAGCGGTACGGCTCGCGGTACCAGGGCCAGCGGGGGCCGACGGCCTCCCGCTCCTACATGAACTTCCATCGGACCCAGGTGTGAGGCGGTCGCAGGCATGAGTGAAGTACGCGAGAACCTGACGTACGAGGGCTTCGGCGTCGCCGTCCGCGAGCTGGCGCAGACCATCGCCGACGACGGCTACGAGCCCGACATCGTGCTCTCCATCGCCCGCGGCGGCGTCTTCGTCGCCGGCGGCCTGGCCTACGCCCTGGACTGCAAGAACATCCACCTGGTGAACGTCGAGTTCTACACCGGGGTCGGGACCACCCTGGAGATGCCGGTCATGCTGGCGCCCGTCCCGGACGCGATCGACTTCAGCGACAAGAAGGTGCTGATCACCGACGACGTCGCCGACACCGGCAAGACGCTCAAGCTCGTCCACGACTTCTGCGTCGACCACGTCGCCGAGGTCCGCTCCGCCGTCATCTACGAGAAGTCCCACTCCCTCGTGAAGTGCGAGTACGTGTGGAAGAAGACCGACGAGTGGATCAACTTCCCGTGGTCGGTCGAGCCGCCCGTCGTGAAGCGCGAGGGCCAGGTCCTCGACGCCTGAGTCCCCGGACACGGGAGAGCCCCCACCGGTCTCGGTGGGGGCTTCTCCTTTTCGTGTGCGGGCGTCCTCGTACGCCGTTACAGCGTGCCCAGCTTGATCAGGCTCAGCAGCGCCACCAGCTGGATCGCCGACGCGCCCAGCGCCTTCGGCCACGGCAGGTCGTGGGAGCGGCTCACCATGACGGTGAGGAGCGCGCCGAGGGCCAGCCAGGTCGCCCAGCCGAGGACCTGCACCAGGCCGTTCTCGCCGCCCAGGAAGAGCGCGAAGAGCAGGCGCGGCGCGTCCGTGATCGACATGATCAGCATCGAGAGGCCGACCGTCGGCTGCCAGGCGCCGTCGCCGCCCAGCTGGCGCGCGAGGGTGTGGGTGACCGCGCCCAGGATCAGACCGCCGGCCACGAAGCCGAGGGCCGTCATCAGGACGTACGGGATCGTGCTGGAGATCGTCGCGTTGAGCGCCTCTTCGCGGGCCTGGTCGAAGCCGAAGATCGCGAGGAGCCCGTAGAGGAAGGTGACGATCAGCGCCGGTCCCCAGACGGAGTGGTCCCGCATCCGCAGGAACGTGTCCGCCGGACGGACCACGATGCCGGTCAGGAGCTGCTGCCAGGGGAGCCGGGGACCCGTGGGCACGGGGGCCGCGCCCGCGTCGTACGTCGCCGCGTCGCCGTACGGGTCGTCGACGCTGAACATCTGGGTGTGGCCCGGGTTGTTCGCCGCCGCGTGCTGCTGGTGATGGTGGTTCTGCGGGTCGCCGAAGTACTCCGGCTCCCCGTAGGCCTGCCCCTGCTGCCCGTACGACCGCCCCTGCGGCGGCTGCTGCCACTGCTGCTGCGGGTAGGGCGGCGGGGCCGCGTTGTACCCGTACGGCGCCTGCTGCGGTTGTTGTTGCGGGGGGCGGTTGTCCCGGCCGCGTCCGTTCCTGAATCCAGCCACGCCTCGAACGTACCCGTTTTCACCGTGTGGTCGTGCCCCGGGCCTGGCCTTGCCACTGACCTGTGACATCCCCTAGGGGGCCCGGGGGGCGTGACGCGGTCGTGAAGGGGGCGCCGGGACGCTGTTACGAATCCGACGTATCGCCTCGATGTCGTACTCGTGGCTCCGGAGATGCCAGTGATGCGAGCAAGGAGCTTTTCCGATGCTTCTCACCCGTCGTTCCGTCCGTACCGCCGCCGTCGCCACCGGGGCGGGCCCGGCCGCTTCTCCGCCACCTTCTTCGCCGGCAAGGGCGGGCGGCCCTGTGACAAGCTCTCCGTCCCCGGCGGCAAGAGCTGGACCCGCGACCTCCACGGGAACCTCGTCGCCCGCCACCGCTGAGACGCGGGCGCGTGAAAAGGGCCGCCCCGCGCCTTCAACGGCGCGGGGCGGCCCCCTCGTGCGTCCGGGATCAGACCGCCGGCTCCGGCTCCTCGGCCGCCGGCTCCTCCTCCGGCTCGACCGGGGTCTTCACCGAGTCCAGGAGCAGCTGGGCGACGTCCACGACCGTGACGGACTCCTTGGCCTTGCCCTCGTTCTTCTTGCCGTTCACGGAGTCCGTGAGCATGACGAGGCAGAACGGGCAGGCGGTGGAGACGATGTCCGGGTTGAGGGACAGGGCCTCGTCGACGCGCTCGTTGTTGATGCGCTTGCCGATCCGCTCCTCCATCCACATCCGCGCGCCGCCGGCGCCGCAGCAGAAGCCGCGCTCCTTGTGGCGGTGCATCTCCTGCTGGCGCAGGCCGGGGACGGCGGACATGATCTCGCGCGGCGGCGTGTAGACCTTGTTGTGCCGGCCCAGGTAGCAGGGGTCGTGGTAGGTGATGAGGCCCTCGACCGGGGTCACCGGGATCAGCTTGCCCTCGTCGATGAGGTGCTGGAGCAGCTGGGTGTGGTGGATGACCTCGTACTCGCCGCCGAGCTGCGGGTACTCGTTGGCGATGGTGTTGAAGCAGTGCGGGCAGGTCGAGACGATCTTCTTGGCCGACTTCGGCTTCTTGGTCGACTCGTCCTCGTCGTCCTCGCCGAACGCCATGTTCAGCATGGCGACGTTCTCGGCGCCGAGCTGCTGGAACAGCGGCTCGTTGCCCAGACGGCGCGGGGAGTCACCGGTGCACTTCTCCTCGCCGCCCATGATCGCGAACTTGACGCCCGCGATGTGGAGGAGTTCGGCGAAGGCCTTCGTCGTCTTCTTGGCGCGGTCTTCGAGGGCGCCGGCGCAGCCGACCCAGTAGAGGTAGTCGACCTCGGTGAGGTCCTCGACGTCCTTGCCGACGATCGGGACCTCGAAGTCGACCTCCTTGGTCCACTCGACGCGCTGCTTCTTGGCCAGGCCCCAGGGGTTGCCCTTCTTCTCCAGGTTCTTGAGCATCGTGCCCGCCTCGGACGGGAACGCGGACTCGATCATCACCTGGTAGCGGCGCATGTCGACGATGTGGTCGATGTGCTCGATGTCGACCGGGCACTGCTCGACGCAGGCGCCGCAGGTGGTGCAGGACCACAGGACGTCGGGGTCGATGACGCCGTTCTCCTCGGCGGTGCCGACGAGGGGGCGCTCGGCCTCGGCCAGGGCGGCGGCGGGGACGTCCTTGAGCTGCTCCTCGGTCGCCTTCTCGTCGCCCTCCATGGTCTTGCCGCCGCCCGCGAGCAGGTACGGCGCCTTGGCGTGCGCGTGGTCGCGCAGCGACATGATGAGGAGCTTGGGGGAGAGGGGCTTGCCGGTGTTCCAGGCGGGGCACTGCGACTGGCAGCGGCCGCACTCGGTGCAGGTGGAGAAGTCGAGGATGCCCTTCCAGGAGAACTGCTCGACCTGGGAGACGCCGAAGACGGCGTCCTCGGCCGGATCCTCCCAGTCGATCTCCTTGCCGGCCGTGGTCATCGGCTGGAGCGCGCCCAGGGCGGTGGAGCCGTCGGCGTTGCGCTTGAACCAGATGTTCGGGAAGCCGAGGAAGCGGTGCCAGGCGACGCCCATGTTGGTGTTGAGCGAGACCGTGATCATCCAGGTGAAGGACGTGACGATCTTGAGGCACGCGAAGAAGTAGGTGAGGTACTGGATCGTGCTCAGGTCCAGGCCGTCGAGCAGGGCGATCAGCGGGTACGAGGCGAAGAAGCCCGGCTCCCAGCTCGTCACGTGGTGCTGGACGCCTTCGAGGGCGCGGAGCGTCATGATGCAGACGCCGACGATCAGGATGACGGCCTCGACGAAGTACGCCTGGCCGGTCTTGGAGCCGGCGAAGCGGGACTTGCGGCCCGCCTTGGTCGGCTTGCTCAGCTGGCGGATGACGATGAGGGTCACGATGCCGAGGACCGTCATGAGGCCGAGGAACTCGGTGAAGATCTCGTACGGCAGCCAGTCGCCGATGAACGGGATCAGCCAGTCGGCCTGGAAGAGCTGGCCGAAGGCGTTCACGATGGTGAGGAGCAGCGAGAAGAAGCCCACCGCCACGAACCAGTGCGCGAAGCCGACGATGCCCCAGCGGTTCATGCGCGTGTGGCCGAGGAATTCCTTGACCAGCGTGATGGTGCGCTGCTTGGGGTCACCGGTGCGCGTGCCGGCGGGGACCGGCTGACCGAGCCGCACGAAGCGGTAGATCTGCACGGTGGCGCGGCCGAACAGCGCGACGGCCACCACCGTGATGGCGATCGACACGATGATCGCGGCGAGTTGCATGACGGGCTCCTCGGGCGGGCCTACTAAGCGGTAACTTATTGAGTTCCTGCTGAGATTACCCGGTCACGGCGCCGCGCTGTAGCGGCGCTCGCGGTGATATGTGTCGCTCAGGCAAACCTTGCCGCGCGACGCCTGCGTACTGCTGGAAGCGTACGCGCAAGGACCAGCAGATCCATCCCCAGCCAGTGGTGGTCCACATAGTGGAGGTCGAGGAGCTCGCGCTCCTCCCACGGCAGGTCCGAACGACCGCTGATCTGCCACGGTCCGGTGAGCCCGGGGCGTACGGAGAGCCGGCGCCGGCCCTCGCCCGCGCACTCCCGGTGGGTCGGGGCCAGCGGGCACGGTCCGACGAGCGACATCCGGCCCGTGACGACGTGCAGCAGCAGCGGCAGTGCGGCCAGCGGGCTCTTCGTGCGGAAGGTGAGCATCGTGAAGGGCCGCCCGTCGAGACCCGCCACGGTCCGGCGGCGCAGCAGCCCGCCCGTACCGCCCCCGCCGCCGAGGGCCACGGACAGGGCGGTGCCGACGACCAGCGGCGAGAGGACGAGGAGCAGGAGCGTCCCGACCGTCACGTCGAGGGCGCGCTTGGCCGTCATCGCGCGTTTGGCCGTCGTCGCAGGTTTTCCCGCCGTCGCTCGCCGCTCTGTCGCCCCGGGCTTCTCCGTCGCCCCGGGCTTCTCCGTCGTCCCGGGCTTCTCCGGCGTCGCTCGCTGCTCCGTCATCGCACGCCTCCCGTCGTCGCGGGCCTCGCCGTCATGCGGTCACACCCTCCGGCGGGAATCCTGGGACGGATGGGGAACGGGATAGGGATATGTCCGGACTCTCTCACGCGGACCCGGTCAAATCCGGGAGCGACGCGCCCTTTGAGTGTCCCGACCGGCGAAGAGTTGAGTCGACCGGACTCAGGTCTGTTGACGCGGTCGGGTTCCTCGTGCATCCTTGAGTCAGATCCACTCAAGTCAGTCAGCTGGAGGAACCGAAATGGCACGTGCGGTCGGCATCGACCTGGGCACGACTAACTCCGTCGTCAGCGTTCTGGAAGGCGGCGAGCCCACCGTCATCACCAACGCCGAGGGCGCCAGGACCACGCCGTCCGTCGTCGCCTTCGCGAAGAACGGCGAGGTGCTCGTCGGCGAGGTGGCCAAGCGCCAGGCCGTCACCAACGTCGACAGGACCATCCGGTCGGTCAAGCGCCACATGGGCACCGACTGGAAGATCGACATCGACGGCAAGTCCTTCAACCCGCAGCAGATGAGCGCCTTCATCCTGCAGAAGCTCAAGCGCGACGCCGAGGCGTACCTGGGCGAGAAGGTCGTCGACGCGGTCATCACCGTCCCGGCGTACTTCAACGACTCCGAGCGTCAGGCCACCAAGGAGGCCGGTGAGATCGCGGGCCTCAACGTCCTGCGCATCGTCAACGAGCCGACCGCGGCCGCCCTGGCCTACGGCCTGGACAAGGACGACCAGACGATCCTCGTCTTCGACCTCGGTGGCGGCACCTTCGACGTGTCCCTGCTGGAGATCGGCGACGGCGTCGTCGAGGTGAAGGCCACCAACGGTGACAACCACCTCGGTGGTGACGACTGGGACCAGCGCGTCGTCGACTACCTGGTGACGCAGTTCCAGAACGGCCACGGCGTGGACCTGGCCAAGGACAAGATGGCCCTCCAGCGTCTGCGCGAGGCCGCCGAGAAGGCGAAGATCGAGCTCTCGTCCTCGACCGAGACCACGATCAACCTGCCCTACATCACGGCCTCCGCCGAGGGCCCGCTGCACCTGGACGAGAAGCTCACGCGCGCCCAGTTCCAGCAGCTCACCTCCGACCTGCTCGAGCGCTGCAAGGTGCCGTTCCACAACGTCATCAAGGACGCGGGCATCCAGCTCTCCGAGATCGACCACGTCGTCCTCGTCGGTGGCTCGACCCGCATGCCGGCCGTCGCCGAGCTCGTCAAGGAGCTGACCGGCGGCCAGGAGGCCAACAAGGGCGTCAACCCGGACGAGGTCGTCGCCATCGGCGCCGCGCTCCAGGCCGGTGTCCTCAAGGGTGAGGTCAAGGACGTCCTGCTCCTCGACGTGACCCCGCTGTCCCTCGGCATCGAGACCAAGGGCGGCATCATGACCAAGCTCATCGAGCGCAACACCACGATCCCGACCAAGCGGTCCGAGATCTTCACGACGGCCGAGGACAACCAGCCGTCCGTGCAGATCCAGGTCTACCAGGGCGAGCGCGAGATCGCGGCGTACAACAAGAAGCTCGGCATGTTCGAGCTGACCGGTCTGCCGCCGGCCCCCCGTGGCGTCCCGCAGATCGAGGTCGCCTTCGACATCGACGCCAACGGCATCATGCACGTGACCGCGAAGGACCTGGGCACGGGCAAGGAGCAGAAGATGACCGTCACCGGCGGCTCCTCGCTGCCGAAGGACGAGGTCGACCGGATGCGCCAGGAGGCCGAGCAGTACGCGGAGGAGGACCACCGCCGCCGCGAGGCCGCCGAGACCCGCAACCAGGGCGAGCAGCTCGTCTACCAGACGGAGAAGTTCCTCAAGGACAACGAGGACAAGGTCCCCGGCGACGTCAAGTCCGAGGTCGAGGCCGCGCTCGGCGAGCTGAAGGAGAAGCTCAAGGGCGAGGACACCGCCGAGATCCGCACCGCCACCGAGAAGGTCGCGGCCGTCTCGCAGAAGCTCGGCCAGGCCCTGTACGCCGACGCCCAGGCCGCCCAGGCCGCCGGCGGCGACGCCGGTCAGGCCCAGGCGCAGGACGACGACGTCGTCGACGCCGAGATCGTCGACGAGGACAAGCCGAAGGGTGGCGCTGCCTGATGTCGGAGGAGACCCCGGGCTTCGAGGAGAAGCCCGACGTCCCCGCCGACGGCACGCCCGAGGAGACCGAGGCCGCCGACTCCGCCGACCAGGCGGAGGGGGCGGCCCCGGCCGGGGACGCCACTGACGTGGCTCTGCTGGCGCAGCTGGACCAGGCCCGCACGGCGCTCACCGAGCGCACCGGCGACCTCCAGCGGCTCCAGGCCGAGTACCAGAACTACCGCCGCCGCGTGGAGCGGGACCGGGTCACGGTCAAGGAGATCGCCGTCGCGAGCCTCCTGTCCGAGCTCCTGCCCGTGCTCGACGACGTCGGCCGGGCCCGGGACCACGGCGAACTCGTGGGCGGGTTCAAGTCGGTGGCCGAATCGCTGGAGACCGTCGTCGCCAAGATGGGTCTGCAGCAGTTCGGCAAGGAGGGCGAGCCCTTCGACCCGACGATCCACGAGGCCCTGATGCACTCGTACGCGCCGGACGTCACCGAGACGACCTGCGTGGCGATCCTGCAGCCCGGGTATCGGATCGGCGAGCGGACCATCCGTCCCGCCCGCGTGGCCGTCGCCGAGCCCCAGCCGGGCGCCCAGGCGAAGGCGGAGGAGTCGGATGACTCCGAGAAGGACAGCGAGTAACAGCCGTACCCGCACGCGGGAGGAGGGACGTCGATGAGCACGAAGGACTTCGTCGAGAAGGACTACTACAAGGTTCTCGGCGTCCCCAAGGACGCCACCGAGGCCGAGATCAAGAAGGCGTACCGGAAGCTCGCCCGCGAGAACCATCCGGACGCCAACAAGGGTGACGCGAGCGCCGAGGCGCGCTTCAAGGAGATCTCCGAGGCGAACGACGTCCTCGGCGACCCCAAGAAGCGCAAGGAGTACGACGACGCCCGCGCCCTCTTCGGGAACGGCGGTTTCAGAGCCGGCGGTCCCGGCGCCGGAGGTTCGTTCAACTTCGACCTGGGCGACCTCTTCGGGGGCGCCCAGGGCGGGGCGGGCGGCTTCGGCGGCGGCGGACTCGGCGACGTCTTCGGTGGACTGTTCAACCGCGGCGGGGGCGCCGGTCGCACCCAGCCGCGGCGCGGCCAGGACATCGAGTCCGAGGTGACGCTCAGCTTCACCGAGGCCATCGAGGGCGCGACCGTGCCGCTGCGGATGTCCAGCCAGCAGCCGTGCACGGCGTGCTCGGGCACCGGCGACAAGAACGGCACGCCCCGGGTGTGCCCGACCTGCGTCGGCACCGGGCAGGTCTCCCGCGGCAGCGGCGGCGGCTTCTCGCTCACCGACCCGTGCGTGGACTGCAAGGGCCGCGGCCTCATCGCCGAGAACCCCTGCGAGGTCTGCAAGGGCAGCGGGCGGGCCAAGTCCTCCCGCACCATGCAGGTCCGCATCCCGGCGGGTGTCAGCGACAACCAGAAGATCCGTCTGCGCGGCAAGGGAGCGCCGGGCGAGCGCGGCGGGCAGAACGGCGACCTGTACGTCGTCGTGCACGTCGACGACCACCCGGTCTTCGGTCGCAAGGACGACAACCTCACCGTCACGGTGCCGGTCTCCTTCTCGGAGGCGGCGCTCGGCGGCGAGATCAAGGTGCCGACCCTCGGCGGCCCCGCGGTCACCCTCAAGCTGCCCGCGGGCACCCCGAACGGCCGGACCATGCGCGCCCGGGGCAAGGGCGCGGTCCGCAAGGACGGCACGCGCGGCGACCTCCTGGTGACGGTCGAGGTGGCGGTGCCGAAGGAGCTGGACGACAAGGCACGAGAGGCCCTGGAGACCTTCCGCGAGGCGACCGCCTCCGAGGATCCGCGGGCCGAGCTGTTCCAGGCCGCGAAGGGAGCGTGACCCGGTGGAAGGGCGCAGGCGTAATCCGTTCGAACTGACCGACGAGTCTCCGGTGTACGTCATCTCGGTGGCGGCCCAGCTCTCCGGGCTGCACCCGCAGACCCTCCGGCAGTACGACCGCCTCGGCCTGGTCTCCCCGGACCGCACGGCCGGGCGGGGCCGCCGCTACTCGGCCCGTGACATCGAGCTGCTCCGCCAGGTGCAGCAGCTGTCGCAGGACGAGGGCATCAACCTGGCCGGAATCAAGCGGATCATCGAACTGGAGAACCAGGTCGCGGCGCTCCAGGCCCGCGTGTCCGAGCTGTCGGCGGCGGTCGAGGGCGCGGCGGCGACGCTGCGCCAGCGCGAGGCCCAGGTGCACGCCTCGTACCGCCGGGACCTGGTTCCGTACACCGATGTGCAGCAGACGAGCGCCCTCGTGGTGTGGCGTCCCAAGCAGCGCGGCGAGTAGCCCTTCACCTCGTCACGGCAGAGGCCCCCTCCCCGGTGGAGGGGGCCTCCGCCGTGTCCGGGGCCGTTCGGGTGTCCCGTCGGTCGTTCCGATGTCCCGTGGGTCGTTCCGACGGCCCGTCGGTCCTTCGGACGGCCCGTCGGTCGTTCAGCTGTCCCGTTCGAGGATGCCGGACTGGGCGATCAGATAGCCGAGCTGCGCGCGGCTGCCGCTGCCGAGGGCGGCGGCGAGCTTGGCGATGTGCGCCCGGCAGGTCCGCACGTTCATCCCGAGCCGGCGGGCGATGGCCTCGTCGACGTGCCCCTCGACGAGGAGCCGGGCGATGGAGCGCTGGACGCCGCCGATGCCGTCCGTCTTGATGTCGTACGGGATCTCCTCCCGTATCGGCACCGCCAGCTGCCAGAACTGGTCGAAGACGCCGCCGAGGTAGGCGACCAGACCGGGGTGGCGCAGCTCCAGGGCGACCTGGCGGTCGCTGCGGGCCGGGATGAAGGCGACCTCGCGGTCCACGATGATCAGCCGGTCGATGATCTCTTCGAGGGTGCGGACCTGGACCTCGGGGCCGACGTGCTCCAGATAGGTCAGCGTGAGCTCGGTGTGGCGCGCGGTGTGCTGGTAGAGCGTGCGCATGCTGATGCCGCGCCCCAGGAGCGGGGAGACGCGGTCGAGGGCCTCGCTGAGGGCCTGGGCGGGCCGCCCGCCGCCCGGCTGGACGGTGAGGAGCTCCTGGCGGCAGTTGGCCACGACGCGGTCGAGGGTCGAGTTGATGCGGTCGATGCCCTCGAGGACGGTGATGGCGTGGGTGGAGAGGGAGTCGTGGGCGCTGATGGCCATGAACGGCTCGAAGGCGTCCGACAGGGCGACGGTGCGCCGGCGGCGGTCGAGGATCTCGCGTTCGATCGGCTGGAGCAGCTGGGCGAGGGCCGCGGAGGGGGGAACCGGACGCAGCCACTGGGCGTCGTCGGGGTCGGGGTGGAGCAGGGACAGGTCGAGGAGGCAGGGTGCCTCGACCGCCTCTGACCGGGGTATTCGGCCGGTGCGCAGAGCGGCCGCGTACAGCTCGGAGCCCGCTTCGCACAGTTCGGCGTGCGAATGAGGGTGACCTGTTTCGTCCGCTTGTTTCCGCATATGTACACCCCCAGGCTCCTGCATCTCAGGAACATGATGCCTGGGTTTGGTGGTGCAGGCGCAGAGAGTAAGCCATCGTCTTACTCGCGGGGGTTGGAAAAGAGACGTTGCCTTCAAGTGAGGTTGCTCGGTGATGATGAAGAAGCTCATACGCGCGGCGGCCGGATTCGCCTTCATCGCGGCCGCCACAGTGGGCGCGGGAGTGGCCCTCGACCCGGGCTGGCACTCGGAGCCGGCGCAGGTGCAGGCCGCTCAGCTCGACCCCGGTTGGCACCTGGCCGACGCCACGCTCGTCTATGACCCGGGCTGGAGCGTGGCCCCCCAGCAGGACCCCGGCTGGAGCTAGTCGGGACATGAATGTTCCCGATGACCCCAGGTTCCGCCGGGAGATGGCCTCGGCCTATCGCTCCGGCTGGCACTTCGTCGATCTCGCCACGGCAATCCCCCACCGTGGCGACTCGCTGAAGGTCACCCTCTTCGGAGAGCCGATCGTCGTCGCCCGTGAGCAGGACGAAGACGTCCGCGCGTACCGCTGTCTGCGCCGTCCCCGCGGCGCTCCGCAGCCCATCCGCTGTGCCATCCGGTACGGCATGATCTTCGTCAACCTCGATCAGCGGGACCACCAGCTGATCGAACCGGAGGCCATCACCGCCACCCCCCGCAGTGCCTGAGCGATTCCCCCGTCGTTGTAGATCGCTCCGGCACTTCCCCCACACAGCGGCGCCATCGCGGACCTGAAACGCGATGGCGCCGCTGTGCTTTTCCCTGCCCGCCGCGCCCTTCCCGCCCCCTCAGGCGCGGCCCATGGCCCGGGTGAGGGCGATCTCGATGACGACCCGGTCCGGGTTCGGGCTCGGCGTGCGGCCGTAGCGCTCGGCGTAGCGGGCGACGGCGTCCTCGACGACCTCCGCCTCCGTACGGATCCGGGCGACGCCCTCCAGGGTGGCCCAGCGCCCCTTGTCGACCTGGCAGACCGCGACCCGCGCGCCCTCCGCGCCCGCCGCCAGGACGTTGGCGACCTTCCGGCTGTTCTTGTTGGTGATCACGCGCGCGTACCCGCCCTCGGGGTCGTACGTGACGCCGACCGCGACGACGTGCGGGGTGCCGTCCGGGCGCGGGGTGGTCAGGGTGCACATGTGGTACTCGCGCCAGAAGCTCAGGTACGAGTCGGAGGGGTTCCTGGGGTCTGTGGCCATGCCCGGAAACTACCCGCGGGAGGGCGCCCTCCGACACCTTGAGCGGAGTCGACTCAACTTTGTGTACCCTGGAGAGGTCATAGAAGGAGAGGACCCACGAGAACCCAGAAGGAGCACCGCACGTGGACGCCGAACTGACCAACAGGAGCCGGGACGCGATCAACGCGGCGAGCAGCCGCGCCGTGTCGGACGGACACGCCGACCTGACCCCGGCCCATCTGCTGCTCGCGCTGCTGACCGGTCAGGACAACGAGAACATCACCGACCTGCTCGCCGCCGCCGAGGCCGACCAGGCGCTCGTCCGCGCCGGTGCGGAACGGCTCCTCGCCGGCCTGCCGAGCATCACGGGGTCCACGGTCGCGCCCCCGCAGCCCAACCGCGACTTCCTCGCCGTCCTCGCCGACGCCGACAGGCGCGCCAAGGAGCTCGGCGACGACTTCCTCTCGACCGAGCACCTGCTCATCGGGATCGCCGCCAAGGGCGGCCAGGCCGGTGAGATCCTCGACCGGCAGGGCGCGAGCGCGAAGAAGCTGCTCGACGCCTTCGAGACGAGCAGGGGAGGACGCCGGGTGACCACGCCCGACCCGGAGGGGCAGTACAAGGCGCTGGAGAAGTTCGGCACGGACTTCACCGCCGCCGCGCGCGAGGGCAAGCTGGACCCGGTCATCGGCCGCGACCACGAGATCCGGCGCGTCGTCCAGGTGCTGTCCCGCCGCACCAAGAACAACCCGGTCCTCATCGGCGAGCCCGGCGTCGGCAAGACCGCCGTCGTCGAGGGCCTCGCCCAGCGGATCGTGAAGGGCGACGTCCCCGAGTCCCTGAAGAACAAGCGGCTCGTCGCGCTCGACCTCGGCGCGATGGTCGCCGGCGCGAAGTACCGCGGCGAGTTCGAGGAGCGCCTGAAGACCGTCCTCTCCGAGATCAAGGAGAGCGACGGCCAGATCATCACCTTCATCGACGAGCTGCACACGGTCGTCGGCGCGGGCGCCGGAGGCGACTCCGCCATGGACGCCGGCAACATGCTCAAGCCGATGCTGGCCCGCGGCGAGCTCCGCATGGTCGGCGCGACCACCCTCGACGAGTACCGCGAGCGGATCGAGAAGGACCCCGCCCTGGAGCGCCGCTTCCAGCAGGTCCTGGTCGCCGAGCCGACCGTCGAGGACACCATCGCGATCCTCCGCGGCCTCAAGGGCCGGTACGAGGCCCACCACAAGGTGCAGATCAACGACTCCGCCCTGGTGGCCGCCGCGACCCTCTCCGACCGGTACATCACCTCCCGCTTCCTCCCCGACAAGGCCATCGACCTCGTCGACGAGGCCGCCTCCCGGCTCCGCATGGAGATCGACTCCTCGCCCGTCGAGATCGACGAGCTCCAGCGCTCCGTGGACCGGCTCCGCATGGAGGAGCTGGCCCTGAAGAACGAGACGGACGCGGCGAGCAGGCAGCGCCTGGAGAAGCTGCGGCGCGACCTCGCCGACCGCGAGGAGGAGCTGCGCGGCCTCACCGCCCGCTGGGAGAAGGAGAAGCAGTCCCTCAACCGGGTCGGCGAGCTGAAGGAACGCCTCGACGAGACCCGCGGCCGCGCCGAGCGCGCCCAGCGCGACGGCGACTTCGACACCGCCTCCAAGCTGCTGTACGGGGAGATCCCGGGCCTGGAGCGGGAGCTGGAGGCCGCCACCGAGGCGGAGGCCCAGCAGGAGGCGGCCAAGGACAGCATGGTCAAGGACGAGGTCGGCCCCGACGACATCGCGGACGTGGTCGGCTCCTGGACCGGCATCCCCGCCGGCCGCCTCCTGGAGGGCGAGACGCAGAAGCTGCTCCGCATGGAGGACGAGCTCGGCAAGCGGCTGATCGGCCAGTCCGAGGCCGTCCGGGCCGTCTCCGACGCGGTGCGCCGCACCCGCGCCGGGATCGCCGACCCCGACCGGCCCACCGGCTCCTTCCTCTTCCTCGGCCCCACCGGCGTCGGCAAGACCGAGCTGGCGAAGGCGCTCGCCGACTTCCTCTTCGACGACGAGCGGGCCATGGTCCGCATCGACATGTCGGAGTACGGCGAGAAGCACTCCGTCGCCCGTCTGGTCGGCGCGCCCCCCGGCTACGTCGGCTACGAGGAGGGCGGCCAGCTCACGGAGGCGGTCCGCCGCCGCCCGTACAGCGTGGTCCTGCTCGACGAGGTGGAGAAGGCGCACCCGGAGGTCTTCGACGTCCTGCTCCAGGTCCTGGACGACGGACGCCTGACCGACGGGCAGGGCCGGACGGTGGACTTCCGCAACACCATCCTGATCCTGACCTCGAACCTGGGCAGCCAGTACCTGGTCGAGCCGCTGACCTCGGAGGAGGTGAAGAAGGAGCAGGTCCTGGAGGTCGTGCGGGCGAGCTTCAAGCCCGAGTTCCTCAACCGGCTGGACGACCTGGTCGTCTTCTCCGCGCTCGACCGGGCCGAGCTGGGGCGGATCGCGAAGCTCCAGATCGACCGGCTCGCCAGGCGCCTCGCCGACCGGCGCCTCACCCTGGACGTCACCCCGGAGGCCCTGGAGTGGCTCGCCGAGGAGGGCAACGACCCCGCGTACGGCGCACGGCCGCTGCGCCGTCTGATCCAGACGGCGATCGGCGACCGGCTCGCCAAGGAGATCCTGGCGGGCGAGGTCGTGGACGGCGACACGGTCCGGGTGGACCGCGTCGAGGGCGGGCTGATCGTGGGGGCGGCGCAGTAGCTCAGGTGTCGAAGGCCTCCACGCGTACGAGGGCGGTGACCCCGTCCTCGTACGCGACCCGGACGCGCACGTACAGCGTCTCGTCGTACGACACGTCCACGCACCGGTCCTGCTCGCAGCCGAAGGCGGGCTCCCCGGTCGGATAGGTCGCTTCCAGCCATCCCGCGACCTCGGCGCGCGGCATCCGGAACTCGGCCGTGGCCCGGGTGTCCTGCCAGTGGGCCGCCGTGCAGCGGGCGTCCCCGGCGCTCGCCGGGAGGCTTCCCCGGGCGAACGTCATCATCTCGGCGCAGTCGACCTGCTTCGTCTCGCCGATCTCGCTCCACGCCATGGCGCCCCAGACCAGGACGGCGATCGGGCCGCCGCAGAACAGGGTCACCAGGGCCGACACCCAGACCCAGGTCCACGGGCGCGGCTTCACCGGGCGGTTCCTCGTCTTCGTTTCCTCCCCCATGGGCACGAGATCATGTCAGCCGGCAGCGGATCTTGCCGCTTCCGGCGCGGCGGGGCTTGCCACGCACCGCCCGCCATGGGGGAGGATGGCGAGCATCCGTACGAAGGGAAATACACGGTGAGCATCGACCCGTCCTCGATTCCGAATTTCGGGGGCCAGCCCCAGCCTCAGGCAGCAGGACCGGCGGGCCCCGTCGTCCCCGACCAGGACCTCGTCAAGCAGCTCCTCGAGCAGATGGAACTCAAGTACGTCGTCGACGACGAGGGTGACCTCGCGGCGCCGTGGGAGGAGTTCCGCACGTACTTCATGTTCCGCGGCGAGGCCGAGCAGCAGGTCTTCTCGGTGCGGACGTTCTACGACCGTCCGCACTCGGCCGACGACCGCGCGAAGATCCTCGACGCGATCGACGACTGGAACCGCCGCACCCTGTGGCCCAAGGTCTACACCCACCTCCACGAGGAGGAGGACGGCTCCGCCACCCTCCGCCTCATCGGCGAGGCCCAGATGCTGATCGGCACCGGCGTCGCCCTGGAGCACTTCGTGTCCTCCACGGTCAGCTGGGTCCGCGCGTCGATCGAGTTCGACAAGTGGATCGTCGAGCAGTTCGGCCTGGAGTCCCCGGAGGCCAAGGCCGAGGGTGCCGAGGGCGGTGACGAGGAGGCCTGAGCCTCCCGTCCCGCGCCGGGCGCCCACGAGGGCCCGGATCCCCTCCGCGGGGTCCGGGCCCTCGCGCGTCCGGGGCGCGCCGACTCAGGCGAGGCGCTTGAGGCGGGAGACGGCCTCCTCCAGGACCTCGGTCTTCTTGCAGAAGGCGAAGCGGACGAAGGGGGCGCCCTCCTCGCGGTGGTCGTAGAAGACCGCGTTGGGGATGGCGACGACGCCCGCGCGCTCCGGGAGGGAGCGGCAGAAGGCGAAGCCGTCGGTGGCGCCGAGGGGCCGGATGTCGGTGGTGACGAAGTAGGTGCCGGCCGGGCGGTAGACCTCGAAGCCCGCCTGGGCCAGGCCCTCGCTCAGCAGGTCCCGCTTGGCGCCCAGGTCGGCGCGCAGGCCGTCGAAGTAGGCGGCGGGAAGGCGGAGGGCCTCGGCGATCGCGTACTGGAAGGGGCCCGAGGAGACGTACGTGAGGAACTGCTTGGCCGAGCGGACGGCCGTGGTCAGCTCGGGGCTCGCGGTGATCCAGCCGACCTTCCAGCCCGTGAACGAGAACGTCTTGCCGCTCGAACCGATGGTGACCGTGCGCTCCCGCATGCCGGGCAGGCTCGCGATCGGCAGGTGCTCGGCCCCGTCGAAGACCAGGTGCTCGTAGACCTCGTCCGTGACGACCAGCAGGTCCCGCTCGACCGCCAGCTCGGCGACGGCGGTCAGCTCGGCCCGGGTGAGGACCGTGCCGGTGGGGTTGTGCGGGGTGTTGAGCAGGATCAGCCGGGTGCGGTCGGTGACGGCGGCCCGCAGTTCGTCGAGGTCGAGGGCGTAGGCGCCCTCGTGGGGGCGGAGGGTGACGGGGACCCTGGTGCCGCCGGCCATCGCGATGCAGGCGGCGTACGAGTCGTAGTACGGCTCCAGGGCGATCACCTCGTCGCCCGGCTCGACCAGGGCGAGCAGGGCCGCCGCGATCGCCTCGGTGGCGCCCGCCGTGACGAGGACCTCGGTGTCGGGGTCGTACGCGAGGCCGTACCGTTCCCGCTGGTGGTCGGCGATCGCCGAGCGCAGCTCGGGGACGCCGGGGCCGGGCGGGTACTGGTTGCCGCGGCCGTCCCGCAGCGCGCGGACCGCCGCCTCCCGGATCTCCTCCGGGCCGTCGGTGTCGGGGAAGCCCTGGCCGAGGTTGATCGACCCGGTCCTGGCGGCGAGCGCGGACATCTCGGCGAAGATCGTCGTCCCGAACTCGGCGAGACGGCGATTGAGCAGCGGTCGTGTCATGACCGCCATCCTGGAGCCAAGCTCTGGACTTGCTCAAGTGCGCTTTGGGGGGCGTCCGGGACGGGGATCGCCCTGGCATGGACATAGCATTCTTCATCGCCGGGATCGCGGTCGTGATCGCGGTCGTGGTGGGGGTCGTCGCGAGCGTGCTGAGCGGGACGACGCGGGCGAGCCGCGGTGGCGGCGGTGGTGACAGCTGGTGGGCCGACTCGTCGTCCTCCTCCTCTTCCTCCTCCTGCTCGTCGTCCTCGTCTTCTTCCTCCTCCTGCTCGTCCTCCTCCTCTTCCTCCTGCTCCGGCTCGTCGTGTTCGAGCTCCTCCTGCTCGTCGTCCTCGTGCTCCAGCTGCTCCAGCTCGTCCTCGTGCAGCTGAAGCTCTGGACTCGCTCAATTCGGCTTTGACGGGGTGTCGGACCGGGCATCCCCCTCGCACAGAAGAACGGGGGTAGTACCGATGGAATTCGTGATCTTCATCGTCTTCGCGCTGGTGGTGATCGGACTGTTCTCCGGCACCCGGAAGAAGGGCGGGGGCAAGCGGCGCGGAGGGCGCCGGAGCGGGAGCGGGAGCAGCTGGGCCGACGGGGGCGGGGGCGGCGGCTGTGGTGGCGGCAGCTCCTGTGGCTCCGGCAGCTCGTGCGGGTCCGGTTGCGGTGGTGGGGGCTGCGGCGGCAGCTGATTGAACAAGTGAGCTGTTGGGTCCCCGAAGGGGTTGGAAAACACAGCAAGTTGGGTAAAAACGCTGCGAGTCGCCCGACGCACGTGGTTCTCTCGCTCCTGACAGAGACAGCCCTCGGACCGTGTGTGGACCCGAGCCGGCGATTCCCCACTCCCGTAGAACCCTTCTCCGGGGCGCCCCCGGCCCACCCGTCAAACCGTGTTTGCGGAGCCGACCCATGCTCACCACCCTGAAGACCTCCTATACCGATACGCGCGCGTCCGATCTGGCCTGGGCCCTCGGGCGCGAGCCGCTGCCCGCGCTCGCCGTGCTCGATCTCGAACTCTCCGGTGCCAAGCTGCAGTTGAGGCTGCTCGGCGCGTCCCATCAGGTCCTCCTGGAGGAGGAGGGGCGCCACTGCTCGGAGACCGTGGCCTGCATGCCGGGCAGCAGCACCCCGCTCCCGCTCGGCGTGTCCAAGCGCGTCGGCGAATGGGAGTACGAATTCTCGGCGCGCGTCGAGACGCTCACGAACGGCTCCTTCGCGGGCCGTGCGCAGGAACTGCTCGCGCTCGTCGCCGATCACCCCAACGGACTCGCGGGGACCTTCCCCGGCTCCCCGCACGCCTTCACGGCGATGCTGGCGCAGCGTCACGAGGGCCAGGTGCGGTGGCGCACCTGGCACGCCTACCCGCAGGAGGGGCAGCTGGTGGTGACCAGGACCCACATCGGTGAACGTATGCCCGCCACGCTCTGATGCGCCCTCCTGGAGCTCCATGTGCACTCGTGTGGGTGACAAGGGGTGCGTCTGCCGTGACGTAGCGTTACGCTCATGATCGAGCCGACCGTGACCATGCCACCCAAGAGGGTGCGCCGGCCGCCTGTGCGGCGGTCCGTGCGGCCGCCGCGCGAGGCGGTACGGTTCCCGGTCCTCGCGGTCGTCTTCGTCTGCGCCGCCTGCGGCCTGGTCTACGAGCTCGAACTGGTCGCCCTCGCCTCGTACTTGATCGGCGACTCGGTCACCCAGGCCTCCGTCGTGCTCTCCGTGATGGTCTTCGCGATGGGAGTGGGCTCGCTCCTCGCCAAGCGGCTGCGCTGCCGCGCCGCCGTCGGCTTCGGTCTGGTCGAGGCCGGGCTCGCGCTGATCGGCGGCTGCTCGGCGATGGTGCTGTACGCGGCCTTCGCCTGGCTGGGCGAATCGCGGCACGTCCTGGTGGCGTTCTCGCTCGCCATCGGGGTGCTCATCGGTGCCGAGATCCCGCTCCTGATGGCGCTCATACAGCGGCCGGCACGGGAGCACGCCGGGCGCGCCGGGCGGCAGGCCGCGCTCGGGGAGCAGGACGACGCCGCCGGGACGGTCGCCGACCTCTTCGCCGCCGACTACGTCGGCGCGCTCGTCGGCGGCCTCGCCTTTCCCTTCCTGCTGCTGCCCTGGCTCGGCCAGCTCACCGGCGCGCTCGTCACCGGCGCGGTCAACGCGGTCGCGGGCGGCGGCCTGGTCCTCTGGGTGTTCCGCCACGACCTGACCCGCCGTTCCCGGGCCCTGCTCGTCGCCGTGAACCTGTGCGTCCTGACGGCCCTCGCCACCGCGACCGTGCTCGTCGACGACTTCGAACAGGCCGCGCGCCGCGCCGTGTACGGGGAACCGGTACGGGTCGCCGTCCACACCGACCTCCAGGAGGTCGTGGTGACCGGGGGCCGCGAGGAGCCTCCCGACCTGTTCCTCGACGGGCGGCTGCGGGTGGCCGGCCGGGACGAGTACCGCTACCACGAGGCGCTCGTGCACCCCGCGATGAACGGCCCGCACGCGCGCGTGCTGATCGTCGGCGGCGGCGACGGGATGGCCGCCCGCGAGGCCCTGCGCTACGCCGGGGTCCGGACCGTCACCGTCGTCGAGCTCGACCCGGGGATCGTCCGCCTCGCCCGCACGGACCCGGCGCTCTCCGGGCTCAACGAGCAGGCCTTCCGCGACCCCCGCGTCCAGGTGGCCTACGCGGACGCGTTCAACTGGCTGAGGGGCGCCGCCGATCGTCTGCAGGAACGGTACGACGTGGTGATCTCCGACCTGCCCGACCCGGGGATCACCCCCAGCACCAAGCTCTACTCGGAGGAGTTCTACGGCCTGGTGGCCCGGGTCCTCGCCACCGGCGGACGGTTCGCCGTGCACGCCGGATCGGCCACCGACCGGCCCCGCACCTACTGGACGGTCGACGCCACCCTGCGCGCCGCCGGCTTCGCGACCAGCCCGTTCAGCGCGGCCGGCCGCACCCCCGGCTTCGCCGCCGGACCCGACCGCGCCGACCGCGCCGGCCGTACGGGGCGGGGGCCGCGCGACTGGGGCTTCCTCCTGGCCGTACGGGGCGACCGGCCCCCCGCCCTCGGCCTCGCCCCCGACGCGCCCCGGCTGCGCTCGCTCGGCCCCGGGACCCTGGAGGCCGCCGCGCGCCGCGCCGAGCGGACCCGGGGCGCCACGCCGCCGCCCTCGACCCTGGTGCACCCCCGGTACGGGGCCTGACGGAGGACCCCTCGGGGCGAACAGGCGACGCCGGGCCCCCGCCTGAGTAGGCTCGGCTTCCATGGAGCATGAGGTGTTCGTCCCCGTCCCGGCCGAAGCCCTGCGCGCGACGCTCACGGACCCGGCCCGCGTGGT
The DNA here is from genome assembly GCF_044544765.1 of Streptomyces sp. NPDC053513. Classification (NCBI taxonomy): domain Bacteria; kingdom Bacillati; phylum Actinomycetota; class Actinomycetes; order Kitasatosporales; family Streptomycetaceae; genus Streptomyces; species Streptomyces sp. NPDC053513. The sequence goes on from NZ_JBITXP010000002.1 coordinate 455,200, forward strand.
GCGCTGCGTGCCCGGTCTCCAGCGGGACGCCGACGAGGAGGCCGGACCCCTCACGGGCCGGCTGAAGGTGCGGGTCGGCGGCAACACCATCACCTACCGGGGTGCCCTCAAGGTCGTCGAGCGGGACGGGGCCATCACCTACGAGGGGGAGGGCACCGAGGTGCGGGGCAAGGGCTCGGCCGAGCTGTCCCTCACCGTCGTCCTCACCCCGGTGGCCGAGGGGACCAGCATGAGCTTCACCGGCGCCCTCACGGCGGTCGGCCGGCTCGCCGACGCGACGGACGAGGCACGCGCCACGGCGGGCACCAGGCTCCTCGACAAGTTCGTGGAGGCGGTGGCCGCGCTGGCGGACGAGCCCTCCGAGGCACCGGAACGGCCGGACACGGCCCCGGAAGGGGCCGCGGCACCGGAGGAGAGCCCGGCTTCGGAGGAGAGCCCGGTTCAGGAGGAGGCCGACGACGACGGGGTCGACGACGGGGCGGAGGAGTCCCCCGAGCGGGGCTCCGCCTACGACGCGCCGCTGCCGCCCTCCTCCCTCGACCCGCTCCTCGACGAGGACTTCGGCGACGCCCCGATCGAGTTCCCCTCCCCGCAGCCCGCCGCCGAGGCCGCCCACGCCCGCCGGACCATGATCGGGCGGTCCGCCGAGGAGGTCGACCACGCGCCGCCGCGCGGCCGGTACGCCCCCGTCCCCGCCCCCGAGGCGACGAGCGCAGGCGCCACCCTGCGCTGGATCGCACCGGCCGCGGCCCTCGCCCTCGCCTCGGCCGTCGTCGTCGGCCGGGCCCTGCGCCGCCGCCGCTGAAACGGCCCCCGCGGGCTAGGGTCGGGACGTGAGCATGCAGACGCGACTGACGGCGGGCGACGCCGAGTTGACCATCGACCCCGAACACGGCTGCCGGATCGGGAGCCTGCGCATCGGCGGCACCGAACTGCTGCGCCAGGGCGAGCGGTACGGAAGCTTCCCGATGGCGCCCTGGTGCGGGCGGACCGAGAACGGCCGCTTCCGCAACGGCGCCACCACGCACCAGCTGCCGATCAACGCCGCCCCGCACGCCATCCACGGCACCGTCCGCGACCTCGCCTGGAAGACCGCCCGGACCTCCGCGGCCGAGGCGGTCTTCACCTGCGAGCTCGGCGACCCCTGGCCGTACAAGGGCCGGGTCACCCAGGTCTTCGAGCTGGCCGAGGACTCCCTCACCCTCCGCTTCGGCGTCGAGACCTACGACGACTCCTTCCCGGCGCAGGCCGGCTGGCACCCCTGGTTCCTGCGCAACCTGGGCCGGGGCGGTCAGGACGTACGGCTCGACTTCACGCCCGCCTGGCAGGAGGAGCGCGGTGAGAACCACCTCCCCACCGGCCGCCGCATCGACCCCCTCCCCGGCCCCTGGGACGACTGCTTCGGCATGCCCGGCGGCGTCGACGTCACCCTCACCTGGCCGGAGGAGCTGGAGCTGAAGGTGGCGAGCCGCGCCGAGTGGGTCGTGATCTACGACGAGCCGGAGGAGGCGGTCTGCGTCGAGCCGCAGTCCGGCCCGCCGAACGGCCTCAACACCCATCCGCGCCTGGTCACCCCGATCGACCCCCTGGAGGTCGAGAGCGTCTGGAGCTGGCGGCGGCTTTAAGCTCGTGGGCATGACTGACGTACGCGCTGAGCTGCTCCAGCAGATCAAGGACAAGGCCGTGGTGCACGGCAAGGTGACCCTCTCCTCGGGTCTGGAAGCCGACTACTACGTGGACCTGCGCCGGATCACGCTGGACGGTGCGGCTTCGCCGCTGGTCGGCCAGGTCATGCTCGAACTGACCAAGGACCTCGACTTCGACGCGGTCGGCGGTCTGACGCTGGGTGCCGACCCGGTCGCGACGTCGATGCTGCACGCCGCCGCCGCGCGGGGCGAGCGCCTCGACGCCTTCGTCGTCCGCAAGGCCGCCAAGGCCCACGGGATGCAGCGCCAGGTCGAGGGCCCGGACATCAAGGGCCGTCGCGTCCTGATCGTCGAGGACACCTCCACCACCGGCGGTTCGCCGCTGACCGCCGTCGAGGCGGCGCGCGCGGCCGGTGCCGAGGTGGTCGCGGTCGCCACGATCGTCGACCGTGCCACCGGCGCGGGCGAGAAGATCAGCGGCACGGCGGGCGTTCCGTACCTCTACGCGTACGCGCTGGACGAGCTCGGCCTGGCGTAACCGCCGCGAAGTCGTGACTTAGGGCCAGGACGCCCGGAAAAACCGTCCTGACCTGGTCTTTTGTTGAGGGGCGGGGTGTTTCACGTGAAACACCCCGCCCCTTGGCATGTCACGCCCGTGGGAGCCCGGACAAGAGTCTGGAAAGATGGGCCGCGACGATGACGTCGCCCCTAGGTCAGGGACAGCAACGCACACACCCCGCACATCACAAGGAGCGGACGAATGCCCATCGCAACCCCCGAGGTCTACAACGAGATGCTCGACCGGGCGAAGGCAGGCAAGTTCGCCTACCCGGCCATCAACGTGACCTCGTCCCAGACCCTGCACGCTGCGCTGCGCGGCTTCGCGGAGGCCGAGAGCGACGGCATCATCCAGATCTCGACCGGCGGTGCCGAGTTCCTGGGCGGTCAGTACAACAAGGACATGGTCACCGGCGCCGTCGCCCTGGCCGAGTTCGCGCACATCGTCGCCGCGAAGTACGACATCACGGTCGCCCTCCACACCGACCACTGCCCGAAGGACAAGCTGGACGGCTACGTCCGTCCGCTGCTCGACGTCTCCGCCGAGCGCGTCGCCCGTGGCGAGAACCCGCTGTTCCAGTCGCACATGTGGGACGGCTCCGCCGAGACCCTCGCCGACAACCTGGCCATCGGCCAGGAGCTGCTCGCGAAGGCCGCCGCCGCCAAGATCATCCTTGAGGTCGAGATCACCCCGACCGGTGGCGAGGAGGACGGCGTCAGCCACGAGATCAACGACGAGCTGTACACCACCGTCGACGACGCCATCCGCACCGCCGAGGCCCTCGGCCTGGGCGAGAAGGGCCGCTACCTGCTCGCCGCGTCCTTCGGCAACGTCCACGGCGTCTACAAGCCGGGCAACGTCGTGCTCCGCCCCGAGCTCCTCAAGGACCTCCAGGCGGGCGTCGCCGCCAAGTTCGGCAAGGCCGACCCGTTCGACTTCGTCTTCCACGGCGGCTCGGGCTCGACGGCCGAGGAGATCGCCACCGCGCTGGAGAACGGCGTCGTGAAGATGAACCTCGACACCGACACCCAGTACGCCTTCACCCGCCCGGTCGTGGACCACATGTTCCGCAACTACGACGGTGTCCTGAAGGTCGACGGCGAGGTCGGCAAGAAGTCCACCTACGACCCGCGCACCTGGGGCAAGCTGGCCGAGGCCGGCATGGCCGCCCGCGTCGGCGAGGCCTGTGTCGCGCTGCGCTCGGCCGGCACGAAGCTGAAGTAAGCCTGTGACCGACGGGCCCGGTACCTCCCGAGGTGCCGGGCCCGTCGTGTTGTCCGTCGACGGGAGGGCCCGATGTACGACTTCGACCGGCAGATAGACCGGCACGGAACCTGGTCGGTCCAGTGGGACGGGATCGCGGATCGCTTCGGCGTCCCCGACCTGCTGCCCTTCACCATCTCCGACATGGACTTCGCCTCCCCGCCGGAGGTCCTCGCGGCCCTGCGCGAGCGCGTCGACCACGGGGTCTTCGGCTACACCGACTGGCGCCTCGGCGAGTTCCGGGAGGCGATCCGCCACTGGTACGCGAGCCGGTACGGCGCCGAGATCGACCCCGGGGCGCTGGTGTACGCGCCCTCCGTGCTCTCCCAGCTCTCGCAGCTCCTCCGGATGTGGACGGAACCCGGCGACGGCGTGGTCGTCCACACCCCCACGTACGACGGCTTCCGCAAGGCCGTCACCGGCCTCGGCCGCGAGCTGCGGGGCGTCCCGCTCGACGACCCGGCGGCCCTGGAGCGGGAGCTCGCCCGGCCGGACAGCCGGATGCTGCTGCTCTGCTCCCCGCACAACCCGACCGGCCGGGTGTGGACGGAGGAGGAGCTCACCGTCTTCGCCGAGCTGGCCGAGCGGTACGGCGCGGCCGTCGTCAGCGACGAGATCCACGCCGACCTGACGGCCGAGGGCCACCGGCACGTCCCCTGGACCCGGATCGCCGAGCCGGGGCGGGGGCGCCGCTGGGCCCTGATCACCTCCGGCACGAAGGCCTTCAACTTTCCGGCGCTCTCCGGCTCGTACGGCGTGGTCGGCGATCCCGACGAGCGCGAGGCGTTCGTCCGGCGCATGGAGACCGGCGAGGGGCTCGCCTCGCCCGCGGTGCTCTCCCTGACCGCGCACATCGCCGCGTACCGGCGGGGCGCGGCCTGGCTGGACGAGCTGCGCGGATACGTGGCGGGGACGATGGACGTGGTCCGGGAGCGCCTCGCGGAAGGCCTTCCGGAGGTCGACTGGACGCCCCCGCAGGCCGGCTACCTGGCCTGGATCGACCTGCGCCCGCTCGGCATCGAGGAGACCCGGCTCCAGGAGGAGCTGGTGGCGGTGGAGAAGGTCGCGATCATGCCGGGCGGGGTGTACGGCACCCCCGGCTTCGTCCGCCTGAACGTCGGCTGCCCCCGGAGCAAGGCCGAGCGGGGTGTGGACGCGCTGGTCAGGGCGGCGAACCGGCTGCGCCGTGCCTGACGGAGAGCGATACCGGCGGGGCCGGAGTCGGTGACGTGTTCTAGTCTGCGTGCACCGTGCCCCGCTCTGAGGGCCGGAGACCATGCTTTCTGGGGGGTCTCTTCATCGTGCGCAAGCGCACTCTCTCCGCCGCGACCTCGCTCGCGGTCCTGTTCGGCTCGGCGGCGATCGTCACCGGTACGGTCGCCCCGGCCGCTGCCGACTCGATCGTCCCGCTGAACGTCGGAACCATCGGCGACCTGGTCGTCGACGGCGCCCACCAGCGCCTGTTCATCAGCGACACGTACAACAGCCGCGTGGTCGTCACCGACTTCGCGGGCCACCTCGTCAGGACCGTCGGCAACCTGCCCTACGTCCGCGACCTCGATCTCTCCGCCGACTCGGCCACGCTGTACGCGGCGGTGTCGGGCGCGGACAAGGTCGTCGCCATCGACACGGCGCAGCAGGCCGTCACCGCCGAGTACCCCACGGGCGAGGGCACCGTGCCCTCGACCCTCGCGGCCGCCGCCGGGAAGCTCTGGTTCGGCTACGGCGAGAACTGGGACTCGGAGCTGGGGTCCGTCGACCTGACCACGCCCACGCCGACCGTGACCCTGGCGCTCACGACGGGCGCCGACTGGTCGAGTCCGCCCACCCTCCGCACCGACCCGGCTGCGCCGGACACGCTCGTCGCCGCCGACGGCACCATCAGCTCGGGCCCGATCGTCGTGTACGACACCGGTTCGGGCACGCCGGTCGTCCGCACGTCCACGAAACGCGACGGGTTCGTGAAGGACATCGAGATCGCCCCCGACGGCAAGAGCGTCGTCGCGGCGGACCGGGTCACCTCGCTCACCCGGCTCAGCCTGACCGACCTCTCCGAGCAGGAGCACTTCCCGGTGTCCGGGTCCGCGGAGAAGGTGGCCGTCGCCCCGGACGGCACCGTGGCCGGCCAGACGTGGGACAGCGACGACGTCGGTGACACCTTCGTCTTCGCGGGCGGCTCCGCGACCCCGCCGAGCGTCCGGGACACGAAGGCCTGGGCGGCGTACGGCACGATCATGTACGGCGGGATCGAGTGGGCCCCCGACAGCACCCGGCTCTTCGTGCCGGTGCAGGAGCCGGGCCGGTCGGCGTACTCGCTCCGGGTCTACACGTCGCCGAAGCTCCACACCGTCTCCGTGACGGTGAAGGCCCCGGCCACCGCGCCGATCAACAAGCCGCTCACCGTCTCCGGCTCGGTCGCCTCCACGCTGGGGCTGCCGGCCGGCACTCCGCTCACCGTGACGCGGTACGACGCCGAGAACCCCGGTGGCAAGGCGCTCGGGACGCGGAAGCTCGCGACGAACGGCACGTTCTCGTTCCCGGACACCCCGGCCGCGGCCGGGAAGGTCTCGTACAAGGTGGCGTACCCGGGCGACGCCAAGCACGCGTACTCCACCGGGACGGCCGCCGTGCAGGTGGCGCCCTTCCCGACGCACCTGAGGCTGGACCAGAACCGCCGCACGGTCGCCTACGGCACCGACGTGACGTACACGGCCTCCCTCGGCTGGACGTACCGGAACCGGACCGTGGAGATCTGGGCGGACCCGTACGGCTCGGAGCCCAAGCGGCTGCTCAAGCGCGGCACGGTCGACTCGGCGGGCAGGCTGTCGGTGACGACGAGGATGACCCGGGACACCTGGGTGACCGCGGACTTCGCCGGTGACACCCGCTCCGGCCGGGCCCACGTCGGCTCCACCGTGTACACGAAGGCCGGCGTGACGACCACGCTGTCCCGGCACTACAAGTGGTCCAAGATCGGCACCATCTGGTACCAGACGTACCACCAGACCACCGACCCGCTGGTCACCGCGTGGAACAACCCGTACCCGGGCCGCCGGACCAAGTACGAGATCCAGGTCTGGTACCAGGGCGCCTGGCGCACCGGCGGCGAGGACTACGTGACGCTGAACGGCGGCGGCATGGCGTACATCGCGTTCGACGGCGACGGAGCCGCCGGCATCCGCGCCCGGGTCCGCACGGGGTACGTGGACGGCACGTCCGGCGACAACGTGAACACCACGTCCTTCGGGGCGTGGAAGTACTTCACCTTCACCCGCTGACCGCCGGAGCCCGTCCGGAAGGAGCCCCGTCCACCGTTTCCCCGGACACGGTGGGCGGGGCTCCGTCGTTCGCGGGATCATGCAGGCATGGACATCCGGATGAGCTCCGGGACGGGCCGCTGGATCGTGTTCACCACGGTGCTCGGGTCCGGGATGGCGCTGCTCGACTCGACCGTCGTCAACGTCGCCCTGCCGCACATCGGCGAGGACCTGGGCGCCGACCTCGCCGTCCTCCAGTGGACGGTCAACGCCTACATGCTGACCCTGGCCGGGCTGATCCTCCTCGGCGGCTCGCTCGGCGACCGCTTCGGGCGGCGGAAGGTGTTCGTCGTCGGGGTGGTGTGGTTCGCGCTCGCCTCGCTGCTCTGCGGCCTCGCCCCGAACGCCGGGGTGCTGATCGCGGCCCGCGCCCTCCAGGGGGTGGGCGGGGCGCTGCTCACGCCCGGCTCCCTCGCGCTGATCCAGGCGAGCTTCCACGAGGACGACCGGGCGCGGGCCGTCGGGCTCTGGTCGGGCTTCGGCGGCGTGGGCGCGGCGATCGGGCCGTTCGTGGGCGGCTGGCTGGTGGACGGGCCCGGCTGGCGGTGGGTGTTCCTGCTGAACGTGCCGCTCGCCGCCGTCTGCGTGCCGGTCGCCCTGCGGCACGTGCCGGAGTCGCGGGACGAGACGGCGCACGGCCGCTTCGACGTGCTCGGCGCGGTCCTGGGCGCGGCGGCGCTCGCCCTCGTCACGTATGCGCTGATCGGCGCGGCCTGGTGGGCGGGGGCGGCCGGGGTGCTGGTCGGGGCGGGGTTCGTGGTGGTGGAGCGGCGGCGCGGGGAGCGGGCGATGGTGCCCCCGTCGATCTTCCGCTCCCGCCTCTTCACGGTGGTCAACCTGGTCACCCTGTGCGTGTACGCGGCCTTCGGCGGCTTCTTCTTCCTGGCGGCCCTCCAGCTCCAGGTGGTCGCCGGCTACTCGGCGCTCGGCGCCGGTGTGGCGCTGCTGCCGACGACCGTGCTCATGCTGCTGCTGTCGGCGAAGTCCGGGGAGCTGGGGGAGAGGATCGGGCCCCGGATCCCGCTCACGGTGGGGCCGCTGCTGTGCGCCGGCGGGATGCTGCTGATGCTGCGGGTCGGGGAGGACGCCTCGTACGTGACGGACGTGCTGCCGGCGATGCTCGTCCTCGGGCTCGGCATGACGGCCCTGGTCGCCCCGCTGACCGCGACCGTCCTCGCCTCGGTGGACGTGTCCAGGGCGGGCCTCGCGAGCGGCATCAACAACGCGGCCGCCCGCGCGGCCGGGCTGATCGCGGTGGCCGCGCTGCCGCTGCTGGCCGGGATGGGGCCGGAGGCGTACCGCTCGGCGGACGAGTTCGGGGAGACGTTCCGGCGGGCGATGCCGATGTGCGCGGGGGTCCTGGTGGCGGGCGCGGTCCTCGCCTGGACGACCATGCGGACCCCGGCCGCGCCGGCGGGCTGCCACCCGGGGTGCAGGGTCCACTGCGGGGTGCAGGCGCCGCCCCTGGACCCGGGGCGGCGGGACCTCCCCGTCCACGGGGCGGACGGCGGGGCGGGGTCCTGAGGCAGACTGGCCCCATGGCCATCCACGAGAACCTCCTGGGGGGACCGGCCCCCACCCACCTGCCCGACGACCCGGGCCCGCGCGAACTGCTCGCGAACGGCACGGCGCCGGCGGACGTCGCCGCGAAGTACCCGACCTCCTCGCTCGCCTGGGCCCGGCTCGCCGACGACGCCTACGAGCGCGGCGCGGTCGTCGAGTCGTACGCCTACGCCCGTACCGGCTACCACCGCGGCCTGGACGCGCTGCGCCGCAACGGCTGGAAGGGCCACGGCCCGGTGCCGTGGGAGCACGAGCCGAACCGCGGCTTCCTGCGCGCGCTGCACGCCCTGGCCCGGGCGGCCGGCGACATCGGCGAGAAGGACGAGTACGAGCGCTGCACGACCTTCCTGCGCGACTCCTCGGAGACGGCGGCGGAGACGCTCGGCTGACGTTTCCCGGAACTGAGGGACGCCCTTTCCCCGTCATGGGGAAAGGGCGTTCGAACTCAGGGGGGGAAGTCTGTCGTGGGGAAACGTGCCTTACCCGCAGGACGCCGGGGAACGAGGAGGAAACGCGCGTCGGGGACCCGCCTCAGCCTCCCGGTCCTGGCCCTGGTGACGGTCTCGCTCGGTCTCGGGGCCTCTCTCGCGCACCTCCAGAGCGGGCCCGCACCCGGGGCGGCGGCACCGGCGGCGACCGCGTCGACGGCGACCGCGCCGCGTCCCCGGCCCACGGCGGCGAAGCCGAAGCCGAAGCCGGAACCGGCTCCCGGGAGGACACGGCTCCCCGCACCCGGGCCCACACCGAAGAGGACCACCGTCCCGCAGTCCGGCTCCGGCACCTTCACCACCGCGCAGGCCTCGGGCGAGCCCGTCGGCCACGGCGGCACCCTGCGCCGCTACCGGGTCCAGGTCGAGGACGGCATCGCGCTCTCGGCGCGCGGGACGGCCGAGGAGATCCAGCGGATCCTGGCCCATCCGCGCGGCTGGGCCGCGCACGGCCGGGGCCGGTTCCAGCTGGTCTCGGAGGACGCCGACTTCGTCATCAGGATCGCCACCCCGGACACCGCCGACGCCCTCTGCGCGCGGCAGGGCTACCGCACCCACGGCGAGCTGAACTGCGAGACCGCCGACGGCGTCGTGGTGAACCTCAAGCGGTGGATGCTCGGCTCGCCGACCTTCGCGGGGGAGCCCGCCGAGTACCGGCACCTGATCATCAACCACGAGGTGGGACACGAGATCGGCATCCGCTCGCACCTGGGCTGCCCGGGGCCGGGCAGGCTCGCGCCCGCGATGATGCAGCAGATCAAGGGCCTGAACGGCTGCCGTTCGAACGCTTTTCCGTATGACGAAGAGGGGATCTACATCACGGGCCCGATCGTGTCATGATGCGCTTGGGACGCGCGCGAAGAGGCGCGCCTCCCGAGGGGACCGGAGCTCCCGTGGCGCCCAGCAGAGCGCGCACGGTGGAGCGGACCGCTACCCGGTAGCCCGTATCGAGGAGACAGAAATGTCCACCTTCCCCGATGCCTCCGGAGCCGGCTCGGTCGTCGACGACCCGAACCTCGACTTCGCGGGCACGACGCCGTACGAGGACTACGTCCAGGCGGACGTCCTCACCCACCTCCAGCACCTCCGCTCGGACGACCCCGGCGAGATGGTCTTCCTGGTCACGACCCAGGTCATGGAGCTGTGGTTCACGGTGATCGTCCACGAGTGGGAGACCGCGAGCCGCGCCCTGCGCGAGGACCGGGTGCCCGTCGCGATGGACGCGCTCAAGCGCTCGGTGCGCGAGCTGGAGGCCCTCAACCACTCCTGGCGGCCGCTCGCCCAGCTCACCCCCGGCCAGTTCAACGCCTACCGGGCGGCGCTCGGCGAGGGCTCCGGCTTCCAGTCGGCGATGTACCGGCGGATGGAGTTCCTGCTCGGCGAGAAGTCCGCGTCCATGCTCGTCCCGCACCGGGGCGCGCCCCGCGTCCACGCCGAGCTGGAGAAGGCCCTGCACGAGCCCAGCCTGTACGACGAGGTCCTCGGCCTCCTCGCCCGGCGCGGCCTGCCCGTACCGCAGGAAGTCCTCGGCCGTGACCTGGCGCAGCGGTACGAGCCCTCGCCCGAGGTCGAGGCGGTCTGGGCCGGCATCTACGCGGACGCCGACCAGAACGGCGAGCTCGTCCGGCTCGGCGAGGCCCTGAGCGACGTCGCCGAACTGGTCTGGCGCTGGCGCAACGACCACCTGGTGGCGACCCGGCGCGCGATGGGCGCGAAGACCGGCACCGGCGGCTCCGCGGGCGTGGCCTGGCTGGAGAAGCGGGCCCAGAAGAACGTGTTCCCCGAGCTCTGGACGGCCCGCAGCCATGTCTGACGACCTCCTGAAGCGGGCCCCGGAATCCGACGCCGACGCCCTTCGCGAGCGGGCCCGGGAGCTCGACGCCGCCGACGCCCTCGCCGGGCACCGCGCGAAGTTCGCCCTCGACGAGGAGACCGTCTACCTCGACGGGAACTCCCTCGGAGCGCTGCCCGCGCACGTCCCGGCCCGCATGGCCGACGTCATCACCCGCGAGTGGGGCGAGCTGCGCATCCGCTCCTGGGACGAGTCCGGCTGGTGGACCGCGCCCGAGCGGATCGGCGACCGGATCGCCCCGATCGTCGGCGCCGCCCCGGGGCAGATCGTGGTCGGCGACTCGACGAGCGTGAACGTCTTCAAGGCGGTCGTCGCCGCCGCCCGGCTGAACGGCGGAGACCGCGACGAGATCCTCGTCGACGCGACGACCTTTCCCACGGACGGGTACATCGCGCGGTCCGCGGCACGGATGACGGGTCACGAGATCGTGGCATGCGACCCGGCCGACATGGCGGCCGCGGTGAGCGACCGCACGGCCCTCGCGCTCGTCAACCACGTCGACTACCGCACGGGCCGGCTCCAGGACCTGCCCGGACTCACCGCCGCGCTCCACGCGGCGGGCGCGCTCGCGGTCTGGGACCTGTGCCACAGCGCGGGCGCCCTGCCCGTCGGCCTGGACGCCCACGGGGTCGACCTGGCCGTCGGCTGCACCTACAAGTACCTGAACGGCGGCCCCGGTTCGCCCGCGTACCTGTACGTCGCCGAGCGCCACCAGGCCGCCTTCGACTCGCCGCTGCCCGGCTGGAACTCGCACGCCGACCCGTTCGGCATGACCCCCGGCTACGAGGCGGCGGACGGCGCGCTCCGGGGCCGGGTCGGCACGCCCGACATCCTGTCCATGCTGGCCCTCGAAGCGGCGCTCGACGTCTGGGACGGCGTCGCGGTCGAGGACGTCCGGGCCAAGTCGCTGGCGCTGACGGACTTCTTCCTGGAGTGCGTCGAGGCGTACGTCCCCGAGGGCCGGGTCACCTCCGTGACCCCCGCGGCGCACGGTGAGCGCGGCAGCCAGGTGGCGCTGAGCTGCGCGGACGCGCCCGCCGTCATGACGGAGCTGATCAAGCGCGGGGTCGTGGGCGACCTGCGCCGCCCGGACGTCCTGCGGTTCGGCTTCACCCCGCTGTACGTGGGCTTCGCGGACGCGGAGCGGGCGGCCCGGACCCTCGCGGACGTCCTCGGGGGCCTCGGCGGCTGATCGGATGATCGCCTGATCTGCGGGGGTCCCGGTGCTGGTACCGTCCCCGCAGGTCAGGCCAATTCGGCCCCGCACCCGAGAGGTTGGAACAGCATGCCGGACCCCGCCGCGCGCGATGCCGCCGAAGAGGCGTCGGCCTTCTCGCACCCGGCCGTCGCCCCGGACGCCACCGCCGCGTACGGCGACCACCCGGACCAGGTGGTCGACTTCTACGCCCCGCGCGACGGGCGCACCCGGGCCCCGCTCGTCGTCGCCCTGCACGGCGGCGCCTGGCGGGCGCCGTACGACCGGCAGCACCTGACCCCCTTCGTGGACTTCCTGGCCCGCCGGGGCTTCGCCGTGGCCAACGTCGAGTACCGGCGCGGCCCCGGCCTCCCCCACCAGGGCGGCACGGCCCCGGTCGCCGGACGCTGGCCGGAGACCTTCGACGACGTGGCGGCGGCGCTCGACGCCGTGACGGACCTGGCCGCCGCGCACCTCCCGCAGGCCGACCCGCGGCGGACCGTCCTCACCGGCCACTCGGCGGGCGGCCACCTCGCGTTGTGGGCCGCCGCCCGGCACGTCCTGCCCGCGGACTCGCGCTGGCGCCTGCCGGCCCCGCCGGAGCTCCGCGGCGTCGTCGCCCTCGCCCCGATCGCCCACTTCGGGCGGGCGGTGGAGCTCGGGGTGTGCGGCGGCGCGGTCACGGAACTCCTGGGCGGCGAGGCGGAGTACGCGGCGAGGGCGGCGTCCGCGGACCCCGCCGTCCTCCTGCCGACCGGCATCGCGACGACCCTCGTCCAGGGCCGTGAGGACGTCGTCGTGCCGTACGCGGTGGCCGACGCGTACGCGGAGGCGGCGGCGAAGGCGGGCGAGGAGGTCGGCCTGACGCTCCTGGAGGGCATCGGCCACTTCCCGCTGATCGACCCGGCGGCGGACGCGTGCGCGGTGGTGGCGGAGGAGATCGCCCAGCTGGCGTGGTGAGCCCGGAACTCCGGATTCCCGTACAACCCTTCGAACGGGTCACGAGTCTCATCAGGCACGGCCTTCCCGTGTCCGATCTTCCTCGTGGGGGTTTCACCTTGCAGATCCGTTCCACCGGCGCCCGTCTCGCCACCGCCGTCACGGTCGTCCTCGCCGTCACCGCCCTCGGCGCCGGCACGCTCGCCACCGCGCCGGCCGCCTTCGCCGCGACGCCGGCCGCGGTCTCGGCCGACGCGACCCTGCCCGTCGTCGCCGAGGGCTCCCGGCTCGGGGGCGTGGGCGCCACCGGTTTCCTCACCTACTCCTTCGCCCAGGACGGCACGAGGAACCTGCTCTGGACGCCGAACGACGGCGGGAAGTCCGTCCGGCTCCAGCAGCCCGAGGGAGGCGGCTTCACGACGGGCGGCGACGTGGTCGTCCTCGGTGACGCCTCCTGGACCGCCAACATGCGTGCGCTCACCCTGCGGAACATGGCCACGCCGTTCGCCCCGGGCGTCGACATCGACCTCGCCGCGCTGAACGGCAACTACGTGGCCGTGCTGAGCCCGACGAGCGTCCTCGCGCAGATCACGAACACGGACGGCACGAAGGAACTGCGCGTCGTCACCAAGGACGGCGCCACGACGACCAGCCGCAAGATCGCGGGCCTGCCGACGGACGCCTCCGACTTCTTCGGCTCGCCGCTCCACGACGGCTCCGTCCTCGTCGGGTACGAGACGGGACCGGCGGAGAAGCGGACCGGCGGCCGGGCCCTGGTCGACGTGGCGGCCGGGACGGTCACCGCGACGTACGCCGCCCCGGAGGGCGGGATCGGCTACGGCGGCCTGGACTTCTCCGCCTCCCACGTGACCTGGTTCGGCTACGAGTCCGGCACCGGCGACTTCATCACGTCCGTCGACCGCAGGACGGGCGCGGAGAAGAAGACCGTCCTGGGCGCCCACACCGCCCAGTGGTACAGCGCGCTCGTGGGCGAGTGGCTGGTCTACGGCAACCCCGGGACGCCCGCCCGCGCCGTCTCCCTGACCAGCGGCGAGATCCGCGAGCTCGGCATCACCGCTTCGGCCTGGGCGTCCTCGGCCGACGGCAGCGCGGTGCTGCAGGGCAGCCGGGCCGCCGACGGCAGCGGGCTGTTCCGCGTCGCGGTCGCCCAGGACGGCACCCCGGCCGTCACCAAGCTCGCGGAGACGGGCACGCCGGTGATCTGGGAGCCGCTGGAGATCCAGCAGGTCCACGTGCCCGACACGGCCGAGCTCGACAAGACCGGCGGCAAGGTCACCCTGGGCTGGACGCTGTCGCGCGCCGACGCCTACCTGGACGTCACGCTCACGCACATCGCGACCGGCAAGGAGTTCACGAAGCGCGTGACCGCGCCGGCCACCGGCACCCTGTTCTCCTTCGACTGGGACGGTGTCATCGCGGGCGTGGACGCGCCGAACGGCACGTACGCCGTGGAGGCCGAGGCGACGCCGCTGGACGGCATCGGCGAGCCCGCCTACCAGGGCTGGAAGATGAACGTCGTCCGCACGGCCGACCCGCACGACTACACCGACAACGGCTCCACCGACGTCCTCGCCCGGGACGCCTCCGGCGTGCTGTGGCGCGACGACCTGCGGGACCGCCCGGTGAACGGCCAGGTCAAGTCGGCGCAGCGGGCGAAGATCGGCTCGGGCTGGGGGGTGTACAAGCAGATCGAGGCCGTCGGCAACGCCGGCGGCGCCGCCCCCGGCGACCTGATCGCGGTCGACGGCTCCGGCGTGCAGTGGCTCTACCTCGGCAAGGGCGACGGCACGTTCGCCCCCCGGGTCAAGGTCGGCACGGGCTGGCAGATCTACAACAAGATCGCCGCCGGTTCGGACCTCGACGGCGACGGCCGCCCCGACCTGGTGGCCACGGACGGCGCCGGCGCCCTGTGGTTCTACAAGGGCACCGGCAGCTACGCCAAGCCGTACGCGCCCCGGGTGAGCCTCGGCGGCAACTGGCAGGGCTACAACCAGCTCACCGCCGTCGGGAACATCGCCGGCACGGCCGCCGGGGACATGGTCGCCCGCGACACCGCCGGCACCCTCTGGCTCTACCAGGGCAACGGCACCGGCGGCTTCTCCCTCCGCGTGAAGATCGGCGGGGGCTGGGGCGCCTACTCCCAGCTCGTCGGCGCCGGCGACCTCGACAACGACGGCCGCCGCGACCTGATCGCGTACGGGTCGGCCGGCACGTACGTCTACCGCTCGACGGGCAACGCCACCGCCCCCTTCGCCGCTCGCCAGGCGACGTCGCTGTACGCGGGCGAGGGCTCCAAGTTCAACAACGTCCTGTAAGAGCTCTAGTCCTCAAGGGGGACCCGGAAGGATCCGCATCCAGCGGGACGACCGGGCCCCCCGCCCCCCGTACCGTTTTCGGTGTGACCCAGACACAGTCCCCCGAGACGAGCCGCAGCCCCGAGTTCCGCCTGGTGCAGGTGGCGCTCGGCGGGCTGCGCCAGGAACTCTTCCACGACGCCTTCGCCTACCGGCCGCTGCCGCGCATGGACGTGCACGGCGGTCCGACGCGCTTCCTGCCGGAGCGGATACGGGTGTACGCGGGGCTGCTGCCGCACGCGGTCGTCGCCTTCGCGGCGATGATCGTCTTCATCATCGGCATGGAGCGCTACCACGGCGCCATCGGTCCGTTCGGGCTCCTGACCGCCCTCGTGCCGGCCGCGATCGTGCTGCTCACCCTGGTCCGGCCGGTCCTCGCCTTCTGGGCCTCGCTCGGCACGACGCCCTTCGTGGGGTACCTCGCCAGCTACGAGGTCGGCTGGCCCTGGGCGGCGAACTCGCTGGCCGCGCACCTCGTGGTCCTCGTCGTCGTCGCCGCCCGCACCCGGCCCCGTACCGCCGCGTGGATGTGGCTGGTGACGGCGGGCTACTGCTTCTTCGCCGAGATGTTCCTCGGCATCGGCGTCACCTCCGACTCGGTGCCGCTGCTGTTCGTCGCCGCCCTCGCCCTCCTCACCGTCACCGTCTTCCAGGTCCGCCGCCAGGCGACCCGCGAGGTCACCGCCCAGCAGACCGTCACCGCGCAGGAGCGTTCGAAGCGGACCCTCCTGGAGGAGCGGACGACCATCGCGCGGGAGCTGCACGACGTCGTCGCCCACCACATGTCGGTGGTCGCCATTCAGGCGGAGGCCGCGCCGTACCGGGTGGAGAACCCGCCGCCGGAGCTGGAGCAGGCGTTCCTCACCATCCGGGAGAACGCCGTCGCCGCGCTGACCGAGCTGCGCCGCATCCTCGGGGTCGTCCGGGCCGAGGACTACGAGGCGCCCGACGCGCCGCAGCCGACCCTCGCCGACCTGGACGCGCTGGTCCGCAACGTGCGGGAGGCCGGGCTCGACGTGGAGAAGACGGTGACCGGCGCGGTGCGCGAGCTGCCGCAGGGCGTGGAGCTCTCCGCGTACCGGATCGTCCAGGAGGCCCTGTCGAACGTGTTGCGGCACGCGCCGGGCGCGGCGGCGAAGGTCGAGGTCAGCTATGTCCTGGGCGGCCTCGGGCTGCGGATCGCCAACGGTCCCGCCCGGGGCTTGGTGAAGCCCTCGCCGGGCGCGGGCCACGGCATCACCGGGATGCGGGAGCGTGTGACGATGCTGGGCGGGGAGATGACGGCCGAGGCCACCGACGACGGCGGCTACGAGGTGACGGCCTTCGTCCCCGTGAGCCGTGAGGAGGCCGTGCAGTGATCCGCGTACTGATCGTCGACGACCAGATGATGGTCCGCGAGGGCTTCTCGGTGCTGCTCGGCGCGATGCCGGACATCGAGGTCGTCGGCGAGGCGGTCAACGGCCGGGAGGCGATCGCGCAGGTCGCGGCCCTCCGGCCCGACGTGGTCCTCATGGACATCCGGATGCCCGAGCTGAACGGCATCGAGGCCACCCGGGAGATCGTCGCCGCCGACGCGGACGCGAAGGTGCTGGTCCTGACCACCTTCGACCTCGACGAGTACGTGTACCAGGCGCTGCGCGCCGGAGCATCCGGCTTCCTCCTCAAGGACGCCTCGGCCCGGCAGCTCGCGGACGGCGTCCGGGTGGTCGCGGCCGGTGAGGCGCTGCTCGCGCCGACGGTCACCAAGCGGCTGATCACCGAGTTCGCGAAGGCGCCGGGGACGTCTGCGCGCCCGCCGGCGACGGCGCAGATCGGGGAGCTGACCGAGCGGGAGACGGAGGTCCTCGTCCTCATCGCGCAGGGCCTGTCGAACGCCGAGATCGCCGACCACCTCGTCGTCGCCGAGTCCACGATCAAGACGCACGTCAGCCGGATCCTGGTGAAGCTGGGCCTGCGCGACCGCACGCAGGCGGCGGTCTTCGCGTACGAGGCGGGGCTGGTGCGGGTCGGCGGGTGAGGCGCCGGCACGGGGCGGCGGTACGGTCGAGGCTCCGGTACGAGGGCGGCGCCGGTACGGGCGAGGCTCCGGTACGGAGACGGTGCCCCGGTCCGGGAGTAGCGTCCGGGCATGGACGCTGTTGACGCTGTGTACGACCCCTGGTCCGCGGAGTTCGTCGCCGACCCGTATCCCGCCTACGCCGAGCTGCGCGCCGCCGGGCGCGCCCACTGGCACGCCCCCACCCGCCAGTGGCTGATCCCGCACCACGAGGACGTGTCCGCGCTCCTCCGGGACCGGCGCCTGGGCCGGACGTACACCCATCGCTTCACGCACGAGGAGTTCGGGCGGGAGGCGCCGGACGCCGCGTACGAGCCGTTCCACACGCTCAACGACCACGGGCTGCTCGATCTGGAGGCGGCCGACCACAGCCGGATCCGGCGGCTCGTCTCGAAGGCGTTCACGCCGAGGACGGTGGAGAACCTGGCGCCGACGGTACGGAGGCTGGCCGCGGACCTGGTCGGGGAACTGGTCGCCGACGGCGGCGGCGATCTGCTCGCGCGGGTCGCCGAGCCGCTGCCGGTCGCGGTGATCGCCGAGATGCTCGGCGTCCCGGCCGAGGACGAGGAGCGGGCGCGGCTGCGGCCCTGGTCGGCGGCGATCTGCGGGATGTTCGAGCTGAATCCCTCGGAGGAGACGGCCCGGCGGGCGGTCGAGGCCTCGGTGGAGTTCTCGGACTACCTGCGGGAGCTGATCGCGCGGCGGCGGAAGAGCCCGGGAGACGACCTGATCTCGTCCCTGGTCGCGGTGGAGGAGCTGACGGAGCAGGAGATGATCTCCACCTGCGTCCTGCTCCTCAACGCGGGCCACGAGGCCACCGTCAACACCACGGTCAACGGCTGGTGGACGCTGCTCAGGGAGGGCGTCCGGCCGGATCCCGAAAAGTTGTCCACAGCTGTGGAAGAACTTCTGCGCTACGACACGCCGCTCCAGATGTTCGAGCGCTGGGTCCTCGACGACATCGAGCTCGGCGGCGTCACCCTTCCGCGCGGCTCCGAGGTCGCCCTCCTCTTCGGCTCCGCCAACCGCGACCCCGCCCGCTTCGGCCCCACCGCCGACGTCCTCGACCTCGAACGGGCCGACAACCCGCACGTCACCTTCGGCGCCGGCATCCACTACTGCCTCGGAGCCCCGCTCGCCCGCCTCGAACTGACCGCCGTCTTCGGCGAGTTGCTGAGGCAGGCGCCGGGGCTGAGGCTCGCGGCGGAACCGGTGTGGAAGCCGGGGTACGTCATCCGGGGCTTCGAGGAGCTGCTCGTGGAGGTGTGACGCTCAGCCGTTGACGTCCCGGCGGCGCAGCCCCGCCAGGCCCGCCGCCGTCAGGGCCGCCGCCAGGGCCGTCAGGACCAGGACCGGGGGCCAGGCCATGTCCGGGCCCGGCAGCCTTGGCAGGTGCCCGAAGGGGGAGGCGTCCAGGACGGCCTGCGGCAGGTCGAGCGCGGGGCCGATCCAGCCGAGGGCCAGGCAGAGCCCGGCCACGCCCCACGCGGCGGTCGCGGCCTTGGGGACGGCGCCCCAGAGCAGGACCGCGAGGCCGGCGAGCGTCCAGACGGCCGGGAGCTGGACGAGCGCGGCACCCAGGATCGGGCCGGGCCCGTGCCCGTAGGAGAGGGTCAGGCCGAGCCCGCCGAGGACCAGGATCAGGACCGAGCCGCCGAAGGCGGTCACCAGGTGCCCGGCGGCCCAGCGGAGCCGGCCGAGGGAGCCCGCGAGGAGCGGTTCGGCCCGGCCCGAGGTCTCCTCCCCGTGCGCCCGCAGCACGGACCCGACCGCGTACAGCGCAGCGAGCATCCCGAGGAGGGAGACCATGGTGGCGAGGAAGGCGTCGGTCAGCGCGCTCTGGCCGCCCATCCGCTCGAAGATCTCCCGGGCCTGTTCGTTGTCGCCGACGATGTCGGCCGCGCCCTCGACCATCCCGCCGAAGACGAGCCCGCCGAGCAGGAAGCCGAGGGACCAGCCGAGGAGCGTGCCGCGCTGGAGCCGCCACGCGAGCGCCCCGGCCGTCGCGAGCCGCCCCTCCGCCGGGCCCGGCCGGGTCGGGAGGAAGCTCGCGCCGACGTCCCGGCGGGCGGTCAGCGCGTACGCCGCCGCCGTCTGCGCCAGGACGGCGGCGAGGATCAGGAGCAGCACCCACCAGCGTTCGCCGGCGAAGGCGCGGACGTGTTCGGCCCAGCCGACCGGCGAGAGCCAGGTCAGGACCGAACCGCCGTCCGCCGTGCCGGAGTCGCCGGCCGCCCGCAGGACGAACGCCAGGCCCAGGACGGCCGCCGCCAGGCCCTTGGCGAGCCGGGCGCTCTCCGTGAACTGGGCGGCGAGCGCGGCCGTGGCCGCGAAGACCATGCCGGTGCCGCCGATCGCCAGACCGAGCGCGAGCGCCCCGGCCGCGCCCTGCCCGGCGAGGCCGGCGGTGACGAGGAGGGCGACGGCCGTGTTGAGGACGAGGGCGGAGAGGAGCGCCGCCGTCAGCGGGGCCCGGCGGCCCACCGCCCCCGCGGAGAGCATCTCCTGACGGCCCGTCTCCTCCTCCTCGCGGGTGTGCCGGACCACCACGATCAGGCTCGCGACGGCGGCGAGGACCGCGCCGAAGGTGCCGAAGCGCCAGGCGACGAGCCCGCCGAGGGAGTCGCCGAAGACCGGCCCGTACAGCGCGCGCATCGAGCTGTTGGCGGTCATGGAGGCGGCGAGCTCGGCCCGTTGGGCGGCCGTGGAGTACAGCCCGTCCAGGGAGCCGGCGCCGCTCGCGACCAGGCCGCCGGTGACGAGCGCCCAGACGGGGAGCGTCAGCCGGTCGCGGCGGAGCGCGAGCCGGGTGAGGGCGCCGGTGCCGGTGAGGGGCCCGCTCCGGGTGGGGACGGCGGTGCCGGCGAGGGTCATGACGCCACCTCGTCCGTGTAGTGCCGGAGGAAGAGCTCCTCCAGGGTGGGCGGGGTGGAGGTCAGGCTCCGTACGCCCGAGGCGGTCAGGGAGCGGAGGACGGCGTCGAGCTTGTCGGTGTCGACCTGGAACCGCACGCGGCTGCCCTGCGTGTCCAGGCCGTGGACGCCCGGCAGGTGGGCGAGGCCGTTGGGCGGTCCGGCGAGTTCGGCGGTGACGCTGGTGCGGGTCAGGTGCCGCAGCTGCGCGAGCGAACCCGACTCGACGGTGCGGCCCTTGCGGACGATGCTGATCCGGTCGCAGAGCGCCTCGACCTCGCTGAGGATGTGGCTCGACAGCAGGACGGTCCGGCCCAGGTCGCGGGCCTCCTCGACGCAGCTCTGGAAGACCTCCTCCATCAGCGGGTCGAGGCCGCTGGTCGGTTCGTCGAGGACGAGCAGGTCGACGTCGGCGGCGAAGGCGGCGACCAGGGCGACCTTCTGCCGGTTGCCCTTGGAGTAGGTGCGGCCCTTCTTGGTGGGGTCGAGCTCGAAGCGTTCGATCAGCTCGGCCCGCCGGGACCTGTCGAGGCGGCCGCTCCCGCGCAGCCTGCCGTACAGGTCGATGACCTCGCCGCCGGAGAGGTTGCGCCAGAGCGTCACGTCGCCGGGGACGTACGCGATGCGGCGGTGCAGCTCGACGGCGTCGGCCCAGGGGTCGCGGCCGAGGAGTTGCGCGGCGCCGGAGTCGGCGCGGAGGAGGCCCAGGAGGACCCGGATGGCGGTGGACTTCCCGGCGCCGTTGGGGCCGAGGAAGCCGTGGACCTCGCCGGTCTCGACGGTGAGGTCGAGGCCGTCGAGGGCGTGGGTGCGCCCGAAGGACTTGTGGAGTCCGACGACGCTGATTGCCTTCGTCATGCTTCTGAACGTACGGTAGTTTCACAAATTTGTGAAGTTAAGGAACCGTATAAAGTCAGAGGATGGGTGAGAGCGAGATGACGACGAAGACCGACGGGACCGGCGACGAGGCGGTCTCCCGCTTCGTGGAGCGCTTCGCCGCCGAGATGACCGCCGCCGGGATGCAGCGGATGGCGAGCCGCGTCTTCGCGGCCCTCCTCGCCTCCGAGACGGCCTCCATGACCTCGGCCGAGCTGGCCGAACAGCTGCGGATCAGCCCCGCCGCCGTCTCCGGCGCGATCGGCTACCTCACCCGGGTGGGCATGGTCAGCCGCGAGCGCGACCCCGGCACGCGCCGCGACCGGTACGTCCTCCACAACGAGCTCTGGTACGAGACCTTCACCCGCCGCGACCAGGTCCTGGTCCGCTGGGAGAAGGTCCTCGACGAGGGCGCCACGACCCTCGGCGCGGACAGCGCGGCGGGCCGCCGCATCGCGGAGACGGCCGAGTTCTTCGCCTTCCTGCACGGCGAGATGGCCGGGATCATGGGCCGCTGGCGTGCCCACAAGGAGGCGCGGGCGGGCTGATCAGGGGACTCGGGTCTCCAGCGGCGGGGCGAGCCGTTCCAGGAGCGCGGTGAACTCCGGCCCCCCGTCGCTCTTCCGGTACGGCTCCGCCGGCCACAGCGGGCGCCCGTCGATCCAGGGCACGACGAACGGCGTGCGGCCGCCGGGGGCGAAGTCCCGCAGGCCGTGCAGCCAGGCGGTGCCGACGGGCCGGGCCGGCAGCCCGCGGCGCGGCCTCTTCGGCGGGCCGGGAGGGATCAGCGGGAGCAGCCCCTCGGGCTGGACGTACGGGCCGCCGTGGACGGGGAACAGCACCAGGACGGGGCCGCCGCCGTGCGGGTCGTACAGCAGGACGTACCGGCGCGGGGTCGGCGGGGCGGCGGACGCGGCCCGGGCCATCAGCCGCGCCGCGGGCCTGCCGGCGACCAGCAGCCGGTGGCAGGAGTGCGCGAGAGCGCCCAGGACCAGCAGGCCGATGCCGTACAGCATCGGGACGTCCCCCTTCGGCGGCCCGGTCAGCGCGGCCGCGCCGACGGCCGCGCAGAACGCGAGCGCGATCAGCACGCGGGGCACCCCGGCGACCCTCCGCAGACCCCGCACCCGCCACCAGGCCACCCGGCGCACGTCCGCCTCCGGGCGGAGCGCCTTGCCCTGCGGCGCGGCCTGCCGCCGGGCGTGCGCGGCGAGATCCGCGTACGCCGGTCCGGCCGCGCGGGGCAGTCCGTCGAGGCGTACGGAAAGGCCGTCCACGGTGATGTGCTCGGTGACGTCCACGGGCCCCTGCGGCTGCTTCGGGGCGGCCCGGCGCATCAGGCCCTCCGCCTCCGCGTGCGCCACGATCCGGCGGCGCACGCGCGCGCCGCGCATCGGCTTCGCCCAGATCAGCGGCCCGCCGCCGGGCGCGGCGAGGACCCCGCCCGCGCGCGGGTCGCCGCACCACCACAGCACGCCGTCCGGGCCCGGCCGCAGCAGCTCGTAGCGCTCCCGGGTCGCGATCACCGTCAGCGGCCACGTCTCGGCACCGCCCGGGGAGCGCAGCACGACGCTCGTCGCGTACCGGCTCTGGCCGACCGCCACGGCGGGGTGCGCCGACCAGACGCCCGCGCCGAGGGTCCGGCGCATCCGCCGCGCGAGGACCAGCGAGCCGGCCCCGGCGCCCATCGCGACGATCCCGAGCGCGAGGACCGCGAGGACCGGCCCGGAGGCACCGAGGGCCCCGAGACCGACGGCCAGGGCCACCGTCACGCCGCCCCCGACGACCAGCCGCTCCGCTCTTCGCCGGTACCGCCCCAGCTCGGCCGCCGTCTCCTCGACGTCCAGCGCACACGTCATCGCGCGTCTCCCCCGCCCCTCTGGTCACCCTGCGTCGACGCTAGGGCCTGAGGAGAGCGACGCGCCAGCGGCAATCGGAGCGAGGGCGGTCCGGGAGCTGCCCCTTCGGGCCGGCCCCGCGCGCCCGGCACTGTCCAGAAGACGCTCCCTAGGCGGCGTCCCGGGGCAGGGTCAGCCCCCACGCCCCCGCCCTGACCGTCCACGTCCGCCGCCGCACCGGCCCCGCGACCCGCCCGTCCGCGCGGTAGCGGAAGTCCGGGCCCGAGACCGTGAGGGTGCGGGCGGTCGCGCGGCGCGGCGGGGCCGCCGACGGGCGGACGGTCACCTCCGCCGTACCGCCCGTGGAGCGGACCGACAGGCCCTCCACGGGCGTGTCGACGTCGGCGAGGAGCACGCCGTCGGCCTCGACGCGCAGCCGGGTCGCGGCCACGGGCGCCGGGCGGACCAGCGTACGGACGAGGGAGCGGCAGGTGCCCCAGACGGACGGCGCCGCCGGGACGAGGACGGGGAGGCCGGGCACCAGGAGGTCGCCGAGGACGACGCCGTCGCTGTCGTCGACGAGCAGGTCGAGACGGCGCACGGCGCCGTGCAGGACCGTCCGCGCCGCCGTCGGAGTGGAGCGCGGCACGCCGAGCGCGTGGGCCACCGCGAGATCGTCCGGGGCGCCGATCGGGACGAGCGAGAGGGCCCCCTCGGCGAGCTCCCGCTCGCGGTGCAGCAGGGCCACCGTGCGGAGCAGCGCGCGGTCGTCGCCGAGGACGACGGGGCGCCGGGAGCCGCGCCGGGCCAGGGCCCGGCAGAATTCCTCGGGGCCGTCCGGCAGGCAGATCTTCGCCTCCGCGCCCGCGGACAGCACGTCTTTCGCGATCCGTACGGACTCGCCGTCATTTCGGCGGGCGACCGGGTCGACGATGACCAGCAGCTGGTCGTGATCCGACACCTCGGTCCTTCCTCGGGTAGCATCTTTGTGCAAGAGCCCCTTGCGCTATTGCGCCAGGGGCTTCGTCTATTCCGGGGCACACCGGTGAGGCGGCGTACGCCCCCTGACCTTGGACATGCCCCACCCGGAAGGGGTGTACGCCTGTGCCCGCACTTGTGCTGCTCGGTGCTCAGTGGGGTGACGAGGGCAAGGGAAAGGCCACCGACCTGCTCGGTGGATCCGTGGACTACGTGGTGCGTTACCAGGGCGGCAACAATGCCGGCCACACGGTCGTCGTCGGCGACCAGAAGTACGCGCTGCATCTCCTCCCTTCCGGAATCCTCTCCCCGGGGTGCACCCCGGTGATCGGAAACGGTGTCGTCGTCGACCCGGCGGTCCTGCTCTCCGAGCTGAGCGGACTGAACGAGCGCGGCGTCGACACGTCGAAGCTCCTGATCAGCGGCAACGCCCACCTGATCACCCCGTACAACGTCACCCTCGACAAGGTGACGGAACGGTTCCTCGGCAAGCGCAAGATCGGCACCACGGGTCGCGGCATCGGCCCGACCTACGCCGACAAGATCAACCGCGTCGGCATCCGGGTCCAGGACCTGTACGACGAGTCGATCCTCACCCAGAAGGTCGAAGCGGCCCTGGAGGGGAAGAACCAGCTCCTCGCAAAGCTGTACAACCGCCGCGCGATCGACGCCGCGCAGATCGTCGAGGAGATGCTCCAGTACGCGGAGCAGATCAAGCCGTACGTCGCGGACACCACCCTGATCCTCAACAACGCGCTCGACGAGGACAAGGTCGTGCTCTTCGAGGGCGGCCAGGGCACGCTCCTCGACGTCGACCACGGCACGTACCCCTTCGTCACCTCCTCGAACCCGACCGCGGGCGGCGCCTGCACGGGCGCGGGCGTGGGCCCGACGAAGATCTCCCGTGTCATCGGCATCCTCAAGGCGTACACGACCCGCGTCGGCGCCGGCCCGTTCCCGACGGAGCTGTTCGACGAGGACGGCGAGGCGCTGCGCCGCATCGGCGGCGAGCGCGGTGTCACCACCGGCCGTGACCGCCGCTGCGGCTGGTTCGACGCGGTCATCGCCCGCTACGCGACCCGGGTCAACGGCCTGACGGACTTCTTCCTCACCAAGCTCGACGTGCTGACGGGCTGGGAGCAGATCCCGGTCTGCGTCGCGTACGAGATCGACGGCAAGCGCGTCGAGGAGCTGCCGTACTCGCAGACCGACTTCCACCACGCGAAGCCGATCTACGAGATGCTGCCGGGCTGGTCCGAGGACATCACCAAGGCGAAGACCTTCGCGGACCTGCCGAAGAACGCGCAGGCGTACGTGAAGGCGCTGGAGGAGATGTCGGGCGCGCCGATCTCCGCGATCGGCGTGGGCCCCGGCCGCACGGAGACGATCGAGATCAACTCGTTCCTGTAGGAACGCCGGAAGGGCCCGCACCCCTGGGGGTGCGGGCCCTTCCGTGTGTCCGTCAGCCGTCCACCTTCGTGTCCCGGCCGACCTTGTCCCAGGCGTTCAGGTCCGAGCGGACCTGGTCCAGGTGGGCGTGGATCGCGTCGATCGAGTCGGAGCCGAGGGCGAGGCGGAGCGGGGTCTCGTCGGCGTTCAGGGCCGCGAGGACCGCCGCCGCGGCCTTCGCCGGGTCGCCCTCCTCCGTGCCGCTGCCCGTCTCGACGTAGGCGCGGGTGGCGCCCACCGTGTCGGCGTAGTCCTCGATGGCGCCCCCGCTGACGCCGCCGCTCCCGAGGAGGCTGGTGCGGAAGGCGCCGGGCTCGACGACGAGGACGTCGATGCCGAGCGGCCGGACCTCGGCGGCGAGGGCCTCGGAGAGGCCCTCCAGGGCGAACTTGGTCGCGCTGTAGGCGCCGAAGCCGGGCAGCGACATCTGGCCGCCCATGCTGCTGATCTGCACGATCGCGCCCGAGCGGCGGGCCCGCATGTGGGGCAGGACGGCGCGGGTGAGGGCGGCGGGGCCGAAGACGTGCACGTCGAAGAGGGAGCGGAGCTCCTCGTCGGTGGTCTCCTCGACCGAGCCGACGTGGGTGCGGCCCGCGTTGTTGACGAGGACGTCGACGCGGCCGTGGCGCTCGACGAGCTCGGCGACCACCCGGTCGACGGCCGCGTGGTCCGTCACGTCCAGGGCGACCGGATCCACCTGATCCGGGTGCGCGGCGACCAGGTCGTCCAGGGTCCCGGTGCGGCGGGCCGCGGCGACGACGACGTCGCCGGCGGCGATCGCGGCCTCGGCGAAGGCGCGCCCGAAGCCGCTGTTGGCGCCCGTGATCAGCCAGACCTTGCTCATGTCCGTACTCCCCCTCGTGGGTGCTGCCCGGTGGCAGCTCGCTGTCCCAACAAGCTTGGGACGGAAGGATGTTGTCCGTCCAAGATCCGGCGTGATAGCCCATGGTTATGGATGTGCACGGGCGGGACCTCCGCTACTTCCTCGCGGTCGCCGAAGAGCTCCACTTCACGCGGGCCGCCGAGCGGCTGTACGTCTCGCAGCCCGCGCTCAGCAAACAGATCCGGGCCCTGGAGCGGCAGCTCGGCGCGCCCCTCTTCGACCGCGGCCGGCAGGGCGTGGCCCTCACCCCCGTCGGCACGGCCCTGCTGCCGCACGCGCGGGCCGTGCTCGCCGCGTGGGAGGAGGGCCGGGAGGCGTTACGGCGGGCGAGGGCGGCCGCCGACGGCACCCTGGTCGTCGGCATGAGCACCAGCCCCGGCCGCGGCGGGCTGCTGCCCGCGATCCGGTCCCGGTTCACCGAGGCGCACCCGGAGGCCCGGCTCAGGCTGCGCCAGGTGGGCTGGGAGGACCCGACGGCGGGCCTCGCGGACGGCGACAGCGACGTGGCCTTTGTGTGGCTGCCGCTGGCCGGGGCGGACCGTTTCCGCTGGGTCGTCGTCGCGACCGAGCCCCGGCTCGTCGCCCTCCCGGAGGCGCATCCGCTGGCGGCCCGCGAGTGCCTGGACTTCGCCGAGCTCCTCGACGAGCCCTTCCTCGCCCTCCCCGCCACCGGGCCCGAACTCCGCGACCACTGGCTGGCCGTGGAGGCCCGGGGCGGCCGGCCGCCGGTCGTCGGCGCCGAGATCGCCAGCGCGGACGAGGCGTACGAGGCGCTGGTCGACGGCCTCGGCGTCTGCCTGGTCGCCGCCGGGAACGCCTCGCTCCTCACCCGCGGCGGCGTCGTCACCCGCCCCGTCCACGGCGTCGCCCCGAGCCGCTTCGCCCTCGCCTGGCGCGCGACCGACCCCCGCCCCCTGGTCCACGACTACGCCCGCGCGGCGTCCGAAGTCGTCTCCCGCGAGGCCTGAACCCGCCTCGCACCGACGGGGCGTCGGGCGCTTGTGGGAACGCCGCCACCGCCGGCGCCGTCGACCGGCCCCGGGGGCTACTCCCGTACGAACTCGGCCGGGAGCTACTCCCTGACGAACTCGGCCGGTTCGCCGTCGCTGGTCATCCCGTACACCTGGAGCCGCTCCTTGCCCTGCCAGTGGGTGATGCGGAGGTTGCTGGAGCCGTTCTCGGCGCAGTCCGGGTCCCAGCTGTCCGGGTCGCGGGTCTCCGGGCCGATGACGAGGAGGGAGCCCGCGCCGCCGACGACGGCGGTGGTCGCGCAGCGGACGTCGTCGGCGAGCAGGTTCCCCTGGTCGTCCATGCGCGGGTACGCCTGCTCGAAGCGGACGAGCGGGGCGCCGACCGGGCCCTGGACGATCGTGACCTGGTAGGACCAGCGGTCGGGCTCGGGCTGGGTCACCGTGTCCGGCGCCTGCTTCCAGGTGCCGACGTAGGCGGCGGGGACGACGTCCGGACCGGCCTTGACCCGCTGGAAGGTGCTCCTGGCGACGCCGGAGCCCCATTCGACGACGTCGGTCGAGCGCAGCCTGAGGGTCTGGCGGGCGGCCGGGGTGCAGCGCCGGGCGGGGACGCTCTCGGTGATCTCGGCCTCGCCGAGGACGAGTTCGCCGTCGGTGGCGGAGATCAGGGTGGCCCGGCCGATGCACAGCAGTTCGCCGGTGACATGGGTGTAGACGGCGGTCTTGGCGCCCGCGGGGCCCTGGGTGATCTCGATCCGGCTGGTCTCGTAGGGCGCGTTGGCCGTGCCCTTGAGGACGCCCTCCCAGGCGCCGAGGAAGGCGGCGGGGACGATCCCGGCGGGGCGGGCGCCGGTGCCCTTTCCGTTGCCGCCCGGGGTGCGGACGGTGCCGTCGTCGCCCCGGCCGGGCCAGTAGGCGTACGCGACGGTGGCCGCCGCCGCGACGGCGAGGGCCGTGACGGCGGCGAGGAGGGCGGTACGGCCCCGGCGCCGGGGCGCGGGCGCCGCGGGCCCGGTGGGGGCGGTGCCGGGCGCGCCACCGGCCGGCGGGGGAGTGTCGGAGGCGGCCGGGGCGCCCTGCGCCGGGGCGGACCCCTCCGCTTCGAGGAGCCGCGCCGCGTGCCGGCCGAGCCGCGCCAGGACGTCCGCCGGGAGCCAGGGGTCGGCGACCGGGAGGGTCTCGACGATCTCGGTCGCCGTGGGGCGGGCCGCCGGGTCCTTGGCGAGGCAGGCCCGGATGAGTCCGGAGAGCTCGGGCGGGAGGTCCGTCAGGTCGGGCTCGTCGTGGGCGATGCGGAACATGGTGGCGTGGACGCCGCTGTCCGCCGTGCCGAAGGGGGCGCGGCCGGTCGCCGCGTACGCGAGCACGGACCCGAGGCAGAAGACGTCCGACGCGGGGCCGACGTGGTCGCCGCGGACCTGTTCGGGCGACATGAAGCCGGGGGAGCCGACGACCGCCCCGGTGGTGGTCAGGTTGCCGCCGGTGTCGACCGTGTCGACGGCGCGGGCGATGCCGAAGTCGATGATCCGCGGCCCGTCGACGGTCAGCAGCACGTTGGACGGCTTGAGGTCGCGGTGGACGAGCCCGGCGGCGTGGATGTGGTCGAGGGCGCGGGCGAGCCCGGACCCAAGGGCCCGTACGGTCGCGGGCGGCAGCGGCCCGAACTCGTCGCCGACGACGGTCCGCAGCGAGGGTCCCGGTACGTACCCGATGGCGACCCACGGCGAGTCGGCGGTGGTGTCCGAGCCGAGGACGGGCGCGGTGCCGGTGCCGCCGACCCGTTCCAGGGCGGCGACCTCGCGGGCGAAGCGGCGCCGGAACTCGTCATGGGCGGCCAGCTCCGCGTGCACCACCTTGACCGCGACGGTCCGCCCGCCGGCCGAGCGCGCCAGGAACACCCGGCCCATCCCGCCGACCCCGAGGCGGCCGATCAGGCGGAACGGGCCGACGCTGACCGGATCTTCCGCGTGCAATGACTCCACGTCGCCAGAGCATGCCAGACGAGCAGATCGGCCGTACCGGGGAGACGACGAGATCGGAGATCAGCCCTCTCCGCACACCACCAGCCCCTTCGGCGTCGCGCACGGCAGGTGTCCGTGCGCGCGGATGACGTCCTGGCCGCGCCCCGACCGGAGGTACGTGAGGAAGCTGGAGGCCGGGGAGTCGGCCGGGGGCAGGCCCCAGGTGTAGGCGTACTCGGTCTCCCGGTACGGATAGCCGGACTCGCCCAGCTCGTCCACGAGGGGCCGCCGTCCGTCGACGGCCACCCGGTGCAGGCCCTTGCGCCCTTCGGTGGCGCGGAGTTCGGAGTAGCCGAGGGCGCCGGGGAGTTCGGCGACGGTGGCGAGGACCTGTTCGGTGGAGTCGAGTTCGCAGCGGACGACCTTCGACTCGGGGTCGTCGGAGGTCCGGCAGTCCTGCGAGGAGTTGGCGGGCTCGTTGCGGTCGAGGACCCGGCGCTGGAAGACCTGCCGGGTGCCGGAGTTGGCGTCCCGGCTGACGAGGAGGACCGGTCGGTCGAGGCCGGGGACGAGCTGGTCCCAGTTGCGGATCTCGCCCCGGTAGACGCGGCGGACCTGGTCCAGGGTGAGGTCGTCGACGGGGATCCCGTCGTTCACGACGAGGGTGAACAGGGAGACGGCGACCATGTTCTCCCGCAGTTCGGGGAAGCCGCCGGGCTTGCGCCCGTCGGAGAAGGCGATGACCGCCTTCTTCCCGGGGCCGGCCTGGGCGAGCTCCCGGATCCCGGCGGTCGAGCCGTGCACGTCCACGGTCACGGTGGAGCCCTCGCAGTCCTTCTCGTACTGCCGGGCCGCCTCCCGCAGGGCGGGGGCGAAGGCCGTCGAGCCGGTGAGGGCGAGGGCGCCCCGGGCGCAGCCGATGGGCGGCGGGGTCTGCTCGCGGACGATGATCGCGGCCAGGGCCACGACGCAGGCGGTCAGGACGACGGTGACGTTGCGGGCGGTCGGGCTGAACCTGGGCGGCTTCTCGTCGGGGGTGGTGCTCCGGTTGCGCCGGATGGAGCCGCCCTGGAGGCTGCCGACGATCTCCACGTCCCCGTCGGAGACGCCGCCGGAGAGCTGGACGAGCAGCTTGAAGTACTGCCCGCGCTCCAGGGCCGTCTTGGGGACGAGGACGGCGCTTCCGCGGCGGCCCAGCCGGGGGGCGCGTGCCAGGTCGTCCCGTACGGAGTCCCAGCCGGCCGGGACGGTCGCGACGACGCCCTGGACCTCCACCCGGTCACCGAAATTGATCTTCAGTCCGTGGGGTTCGGCGGCAGAGCCGTAGTCCTCGGAGCTGATGTCGAGTTCCCGGTCGTTCTCGATGCGGAGGAGGACGAGAGTGGAGCCGTCGGAGGGCGTGGCGATGCCGTTCACCTCGCCCTCCCGCACGGTCATGACCTCGCTGGCCTGGTTCCCCTCGCGATGGAGCGGGGTGTTGAGCTGCACGCGGAAGCCGAGCCGCTTGCGCTGCGGCGAGAACCGGTCGATCCAGACGACGGCGAGCGTGACCAGGACACCGACGAGGGCCGTCCCCACGGCGATGACGTTCTCTGCGGTTATCCACTCCATGGCCGGGACGGTACGGACGTCTGTACGAGTGCGGGGGCGGTGTAGCGGGCCGCCACCTGGACTTCGCCCTTCGTTCAGGGAGGGCCGCGAGGAGACCTGCGGCTGCGGGGAGACCTGCGGCGAGGCCCGCAGGGAGGCCCACCCGGGTGGACGGACATGGGTTGCCGGGGGTCTGGAGCGTGGGTGTAATGGCCACGAGGGGGCCTTCCGTGTGAGGAGTACCCCATGCGCTCGATGCGTGTCGTCGAAGTGACCGCCTACGGAGGACCCGAGGTCCTCAGGATGGCCCGCCGGCCCGAGCCGGAGGCCGGGTCCGTCCCGGGCAAGGTGCGGGTGCGCCTGAAGGCGGCCGGAGTGAACCAGGCGGACCTGCGGATCCGCGCGGGCCGGTACGCCGACGCGGTCGGCGACCTCAGGCCCCCGTTCGTCCTGGGGACGGACTTCGCGGGCAAGCTCCTCGACCCCGTGGCCGGCATGGAGCCCGGCGCCCGGGTGGCCGGCTTCGTGCCCTGGTTCGAGATGCTGACGGGCGACGGCACGTACGCCGAGATCATCTGGGCCGACCCGGAGTGGCTGTCCCCGATCCCGGACGACGTGGACTTCACGGTGGCCGCCTCCCTCCCGCTGGCCTCGGCCACCGCCCAGCAGGCCCTCGACCGGCTCGACCTCCCGCCGGGGGCGACGCTGCTCGTGACCGGCGCGAGCGCGGTGGTGGGCCGCCTGGCCGTCCAGTACGCCCATGCCGCCGGACTGCGCGTGGTGGCCGTCGCCCACGAGGGCGACGAGCCCGAGCTGCGGGTCCTCGGCGCGGACCACGTCGTCACGCGCGGCGTCCCCGAGGACGTGGTCGCGAAGGTGCGCGCGGGCGACCCGGACGGGGTGGACGCGGTCTTCGACGGGGCGCTCGTCGGCGCCGAACTGCTCCCGGTGGTCAAGGACGGCGGCGCGTTCGCCGCGCTCGCCCCCGACCGGGTGCCGGCCGCCGAGCGGGGCATCCGCGTCGAGACCGTACGGGCCAGGCCGGACGCCGCCCGGCTCACGGAGAGCCTGCGGAAGGTGGCGGACCGGGAGCTGACCACCCGGGTGGCCGACGTCATGCCCCTGGAGGAGGTCGCGGAGGCGCACCGCAGGGCGGAGGCGGGCCACAGGCCGGGCCGGATGATCCTGATGATCTGAGAGTGATCCGGGTCACAGGGGCCGGGTGGGACTGGACCTCAACTTTGGTTGAGGAAGAAGGATCTCTCCCACCAGCCCCTGTGACTCAGGAGACGATCCCCATGGCCACGCTGCTCCACATCGACACGTCCTTCAACGGCGACCACTCCCACTCCCGCGCCGTCACCGCCGCCTTCCGCGAGGTCTGGGAGGCGGAACACCCCGGGGGGACGGTGATCTACCGCGACCTCGCGGCGGAACCGATCCCCCACCTGGAGGCCGCCGCCTACTACGCGGGCAACACCGCCCCCGCCGAGCAGTCGCCCGAGCAGCGCGCGGCCTTCGCCCTGCGCGCCGAACTGATCGAGGAGGCCGAGCGGGCGGACGTGATCCTGCTCGGCGCCCCGATGTACAACTACACGATCCCCTCGACGCTGAAGGCCTGGATCGACCACGTCTTCCTGGTGGGCCGCACCTCGGTGACCGAGCACCCCTCGCTCGCCGGCAAGAAGGCCGTGGTCGTCGCCAGCCGCGGCGGCTCCTACCGCGAGGGCACGCCGATGCACGGCAACGACTACGTCGAGAGCTACCTGCGGATGGCCCTCGGCACCGGCTTCGGCCTGGACGTCAGCTTCATCGTCCCCGAGCTGACCCTCGCCCCGCACGTCCCGGCGATGGCCGACCTGATCCCGCTGCACGAGGCCTCCCGCACGGAGTCCCTCGCGACGGCGGAGTCCCTGGCGAAGGAACTGGCGGTTCAGCCGGCCGCGTAGCCGGGAGGCCTGGCAGGGTGCGCTAGCAGGGGGCGCTGATGTTCCCGCAGTAGATCCAGCCGGACGCCGGCGAGGTCACGTAGTACCAGCGGTTCCCGGCGGAGTTGACCTTGCTGGACGTCCAGTAGACGTCCTGTCCGTACGACGTCTGGTACTTGACGCCGCAACTGGCGGCCGCGCAGCTCCTGATGGGCCCGCCGAGGGACATCGCCCATTCGCCGGTGGCTCCCGTGGGGGCCGCCTGGGCGGGCGCCACGGCCGTCGCGGACATCACGGCACCGGCCAGGACACCGGCCGCGGCGAGCATACGGAAACGCATGATGGATCCTCCGTCGTTCGAGGGCCCCGGGGCTCCGGGTCCCGACGGGGCGCCACTCTGGTCGCGCCCGCCGCGATGACGGAAGGATCAGGCCCGTCCCGGACACGTCCCGGACGGGCCTGATCCTGTCCGGGACGCGCCCCGGAGACTCAGTCCTGCCAGGTCAGGAAGGCCGCCCAGGCGGACGGCTCCACGGCGAAGGTGGGGCCGTCCTGGACCTTGGAGTCGCGGAGGTGGACGGCGTGGGGGCAGGCGGCGACTTCTACGCAGTTGCCGCCGCTGTCGCTGCTGTACGAGGACTTGTGCCAGTCGAAGGCGACCTCGACGCAGTCCCCGCCGCCGCTGTCGCTGTAGCTGGACTTGAACCAGTGCAGGGTGTCGTTCATCTCCGTGCTCCCGCCAACTCCTCGATGAGGCCCAGCGACCTGCGCGGATCTAGGGCTTGTGCCCGGATCTTCGCATACCGCTGCCGGTGCGTACTGACCTTCGCCCGGTCGGAGATCAGCAGGCTCTCCCCCTGGATCTCCAGGAAGGTCACGTGGTCGTGGGCCGGGGTCTCGACGAGGTTCATCATGCCTCGGTCACCCGAGTACTCCCCACCCAACCCCGCGTCCAGCGGCAGCACCTGAAGGTTCACGTTGCTCCTCCGGGCACACTCCGCCAAGTGCGCCAACTGCTCGCACATGACTTGCTCGTCACCGATCGGCCGCCGCAGCACCGACTCGTCGAGGACCAGCTCGATCTCGCACACCTGCTTCCGGTCGAAGAGCGCCTTCCGCGCCATCCGCCCGGCGACCAGCTCGTCGACCCGCTCCGGCGTCGGCTCCGGATGCCCGCCCGCGATCAACGCCCGTGCGTACGCCTCCGTCTGGAACAGCCCGTGCACCACGTGGTTCGCGTACAGGCAAAGGCCCACCGCCTTCTGCTCAATCGGCGCGTACCCCCGGAACTGCTCCGGCAGCTTCTCCAGCCGTACGAGCTCCCGCATCTCCTCGAAGATGCCCGTGCCGCCGCCCAGGACCCGTTCGAGCTGGACCAGTATCTCGTCGCTCACCGGATGGATGAGCCGTTCCATCGCACTGACGGCCGCGCCCGTGAAGCCCATCTGGGCGCCCTCGTACTCCTGCGTCCAGCCCTTCTTCTGACGCAATCGCTTCGCCACGGCGGCCGCCATGCGGGCCGCAGGGCCGACCGTTTCCCTGTTTTCCGATCGTGCCATTCACGCTCCCCATCCGGACTCAACCGATCTCAACCGGTCTCAACTGCTCCCCGCCGAATTCGACTGCGCACGGGCCGCGTTGACGCAGGTCAAGGGGTTGCCGACGCGCCCGCCTCAGTCGTGGAAAACGCTAGCGCCGACGCGGGAACATGGTCGCGTGAATGAAGAGAATCGGGAAGTGAACGTGGATTGGATTCCTGTTTCCGGATTCCAACTCCGTAAGGCGGGCGTACAATTCGACGCCGTTCGGGTGGACGGCGACGAAGGGCGCCGGCTGGCCGACTGGATGGAGGTGCTCACCGGGGGAGACCCGGGGCCGGTGGTCATCGAGGCGAACGGCCGGCGCGGGGTGTACTTCCTCGTACCGCCCGGCACCACGGCGCACAAGTCCTGGCCGCGCGGAGTGACGCGCTTCAACGCGGGCCCGGCGCACATCAGCTACGTACCGGTCCCGGCACTCACCGGTCGGACCTGGCCCCTGGCCTGGCGCTGCCCGCCGACCACCCCGGACCGCTTCGTGCACCCGCTGCTCCTGCGGAGCACGGTGACGGAACTGTTCGCGGACCCGTACGCCGCCGGGGCGCGGTGAAGCCGAGGTGTGTCTCCCCGGCGACCTCCTCCTCCGACCTGTTCGGTTGCGCGCGCCCACCTGTGCATGCAAACTTGCATGCATGGTTGCACTGCAGATTCGTGACGTGCCCGAGGAGATGCGAGACCGGCTGGCGGCCATAGCGGGTGAGCGTGGACTGTCCTTGCAGGCGTACCTCTTCGACGTGCTCGCCGACGAGGTACGACGCCGCGACAACCTGGCCGTACTCCAGAGGTTTTCGGCCGGCCGGTACGAGACGCGGCTCGCCGCCGCCGATGTACTGGACGTGCTGAGGGCCGGTCGCGCCGAGCGGGACGCGGGGCTCGGAGCACCCGGAGATCTGCCGGGGGGCGAGGAGTGATCGTCGTCGACGCGTCGGTCTTCGCGTTCTCGCTGCTCGACGAGGGCGCCATCGGGGACCGGAGTCGTGCCGCACTCGCTGCGGACAGCAGATGGATCGCGCCGGAGCACTGGATGATCGAGGTGCTCTCGGTGATTCGGGGGAACCTGCTCGGAGGGAAGATCTCCCAGGAACACGCGGAGGACGCCGTCTCCGCCCTCGCTCGGCTGGAGCCCGTCGTACCGCGCTCACGCGTGCTCCTGCCCCGCGTCTGGGAGCTGCGGGGAAACCTCACCGCCTACGACGCGGCCTACGTCGCGGCGGCGGAGCTGTACGGCTGTGCGCTGGTCACGGCGGACGGCCGCCTGGCCCGTGCGTCCGGCATCCGCTGCCCCGTGGACGTGATCGGCGGCTGAACCGCCCGCTCCGCCCCACCCCGCAACGTGTCGGGTCCGCCACGGTCTCGATGGACAAGATGGTCATGGCCCGTCCCACCTGCGGTTCCTTACCCTCGACCCCATGACCCCTCATGTCGAACCCGATCCCCGGGCCGGCGCCGCCGTCAAGGCCGCCGACCGCGCGCACGTCTTCCACTCCTGGTCCGCCCAGGGCCTGATCGACCCGCTCGCCGTGGCCGGCGCGGAGGGTTCGTACTTCTGGGACTACGACGGCAACCGCTACCTCGACTTCACCAGCGGCCTCGTCTACACCAACATCGGCTACCAGCACCCCAAGGTCGTCGCCGCCATCCAGGAGCAGGCCGGGAAGCTCGCGACCTTCGCGCCCGCCTTCGCCGTGGACGTCCGCTCCGAGGCCGCACGCCTCATCGCCGAGCGCACCCCGGGCGACCTGGACAAGATCTTCTTCACCAACGGCGGCGCCGAGGCCGTCGAGAACGCCGTCCGCATGGCCCGGCTGCACACCGGCCGCACGAAGCTGCTCTCCGCCTACCGCTCGTACCACGGCGCCACCTCCACCGCGATCAACCTGACCGGCGACCCGCGCCGCTGGGCCTCCGACACCGCCTCCGCGGGCGTCGTGCACTTCTGGGCGCCGTTCCTCTACCGCTCGCCCTTCTACGCCGCCACCGAGGCGGAGGAGAGCGCGCGGGCCCTCCAGCACCTGGAGGACACGATCGCCTTCGAGGGTCCGGCGACGATCGCCGCGATCATCCTGGAGACCGTGCCCGGCACCGCCGGCATCATGACCCCGCCGCCCGGCTACCTCGCCGGCGTCCGCGAGATCTGCGACAAGTACGGCATCGTCTTCATCCTCGACGAGGTCATGGCCGGCTTCGGCCGCACCGGCAAGTGGTTCGCCGCCGAGCACTTCGACGTCGTCCCCGACCTGATGACCTTCGCCAAGGGCGTGAACTCGGGCTACGTGCCGCTCGGCGGCGTCGCCATCAACGCCGAGATCGCCGCCACCTTCGACAAGCGCCCCTACCCCGGCGGCCTGACCTACTCCGGTCACCCGCTGGCCTGCGCCGCCGCCGTCGCCACCCTCCAGGTGATGGAGGACGAGAAGGTCGTCGAGCACGCCGCCCACATCGGCGAGAACGTCCTCGGACCGGGCCTGCGCGAGCTCGCCGAGCGCCACCCGTCCGTCGGCGAGGTCCGCGGCACGGGCGTCTTCTGGGCGCTCGACCTGGTCAAGAACAAGGAGACCCGCGAGCCGCTCGTCCCGTACAACGCGGCCGGCGAGGCCAACGCGCCGATGGCCGCCTTCGGCGCGGCGGCCAAGAAGAACGGCCTGTGGCCCTTCATCAACATGAACCGCACCCACGCCGTTCCCGCCTGCAACGTCTCCGAGGCCGAGGTCAAGGAAGGCCTGGCGGCCCTGGACGCGGCCCTCACGGTCGCCGACGAGCACACCGCGTAACAGCTGGTACGAGGAGGTCTCCTCCGTCTGGACTAGGGTGTCCGGAACCTGACGGAGGGGACCGACCACATGCCCGCGAGCGGAGCTGTCACCCGCAGCACCTTGCGACAGCAGATCGCGGACGCGCTCCGTGACGAAGTGCTCGCGGGCCGTCTCCAGCCCGGCGAGGAATTCACCGTCAAGCAGATCGCCGAGCAGTACGGCGTCTCCGCGACGCCCGTCCGCGAAGCCCTCGTCGACCTCTGCGCCCAGGGCCTCCTCGACTCCGACCAGCACCGCGGCTTCCGCGTCCACCAGTACTCGATCGCCGACTACCGGCGCATGGTCGAGGCCCGGATGCTCGTCGTCGACGGCATCTTCCGCCGCCACGACTCGACGACCCCGCCGCCCCCCGCCCCGGAGCCCGACCTCGGCCTCGGCGTCGCGCTCGTCTCCGTGCGCCGCCGGGGCGAGGCCGCCGCCCGCGCCGCCCGCGCCGGGGACCTCGACATCCTCATCGGCTACGACATCCGCTACTGGCGCGAGCTGGGCCGCCTCATCTCCGCCAACGACTACATCGCCGACTTCCTGCACCGGCTCCGGGTCCAGGCCTGGGTCTTCTCCGTGCCCTACCTGCGCTCCGAGCGGGACGTCCTCGGCTGGCTGTGGAGCGGCCACGTGGACCTGGTCGACGCGATCACCCGCAACGACGCGGAGGCGGCCGTCGAGCTCGTACGGGCCTACAACGCGCACTCGCTGGAATGGGCCGACCGCCTGGAGGCGCGGGCCCTCCGCCGATGACCGCGGAACGGCCGGGTCGGGTTGAGGACGGGCATCCGGGGGCAGGTCACCGGCGGGTGGGCGTCGTCGGCGCGGCCGACTACCCTGGCCGTCCCTGCAACTGACGGAGAGCGAGCCTCCCTTGGCCTGTGACCTGTGGCTGGTCCCCCTCGTCGACGTGCTGTGCCACAGCCCCGACAATCCCTTCGCCGAAGAGATAGCCGCCTACGACGCCGTGCTGACCGCCTCGGGCATGCCGACCGTGCCCGTCTACGCGTACATGCCGGGGCTCTCCGGCGACGTCGCCCCGGTCGCCGGCTTCGACTACACGGCCCTGCACTTCCTGCGCCGCGCTTATCTGCTCCGGATGTGCGGGCTGCCGGTCGAGCCCGTCGACGAGCTCGGCGGGGACTACGAACAGCTCCTGGAGATGTTCGAGACGACCGCCCAGCAGTCCCACCTGGTCTGGCACTACGACCACGCGGGCGCGTACGTGCCGGTGGACTTCCCCGTGCCGCTCGCCAACGACGAGCTCCTGGAGGGCGGCGGCCCGCTCGGCTCCTCGTACGGGCTGCTGCGGGAGCTGGAGTTCGTGGCGCCCTCCCTCGGCATCGACCCGGCGAACCCGCCGGCGGCCCCGCAGCCGCCGGAGCGGCCCACCACCCTGGAGGAGCCGGCCGCGGCCGTGCCGTACGACGGCCACCCCTTCGCCCGGGAGCGGCACGTGTGGCTGGGGCTGCACGCGGCGGCGACCCGCAGCCTCGCCCAGGGCTCGATGATCATCCTGAGCTGAGGGCCGTCCGCCCGCTCCGGAGACCTGCGGTCAGCGGGTCTCCGGGGGGCGCTGGCGCGGCATGTTCGGCCGGGTGCCCGGCGGCAGCGGGAAACGACCGGAGGGCTGGGCCGCCTCCGGCCTGGCCGGCACGACCCCGACCGACTGGAGCGCCAGCGGCGCCGGGCCCGAGCGGAACTCGACCATCCAGTCGGCGGTCTCCGCCCGTACCAGCTCCGTGACGTCCTCCGAGAAGCGCCGCAGCACCCCGAGACACCGCTCGGCGGCCTCGCTCGCGGTCCCCTCCGTCGGCCCGAGCACCTCCCGCACGCTCTCCGAGGCCCAGTCGAACTGCAGCGCCTG
Organism: Streptomyces sp. NPDC053513; assembly: GCF_044544765.1. Taxonomy (NCBI): domain Bacteria; kingdom Bacillati; phylum Actinomycetota; class Actinomycetes; order Kitasatosporales; family Streptomycetaceae; genus Streptomyces; species Streptomyces sp. NPDC053513. The sequence continues at coordinate 494,102 of NZ_JBITXP010000002.1, forward strand.
CAGCCTGCGCTGCACGGCCTGCGCCGTCGCCACGTCCCTTATCCAGCCGGACGTCAGCCCGAAGTACCGGTCGCAGGCGATGCAGGCGGCGCCGAGCAGCAGCGACAGATAGCCCCAGCCCGCGGTGCCCTCGGCGACCCCGGTCAGGTCGAGCAGCGGGAGCGCGGCGCCCGCGATCACCCCCGCGGCCGTGCCGATCCGCAGGATCCGGGCGGCCCGGCGCTTCCACACGCGGTCGGAGAGGTACCACTCGGCGGTGCGCAGGGCGTTGTTCTCGACCCAGCGGTACAGCTCGTCGAGCCGCTCGGCCGGCTCGCCCCAGTCGCCCAGGGGGAAGGGCGTACCGGTCAGATCGCGGTGGACGTCTCCCCCGGGGGGCCCCGGTGGCTGCATCTCCGGCTGCTGGCTCACCGGGGGACTCCTCTGTTCAGCTCAGCGCTCGTGTCCTTCTGTGACGTGCGGTGCACGTGGTGCCTGCCCTTCCTACCGCCGAATGGTGGGCGATGGGCCCGGAATCCCGGGATTTCCGCCCGCAAGAGGGTGTTGATCAGGTAGAGGAGCCCGCAGTTTCTCACTCGAAAGAGTTGCGTCGGCGCCCCGGTCCGCGACCACGTAGGCTCGGCATACCGACATATCGAACCTGAGGAGTGACCGTGATCCCCGGTGGTGGCCAGCCCAACATGCAGCAGCTTCTCCAGCAGGCCCAGAAGATGCAGCAGGACCTCGCACGGGCCCAGCAGGAGCTCGCGGCGACCCTGGTCGACGGGCAGGCGGGCGGCGGCCTGGTCAAGGCGACCGTCACCGGCGCCGGCGAGCTGCGCGCCCTGGAGATCGACCCCAAGGCGGTCGACCCCGAGGACACCGAGACGCTGGCCGACCTGATCGTCGCCGCGGTGCAGGCCGCCAACGACAACGCCCAGCAGCTCCAGCAGACCAAGCTCGGCCCGCTCGCCCAGGGCATGGGCGGCATGCCGGGCCTCGGCTTCTGAAGCCCCTCCCGGGGCCCCGCCCGAGTCCCCTCCGAGCCCCTTCTAAGGCTCGCTTCCAGCCACTACCGTAAGAATCAAGCACTCCGAGAGAGGCGTTCCGTTGTACGAAGGCGTGGTTCAGGACCTCATCGACGAACTGGGCAGGCTGCCCGGCGTCGGTCCCAAGAGCGCGCAGCGGATCGCCTTCCACGTCCTCCAGGCGGAGCCCACGGACGTCCGGCGTCTCGCGCACGCCCTGCTGGAGGTCAAGGAGAAGGTCAGGTTCTGCGCGGTCTGCGGGAACGTGGCGCAGCAGGAGCAGTGCAACATCTGCCGCGACACGCGCCGCGACCTGACCGTCATCTGCGTGGTCGAGGAGCCCAAGGACGTCGTGGCGATCGAGCGGACGCGCGAGTTCCGCGGCCGGTACCACGTCCTCGGCGGCGCGATCAGCCCCATCGAGGGGGTCGGCCCGGACGACCTGCGCATCCGCGAGCTGCTCGCGCGGCTCGCGGACGGCACCGTCACCGAGCTGATCCTCGCGACCGACCCGAACCTGGAGGGCGAGGCCACCGCGACGTACCTGGCGCGGATGATCAAGCCCATGGGACTCAAGGTGACCCGGCTCGCCAGCGGCCTCCCGGTCGGCGGCGACCTGGAGTACGCCGACGAGGTGACCCTCGGCCGTGCCTTCGAGGGACGGCGGCTGCTAGATGTATGACGACAGGGCCGGCGCGCTCGCCCGAGCGCTCTCAGGGAGGCTGCTCGATGTCTGATCCCACACTGCACTCCGTCACGCAGGACCCGGACGACTTCGCGGTCCAGATCGCCGACTCGATCGAGAGCTTCATCGTCGCGACGACCGAGGTCGCCAAGGGCGACGAGCCGGACAGCGCGGTGCCCTTCCTGCTCCTGGAGATCTCCCAGCTCCTCCTGGCGGGCGGCCGGCTCGGCGCGCACGAGGACATCGTCCCGGACGAGCGGTACGAGCCGGACACGGGCCCCGAGCCGGACGTCGACGAGCTGCGCGAGCGGTTCGCGGTGATGCTGGAGCCGGTCGACGTCTTCTCCGAGGTCTTCGACCCGTACGAGCCGCGCAAGGCCCCGGTGCCGGCCCGGATCTCCGACAACCTCGCCGACATCGTCACCGACCTGCGCCACGGCCTCGCCCACTACCGGGCCGGCCGCACCAGCGAAGCCCTCTGGTGGTGGCAGTTCTCCTACTTCTCCAACTGGGGCCCGACCGCGTCGGCCACCCTCCGCGCCCTCCAGTCGCTCGTCGCCCACGTCCGCCTCGACCAGCCCCTCGCCGCCCTCGACGGCCTCGACACCGACGAGGACCTCACCGAGGACGACCTCGCGGAGGAGGCGGGCCGCGTGATGCTGGAGGAGATCGCGAACCCGCTGGGGCTGCGGAGCCGGTCGCTCAGGAAGTAGCGCGGCGGCCGGCGGCCGGTCGGCCGCCGACAGGGCCGGTTGATCACTCCGCGAGCAGCGCGTCTCACCATGCGATATCACGCTGGCGTTTCCGGGTCCCCCGATAAACTGAGGCGATCGCAGCGCCGGCTGCGGCACAGACTGAGCGAGGAGCGCACGTGGGCCTTGTCGTGCAGAAGTACGGAGGCTCCTCCGTTGCCGATGCCGAAGGCATCAAGCGCGTCGCCAAGCGGATCGTGGACGCCAAGAAGAACGGCCACCAGGTGGTCGTCGTGGTTTCCGCGATGGGCGACACGACGGACGAGCTGATCGATCTCGCCGAGCAGGTATCCCCGATCCCTGCCGGACGCGAGTTCGACATGCTGCTGACCGCCGGAGAGCGGATCTCCATGGCCCTGCTGGCCATGGCGATCAAAAACCTGGGCCACGAGGCCCAGTCGTTCACGGGCAGCCAGGCAGGCGTCATCACCGACTCGGTCCACAACAAAGCGCGCATCATCGATGTCACGCCGGGCCGGATCCGTACCGCCCTCGACGAGGGCAACATCGCCATCGTCGCCGGCTTCCAGGGCGTCAGCCAGGACAAGAAGGACATCACCACGCTCGGCCGCGGCGGGTCCGACACGACCGCCGTCGCCCTGGCCGCCGCGCTCGACGCCGAGGTCTGCGAGATCTACACCGACGTCGACGGCGTCTTCACGGCCGACCCGCGCGTCGTGAAGAAGGCGAAGAAGATCGACTGGATCTCCTTCGAGGACATGCTGGAGCTCGCCGCCTCCGGCTCCAAGGTGCTGCTGCACCGCTGCGTCGAGTACGCACGCCGTTACAACATCCCGATCCACGTCCGCTCGTCCTTCTCGGGGCTGCGGGGCACCTGGGTCAGCAACGAGCCGCAAGGGGACCGCAAGGTGGAGCAGGCCATCATCTCGGGCGTCGCCCACGACACCTCCGAGGCGAAGATCACCGTCGTCGGCGTGCCGGACAAGCCGGGCGAGGCCGCGGCCATCTTCCGCGCCGTCGCGGACGCCGAGATCAACATCGACATGATCGTGCAGAACGTGTCCGCGGCCTCCACCGGCCTCACGGACATCTCCTTCACCCTCCCCAAGGCCGAGGGCCGCAAGGCCATCGACGAGCTGGAGAAGGCGAAGGCCGCGATCGGCTTCGACTCGCTGCGCTACGACGACCAGATCGGCAAGATCTCCCTGGTCGGCGCGGGCATGAAGACGAACCCGGGCGTCACCGCCGACTTCTTCAAGGCCCTGTCCGACGCGGGCGTGAACATCGAGCTCATCTCGACCTCCGAGATCCGCATCTCGGTCGTCACCCGCGCCGACGACGTCAACGAGGCCGTGCGCGCCGTCCACACCGCCTTCGGCCTGGACAGCGACTCGGACGAGGCCGTCGTCTACGGCGGCACCGGACGGTGATCCGCCCGTGACACCGAAGCCGACGCTGGCGGTCGTGGGAGCGACCGGGGCGGTCGGCTCGGTGATGCTCCAGATGCTCACGCACCACGCGGACGTCTGGGGCGAGATCCGCCTTCTCGCCTCCCCCCGCTCGGCCGGTCGCAAGACCGCCGTCCGGGGGGAGGAGTGCGAGATCCTCGCACTCGACGAGGAGGCCTTCGAGGGCGTCGACCTGGCCCTCTTCCTCGTGCCCGAGACCGTCGCCGCCCGCTGGGCGCCGATCGCCGTCTCCAAGGGCGCCGTCGTCGTGGACACCTCCGCCGCCTTCCGCGCCGACCCCGACGTGCCGCTCGTCGTCCCCGAACTCAACGCGCCCGCCGCACGGCTGCGCCCCCGGGGCGTCGTCGCCGGTCCCGGCTCCACCACCCTCGCGCTGATCGTCGCCGTGGGCTCCCTGCACGCCGAGTTCGGGCTCGCCGAACTCGTCGTCACCGCCCAGCAGGCCGCCAGTGGCGACGAGGCCGGGCAGGCGGGCGTCGACGCGCTCCGCGCCCAGCTCGGCCTGGTGGCCGCCGCCGGCGACCTGGGCACCCGCCCCGGAGACGTACGGCGCGCCGTCGGCGAGAACACCGGCCCCTTCCCCGGCCCCCTCGCGCTCAACGTCCTGCCCTGGTCGGGCACCCCCGGCGCCGACGGAGCCTCCTCCGAGGAGGAGCGCGTCCGCGACGAGACCCGCCGCGTCCTCGGCCTCCCCGGCCTCAGGATCTCCGCCACCTGCGTCCGCGTCCCCGTCGTCACCGGGCACTCCGTCTCCGTGCACGCGCGCTTCGAACGCCCCGTCCCCGTCGCCCGCGCCCATGAGGTCCTGGCCACCGCGCCGGGGGTCGTGCTCTGCGACGACCCGGCCGCCGGCGACTTCCCCACCCCCGCCGACGTCGTCGGCACCGACCCCGCCTGGGTCGGCCGCGTCCGGCGCTCCCTCGACGACGAGCACGCGCTCGACTTCTTCGTCTGCGCCGACAACCTCCGCAAGGGCGCGGCCCTGAACGCGCTTCAGATCGCGGAATCGCTTGTCGCGGATTTGCGCGTTCTGTGAACTTCCTGTGAGCAAAAAGGCGTCAGATATCCCTTGAACTGCGACGATGTCGTGGTCGACGATGCACTTCCCCCGTACTGCAACCAGAGTTGGGCGGGGCGCGTCTCTGCGTGCACCCACGACCGTGTGGCGCGGGACACGCTGAGAGCGGGGCATCGGGGGAGAACGGTTACGCATGAGGACGAACAGGGCGCCGTCGAAAAAGGCGGCGTACGCGTACAACCCTGCCGGGGGGCAGTGTGTCCAACAAGCGTGGCAGAGGTACTCGACATCGCAACCATCGCCCCGCTGCGCGGCGCGGGCACGGCGGTGCTCCCCGTGCGGAGCGGCGCCGTCGTCCCCGTGCGCGGCTCCGCGGTCCGTCCGCCCAGGCGTCCGCGCGCGCTCGGCGGCATGCCGGTGATCGCCCCCGTGCCCACCGGATCCCGTGCCGGCGGCGTGGACGGCATCCCGTCGCCCCGCCGGAGCACCGAGAGCGCCCCGGCCGCCGGCACCACCGTCGACCACCTCACCGAGACCTACCGCGCCCACTACCGGTCGCTGCTCGGTCTCGCCGCGCTGCTCCTCGACGACACGGCCTCCTGTGAGGACGTCGTCCAGGAGGCCTTCATCCGCGTCCACTCGGCCCGCAAGCGGGTGCGCGAGCCCGAGAAGACGCTCGCCTACCTGCGCCAGACCGTGGTGAACCTCTCCCGCTCCGCGCTCCGCCGCCGCATCCTCGGCCTGAAGCTGCTGTCCAAGCCGATGCCGGACATGGCCAGCGCGGAGGAGGGGGCGTACGAGCAGCTGGAGCGCGAGGACCTGATCAAGGCGATGCGCGGACTCCAGCGGCGCCAGCGCGAGGTGCTCGCCCTGCGGTACTTCTCCGACATGACCGAGGTCCAGGTCGCCGAGACGCTCGGAATCTCGCTGGGCTCGGTGAAGGCGTACGGTTCGCGGGGCATCGCGGCGCTGCGCGTCGCGATGGGAGCGACGACATGAGCGAGGCACCCCGCGGGGACGGCGTGGCCCACGAGAACCGTGACGGCGACGACGTCCCCGAGAGGCGTGCCGCCTCGGCGGCGCGCGAGGACGACACCGTCCCCGTCGCCCCGGCCTCCGCCTCGGAGAATCCCGACGCCCTGGATGAACGTGACGAGCTGAGTGGACAGCGCATGGTGAACATCGAGCCCGGATCCGGCGAGGGCGACGACGAGCTCGCGCTGCGGAGGCTCTTCCAGGACGCCGTGGGCGGCCTGGAGCCCTCCCACGGCTCGCTGGAGCACCTGCGCCGTGCCGTGCCCGCGCGGCGCGCCCGCAAGCGGCAGGCCATCGTCGGCGCCGCAGCCGCCGCCGTCCTCATCGGCACGGCCGTCCCCGCCTTCGTGCACGTCGCCTCCTCGGGCGGCCTCTCCGCCGCCAACCCGGTGAACGCCGGCCACGGCGAGCAGTCCCAGGGCGGCACCGGCACCGAGACCGGCGTCGAGGGCGGCCAGAGCTCCAAGGCCCCCGCCGCCGGCGTCTCCCCGAGCCCCGACGGGACCGACGGCGCCTCCGGCAAGCCGCAGCGGCCGGGCGACGGCTCCTCCGGCGACGGCTCCCACCAGACAGTGGGCGCCGACCCCGGCTCCGCCCCGCGGTGCACCGCCGACCAGCTCGGCGTCGCCGGCGGAGGAGCGGGCGGGGCCGACGCCGAGGGCAAGGTCTACGGCGCCTTCCGCATCGCCAACGTCTCCGGCCGGACCTGCGTGGTGGACGGCGCGGGCCTCGTCGGCTTCGAGGCCAGGGGAGCGGCGGACCCGGGCCGGATCACGGTGCTCCGGCACACCTCGGGCGACGGCAGCGGACTGCCCGACCCCTCGCAGGAGTCGTCCGCGATCGCCCTGAAGCCGAGCGGCAGCTACGAGGTGAAGTTCGTCTGGGTGCCGAGCGACTCCTGCCCGACGACCGGCGGCACCCCGACGCCCACGCCGACCACCCCGACCGAACCGCCCGCCACGCCGGACCCGACCCCGACCCCGACGCAGCCCCGCCCGACGGACGACCCGACGAGCGGAGCGGGCGGCACCGACACCGGCGGCTCCGGCACCGGTACGGAGGCGGGTACGGACACGGGCATGGCGCCCCAGCTGCTCCGCGAGGACGGCGCCCCGGCGGACGGCAGCATCGTGGTCACCCACACCGCGGAGCCGGGCGGCCCCACGGCCTCGGCCGTCATCCCGAACGCCTGCGCCGGCACCCTCTACCGCACCGGCGCCCTGCCGAGCTCCTGAGCCGACTGCCGGGCGACCGGGCGGCCGGGGTGACCGGGAGGCCGGGTAGCCGGGGTGACCGGGCGGCTGGGCGACCGGGAGGCCGGGCAATCAGGGGGGCCGGGTGGCCTGCCGGCCACCGGGCCCTGGGCGGGGCAGAGGCGGGGCGGCCCGCCCGCCCGCGTCCTACAGGCCCAGGGCCTCGTCGCGGGAGGCCTCCGCCTCTCGGCGTACGAGGCGGAACCACATGAAGACGACGAAGCCCGCGAAGACGAACCACTCCGCCGTGTAGCCGAGGTTCTGGAAGGCCTTCGCGTCCAGGCCCGTGCCCGCCGCGGCCACCGCCGGGACCGGCGTGAGCCCGGCGGGGGAGTCCGCGAGGGTGATCCAGGCGTCGTAGACGTCGTCCGTGACCACGTTCACCAGGGACGCCGCGCTGATCATGCCGAGCTGCCCCTCGGGCAGCCCGCCCGCCGCGTGGACGCCCTTCGTGCCCGGGTTCTCCGAGGCCTGGAGCGCACCCACCACCGTCACCTCGCCCGACGGCGGGGCGGGGGCCTTCGCGCCCGTGGGGAGCCAGCCCCGGACCACCGGCAGCGACCGGCCGCCGTCGGTCCTGAGCAGCGTCAGGACGTACGAGCCGGTGCGCCCGTCCAGCTCGCGGTCCGGCACGAGGAACTGCTCCCCGAACCGGCCGCGCGCCTGCGCCGAGCGGCCCGAGGTCTCCTTGTCCACCGGCAGCAGGGATTCCAGCGGCGCGGCCTTCTCCGCGCTCGCGGCGGGCCGTCGCTCGGCCTCCCGGTGGGAGTCGACGCGGTCCTCGAACTTGCCGAGCTGCCAGGTCCCCATGAAGACGCAGAACGGGATCGCGAGGAGGACGAAGACGTTGATCCCCCACCAGCGGGGCGTTCTCAGGAACCGGTACACGCCCCCACGGTACGCAAGCGGCCCGGCCCCCCGACGACGACCCCCTTCGACGACCGCCCCTGGACGCCCCGGACCCGGCCCCGGTCCCGGTCCCGGTCCCTGGCCGTGGCCCTGGTCCTTGACCCCGGCCCCGGCCCCCCCGGCCCCGCCCGGTCAGGCCGTGCCCGTCGCGCCTCCCCGGAGCGGCGGGGTGGTCCCCAGGTGTCTCGCCGCGAAGTCCAGGTCCAGGGCGACCTGCTTGATCCGCTCCTCCACCACCAGGGAGCCGTGGCCCGCGTCGTACCGGTACACCTCGTGGACCGCGCCCCGGGCCGCCAGCCGGTCGACGTAGTTGTCGATCTGCCGGATCGGGCAGCGCGGGTCGTTGACGCCGGCCGACACGTGCACCGGGGCCTTCACCGCGTCCACGTACGTCAGCGGCGACGAGGCCGCGTACCGCTCGGGCACCTCCTCCGGGGAACCGCCCAGGAGCGTCCGGTCCAGCGCCTTCAGGGCCTCCATCTCGTCCTCGTACGCCGTGACGTAGTCCGCGACGGGAACGGCCGCGAGACCGACCGCCCAGTCGTCCGGCTGGGTGCCCAGACCGAGCAGCGTCAGGTAGCCGCCCCAGGAACCGCCGGCCAGCACGAGCCGCGCCGGGTCCGCGAGGCCGCTCTCCACGGCCCAGGAGCGGACCGCCGCGATGTCCTCCAGCTCGATCAGACCGACCCGGTGCTTGAGCGCGTCCGTCCACTCCCGGCCGTATCCCGTGGAGCCCCGGTAGTTGACCCGCACCACCGCGTACCCGTGGTCCACCCAGGCCGCCGGGCCCGACGCGAAGGCGTCGCTGTCGTGCCAGGCCGGGCCGCCGTGCACCTCGAAGACCGTCGGGAAGGGGCCCTCGCCCTCCGTCGGGCGCTGCACGAGCGCGTGGACCCTGCCGCCGGGGCCGTCCACCCACACGTCCTCCACAGGCACCGACGGCGGCGCCTTCGGGCCGGGCGGATCGAGGACGACGCCGCCGGCCGTGGAGCGCACCACCGGCGGCTCGGCGGCCGAGGACCACAGGTACTCCACGGAGCCGTCGGGCCGCGCCGTCGCGCTCGACACCGAACCGGCCGGGGTCTCCACCCGGACCAGGGCGCCGGTCGCGATCTCGTACCGCCACAGCTCGCTGCGGGCCTCGAAGCCGTGCACGATCAGCAGACCGGAGCCGTCCGGATACCACTCCGCCGACACGTCGCCCGGCAGATCGAGCCGCAGGTCGGTCTCGGTGCCCGTCGCCACGTCCCAGAGCATCGGCTCCCAGCGGCCGCGCCGCTGGTGGCCGACGAGCAGCCGGGTGTCCCCGGCCAGCGGGGCGAAGCCGAGGACCGTGAGTCCCAGCTCCTCCGTGCCGCCCTTGGTGTCGTCGAGCTCGGCCACCACGCCCGCGTCCGAGGCGCGCAGCACGCGCAGCGCCGAGTGCATCGCGTCGCCGTGCTCGGTGTGCTCGATCGCGATCAGCGAGCCGTCGTGGGACAGGTCGCCGACGCCGGCCGACTCCCGGTGCCGGTAGATCTCGACCGGGGCACCGCCCCCGGGCCGTACGAGATGGACCGTCGACCCCTCCTCGTCCGTGGACCGGCCCACCACGACCGTGCCCTCCCGGCCGATGGCGAGCCCCGCGGGGTAGGACGGACCGAGGCCGGGCACGGCCGGCTCGTCCTCACCGCCCGCGAACGGCTGGCGCATCCACACCCCGAACTCGTCCCCGTCGGTGTCCGCGAACCACCAGATCGAGGTGCCGTCCGGCGACAGCGCCCCGTCCGTCGTCCCGTTCGGCCGGTCCGTGACCTGCCGCTGCTCGCCGCTCGCCCGGTCCCAGGCGTACAGCTCGTACGTCCCCGTCGCGTTGGACACGAAGAGTGAGCGGTCCGGGGCCTCCTCGGCCCAGTCGGGCAGGGAGACCCGGGGCGCCCGGAAGCGCTGCTCCCAGGCAGGGGTGTCGATGTGCTTGCTCTCGGTAGTCATGGCATCCATCATGCTCCGCGCCGCCGACAATCGGGTCGCGTCGCCCGCAGCCTGTGGATAACCTCGCCGACATGTACTCTCCGACCCCCGAGGACTGGCACGAGACCAACCGCGCGAGGTGGGACGAGCGCGTCCCGATCCACGCCGCCAGCGAGTTCTACGACCTCGACGCCTTCCGCGCGGGCAAGGACGCCCTGCGGGACTTCGAGCTCGCGGAGGTCGGCGACGTCACCGGGCGCTCCCTGCTCCACCTCCAGTGCCACATCGGCCTGGACACCCTCTCCTGGGCCCGGCACGGCGCCTCGCACGTCGTCGGCCTGGACTTCTCCGAGCCGGCCGTCGAGACCGCTCGCTCGCTCGCCGCCGACCTGGGCCTCTCGCAGGAGCGGGCCGCCTTCGTCGCCGCCGACGTGTACGACGCCGCCGAGGCCGTCCCGGACCGGTCGTACGACGTCGTCTACACCGGCAGCGGCGCGCTGTGCTGGCTGCCCGACATCGAGCGCTGGGCGGAGACCGCCGCCTCCCTCGTCGCCCCGGGCGGCTTCCTCTACGTGGCCGAGTTCCATCCGCTGACCGACTCGCTCGACGACGAGACCGGCAGCCGGGTCGTGCACGACTACTTCGTCCGCGACCCGTGGGTGGACACCACCCCGGGGACGTACGCCGACCTCGACGCCGTCACCGTCCACAACCGCAGCGTGGAGTGGGTGCACCCGGTCGGCGAGGTCGTCACGGCCCTCGCGAAGGCCGGGCTGCGCATCGAGTTCCTGCACGAGCACGACGCCTCGCTCTTCCCCCGCTACGGCGCCCTCGACCGGCACGAGGACGGCTACTACCGCTTCCCCGCGGACCGCCCCCGCATCCCCCTGATGTACTCGGTCAAGGCGTCCCGTCCGGCCTGACGCCGGTACGCGGAGGGCGAGGCGTCCCGCCCGGCCTGACGCCGGTGCGCGGAGGACAAGGCGTCCCGTCCCGACCGCCCCCGACGCAGTCGATCAGGTCGTCCCGCCCGGCCCGATCCTGATGACGGCCCGTCCGCCGCCGAGGTCCACCGTCGAGTGGCGCGGCGGGGCACCGTCCTCCTCGTCGTCGCGCAGCACCAGGGCGCTCTGCCGCTCCTTGAGCTCGTTCTGCTTGCCCTGCGAGAAGGTGGCGTGCAGCTGCTCGAAGCCCGTCGAGGAGACCTGCCCGGAGCGCTTGCCGCGACCGGTCATGCGCAGGAACTGATCGGCGAAGGCGATCACGGTCAGCAGGATGACCAGGCCGGGCAGCGTGACGAACACGGCGAACTCCATGCGCCCATCAGAACACGCCTCACGCGGGCGCGTCAGGACGTATGTGGTGGGTGCGCCGGCCGTCCGGCCCGAGGACCTGCGCGCCGATCTTGTGGGTGCGCAGGGACACCGCGGTGCCCGTGATCCGCAGCGCCGGCGCGGCCCGCACCAGCGCCGCCGTCACGTCGTGGAGCTCCTCGACCGTACGGAGCCACATCGCCAGGGCCAGGTTGTGCGGACCGGTGACCGAGGTGATCACGCGGGTCTGGCGGAGCCGGGTCAGCGAGGCCACCGATTCGGCCACCTCCAGGGGCGGCACGTCCGCCGTGACCAGCGCCCACACCGGCCGCCCGGAGAAGCGCGGGGCCGGCAGGCAGTGGTGGTGGACGGCGCCGGCCGCGCCGAGGACGTCCAGCCTGCGGCGTACGGTCGACTCGCTGGTGCCGCACTGCCGGGCCAGTTCGGCGGCGCTGCGCCGGGCGTCCCCCGCCAGCTCCGCGACGATCCGCTGGTCGAGCTCCGTGACGGGCGGGTACGCGCGCGTGGAGGACCGGGCCCGCCGGTCGCCGCCGGTGAGCTCGGTGAGGTGCTGCGTCTGCGCCGGGGTGAGCTGCTCGATCCGTGAGCGGTACGGGCGGTTGTGCAGCTGGGTGACGACCTGCGTGCGGGCCCTGAGCACCCCGGGGAGCCGTCGCACCCGGCCGGCGAGGTAGCCGTCGAGGGCGTGGAGGTCCGGACAGTTGACCAGCAGCACCAGATCGGCCTCGCCGGTCACCTGGTGGACGCCGAGGGTGCACGGATCGCCCGCGACCTCGAGCGCGGTGGCCTCGGTGGACCCGGCGACGCACTCCAGCTCCACCCACGCGTACAGGGTGGCCTCCGTGCCGCGCCGGGCGGCGAGCAGCGAACTCCAGGCGTAGCCCCCGGCGGTGAGGGTCTCCCAGCGCCGGGCGAGCGTGTCCGGGCTCACCGCGAGCACGCCGGAGAGCTGCGTCCAGCTGGCCCGCGGCGCGAGCTGCAGTGCGTGGATCAGTGCCAGATCCACCTCTCCCAGGACGGATTCCCTGCTGTGCATGTGCCTCCTTGGTCGATCCCGGGGAAACCCTGGGCGCGGGCACGGGAAGGCCCCAGGATGTGGACCGGGGCAAAGGCATTCAAGCCGCGGCGTCGGCCGTTTTCCATCGAATCCGTCCTGAATCACAGGAGAGAGCGGAGAAGTGACACGGGGGCTGGAGCACATGTGGGCTGGAGAACCACCGGAGACCGAACTCCTGTGGGGCGAACACGTCGCCCTTGACCAGATCGCGGCGGCCGAGCGCGGCTACGAGAGCTGCGGCCCGGCCGAACGGCTCCTGTGGGAGCGGCTGTCCGTCTTCGAGGGGGCCTTCGGCAGGGAGGCCGTCCGCGAGGTCTGCGCCTCCGGAACGCTGCCCGCCGGGGCGATCCAGAAGGTCCTGGACCGGCTCGCGCCCCTCGCCCTCCTCCCCGTCGACGACCTCTTCGACGGCGAGGACGGCCTGCCCCGCTACTGGATGCCGCACCCGATGCGGGCCGTCGGCGCCCGCAGGCTCACCGCGCGCGGCGACCGCTGGGCCGTCCTCCTGCACCACCGCCGGTGGTGCGCGAAGGTGGCCCGGCGGGCCTCCGACTGGTGGCAGCGGGGCCGGCAGCTCGACGCCCGGGACCTCGCGCTGCGCGAACTCCCCGACCTGGCGGCCGCCATGGACCCGACGACCGCACCGCTGTCGTCGAACGCCGAGGCCGAGACGTCCGTCGAGATCGCGGTCTCCCTGTGGTTCCTGTGGGTGGCCTGCGGACGGATCGCCGAGGGCCGTGCCCGGCTGCGGCACGCCCTCAGCCTGCACGACGGACCGCCGCCCGCCCGCGCCCTGTGGCTGGCGGCCTTCCTGGAGCTGGAGTCGGGCCGCCCCGAGGACGCCGACCCGCTCCTCGCGCAGGCCTGGGCGGCGGCCGTACGGGACGGGGACGAGCGCTGCCTGTCGCTCCTGGCCCATCTGCGCGGCGCCACGGCCCTCCACCAGGGGCGTACGCGCGCGGCGGCGGACGAGTTCCGGGAGGCCCTCGCGCTGATGGAGGAGCACCCGGAGTTCGGGCCGAGCCGGCGGGCGTGCTGGGTCGGGCTCGCGCTCTCCCTGTGCCGCTCCGACCCGGAGGGCGCGCAGGAGGCCCTGGACCAGGCGGATTCGGACCGGGAGAGCCGGCGGGCGTGGGTGGGCCGCGACGTGTTCGCCGAGGCCTGGGCGTACCACGTGCGGGCCGAACTCGGCGCCTGGGACGGGGACCCGGGGCGCGCCGCGGAGTACGCCAGGCGGGCCCTGCGCGAGCACCTGCGGCTCGGCTCCGCGGTGGGCGCGGCCTGCGCGGCGGAACTCCTCGCCCAGATGCGGGCGATGGACGGGCAGCGCGACGCGGCGGCCCATCTCCTGGGTGCGGTCGACCTGTTGCGGACCTCGGCCTTCGACTCCTCGTACCGCCCGGCGGAGCACTGCGTGGTCACGCGCGCGCGTGGAGAGGAGGCGCTCGGGGCGCCACTCGGCGACCCGGCCCTGCGGGAGGCCTACGAAGAGGGCGCGAGGAGAGGCCTGTTCACGCTGTCGGGCGAGGTCTGAGGGCCCCTTCCGGGGCCTGAGGCCCCTTCCGAGGTCTGAGGCCCTCCCGGAGCCTGAGGACCCCTTTCGAGGCCTGAGCACCCTTTTCGAGGTCGGAGAACTCCTTCGCGCCCCCCATGCACGCCACGGGCCGGGACGACCGCCCGGTCACCGTCCCGATCGAGCTGCCCACCGACCCGCCGACGCCGGTGACCGTACGCGCGGCCCCGGGGCCCGGCGTACCGCGCTGCCTGCTGCTCGGGGCGGCGGACGAGGAGGCGCAGGTGATGGCACCGAGACCGTACTGAGCCGACCCGCGGCTTCGTCAGGACGGCCGGCCCGTACCGAACCGGCCCCGGACGCCGTCAGGACGGCCGGCTCGTACCGAACCGGCCCCGGACGCCGTCAGGACAGCCAGGCCATCCCGATGATCAGGAAGACGACGAAGGCGATGGCACCGGCCACCGCGGCCGTCTTGCGCGGACGGCGCCGGGAGAGCTCCGCGAGCCCGCCGCCGCTGCTCGCCGGGGCCTGGCGGCGCCGGGCGGCGGGCGCGGGGCGGGTCACCGGCGGACGGTTCATCGGCGGCGGGGTCGGCGCGGGCGTGTGCACCGGCGCGGGCAGGGGCATGGGGGCGGCTCCGGTCGGCTGGTGGGAGCCGTGGGGCGCGTGGGTCAGGACGGGCCCGGGACCGGCGGGCTGGTGGGGCACGGGCGGTCGGCCCGCGACGGGGGCGGCCCCGGGGTATCCGGATCCCCGCCAGGCGCCGGAGGAGAACCAGTCCGCGATCGCCTGCGCCGAGGGCCGCTGCTCCGGCTGCTTGGCGAGCAGGCTCAGCAGGTAGGTCTCGAAGTCGGGCGGCAGCGCGGCCCCGAGCCGGCTCGGCGGCACCGGAGCGGTGTCGATGTGCTGGTACAGCAGGGCGGTCGCGGTGTCCGCGCGGAACGGGGGTCTTCCGGTGATCAGTTGGTACAGCACGCAGCCCAGCGAGTACACGTCGGAGGCGGGCGACGCGGGCTGTCCGAGGGCCCGCTCGGGCGCGAGGTACAGCCCCGTGCCCACGATCTGACCGGTCGTCGTGAGCGCGGCCGAGGGGTCGTCGACGAACCGCGCGATGCCGAAGTCGGCCAGCTTGACCGTGCCCTCGGCGTCGACGAGCAGGTTCCCCGGCTTGATGTCCCGGTGCACCACGCCCTGCCGGTGCGCGGCCGCGAGCCCGGCGGCGGCGTGCGCGGCGACGACCGCGACGCGCTCGGCGGGCAGGACCAGCGGGTCGGACGGGTTCCCCTGGAGACTGTCGCCCTCCACCAACTCCATGACCAGGAACAGCTTTCCGTCCCAGGTGCCGAAGTCGAAGACGCCCACCACGTGCGGGTGGCTCAGCCGCGCGGCGGTCTGCGCCTCCAGGCGGAAGCGGTCGCCGGCGGAGGGGTCGGTCGACTGTGCCAGCATCAGCTTCACGGCCACGGGCCGGCCCAGGACCTCGTCGGTGGCCTGCCACACCTCGCCCATGCCGCCCCGGCCGATACACACATGAAGCCGATATCGGTCCGCGACCAGCACCTGGAGACCACCCTTTCGAAGATCGATCAACCTGACGGAAGGGAACCAGCGTAGAGCCGCGCGCCCCTGCCTCTCGCCGCGCTCCCCCCTCTGCGCCTCCCCGGGGTGCACGACATCCGTGGTCCGGGTGAACGGAAGGTGTCCCCGGGCGGTTAGCATCGCGGCCCGGAGCAGGTTCGGGTGCACAGGGTTCATGGGACGGAGTGGGGCGTGGCGCGACCTCGTGTGGGTGTGGCGGTACTGACGATGGGCACGCGCCCCGCCGAGCTGCGGGCGCTGCTCGACGCCGTGGCGAGGCAGGACGAGCCCGCGTCCCGGATTGTCGTCGTCGGCAACGGCACGGGGTCGCTCCCGGCCCTGCCCGAGGGCGTCAC
Organism: Streptomyces sp. NPDC053513; assembly: GCF_044544765.1. Taxonomy (NCBI): domain Bacteria; kingdom Bacillati; phylum Actinomycetota; class Actinomycetes; order Kitasatosporales; family Streptomycetaceae; genus Streptomyces; species Streptomyces sp. NPDC053513. Next base: position 509,982 of record NZ_JBITXP010000002.1, read on the forward strand.
CGGGGTCGAACTCCCCGAGAACCGAGGCGTCTCCGGCGGCCGGAACGTCGCGATCGAGACGCTGCGCTCCTTCGGCGACGTCGACATCGTGGTGGACCTCGACGACGACGGCCTGCTCGTCGACACGGACGTCTTCCGCCGCCTCGTCGACCTGTACGAGGCGGACCCGCGCCTCGGCATCGTCTCGTTCCGGATCGCGGACGAGACCGGCGAGACCCAGCGCCGGCACGTCCCGCGCCTCGGGGCGAAGGATCCGCTGCGCGGCGGCGAGGTGACCACCTTCCTCGGCGGCGGCCACGGTCTGTCGATGCCGATGCTCGACCGGATCGGCGGCTGGCCGGAGGACTTCTTCTTCACCCACGAGGAGACCGACCTCGCCTGGCGGGCCCTCGACGCGGGCTGGAAGGTCCTGTACGCGCCGGAACTCCTCCTCCAGCACCCCAGGACCAGCCCGGCCCGGCACGCCGTCTACTACCGGATGACGGCCCGCAACCGCGTCTGGCTGGCCAAGCGCAACCTGCCGGTCCCGCTCGTCCCCGTCTACCTCGGCGTGTGGACCCTGCTGACCCTGGCCCGCACCCGCTCGCTGCCGGGCCTGAAGGCCTGGTTCGGCGGCTTCGCGGAGGGCGTCCGCCGCTCCGGCGGCCCCCGCTCCCCGATGCGCTGGACCACGGTCCTCCACATGACCCGCCTGGGCCGCCCGCCGGTGATCTAGGACCCGCCCGGCGGCCTCCGCACACAGCTCGTCCGGGACCCCCTGCCCGAGAGGCAGGGGGCGGGGACGGCCCCGCCGGAGAACTTCCGACCAGGAAGCACTCAGGGGCAGTGCGATCAGGGGAAAACCGCTCAGGGTCGAACGCACTCAGGGGCCCGACCCGCTTTCGCGGATCAGGCCCCTGAGTGGTCCTGCGGCTGTCGGGGTGGCGGGATTTGAACCCACGACCTCTTCGTCCCGAACGAAGCGCGCTGCCAAGCTGCGCTACACCCCGATGTCGCTGCTGTGTTCTTTCCTTCGCGGCGACATCGATTACTTTAGCCCACGCGCGCGCTCAGACGAAATCCGGTATTCGGAGGGCCTCGGCGCAGGTCGGATGCGGTCCAGGCCGATGATCGCCAGACCGAGGGCGTAGAAGGCCGCGCCGAGGGCGACGGCGTTGGCGAGGACCCCGCCGTAGCCGTGGGCGGTGACGTCGAGGAACGGGTACGTGTAGCGGGTGGGCGCGCCGGGGGAGAACAGGGCGCCACGGACCAGGGCGAAGGCGAAGTAGAGGGCCGGAGCCGCCGGCCACTGGGCGGCGTGGCGCCACCGGAGGGCGCCGGGCGCCGTGAGCAGGAGGAAGTCCAGGGCCGCGCCGATCGGGGTCACGGTGTGGAGGAGCTGGTTGGCGACGGCCCTGCCGCCGCCGAGGCGGGCGATCTCGGCGGCGGCGTTGAACTCGCTCGCCTCGTTGTCGAGGACCAGGTGGAACACGAGGCCGACCACGGAGACGCAGAGCAGCGTCCCGCCGGTCCACAGCGCGGGCAGCGGCGGGCGGCGGGTCCAGGCGCGGACGGCGCCGAGGCCGAGGACGGCGGCGGCCAGGACGTTGGACCAGACGGTGAAGAAGCTCAGGACGACGAGCACGTCGCCGTACACGCACTCGATGACCAGGCCCGTGGCGGCGGAGAGGGCGACGAGGCCCCTGAAGGCCGCCGCCCAGGGGCGGCGGCGGGCGGGTATGTCGGCGGGGGCCGGCGCGGCCTCGGTGCGGGGCGTGATCATGCCCTCACCGTAAGCGTTCAGGCGCGCGCCGTCAGGGTGAGCAGGGTGGCCTCGGGCGGGCAGGCGAAGCGGACGGGGGTGAACCGGTTGGTGCCGCAGCCCGCCGAGACGTGGAGGTACGAGGTGCGGTCGTCCACCGTGTGCGTGGAGAGGCCCTTCACCCGGTCCGTGTCCAGGTCGCAGTTGGTGACGAGCGCCCCGTAGAAGGGGATGCACAGCTGGCCGCCGTGGGTGTGCCCGGCGAGGATCAGCTCGTACCCGTCGGCCGTGAAGGCGTCGAGCGAGCGCAGGTACGGGGCGTGCACGACGCCCACCGTGAAGTCGGCCCCCGCGTCGGGGCCGCCGGACACCTTGTCGTACCGGTCGCGCTTGATGTGCGGGTCGTCCAGGCCGGTGAAGGCCAGCTCGGCCTGCGGCAGCTTCAGCCGGCCGCGGGTGTTGGTGAGGTTGACCCAGCCGGCCGCGTCGAAGGCGTCCCGGAGGTCCTCCCACGGGTTGTGGATGGCGCCGACCACCGGCGGGTTGCCGTTGAGGCCGTGGCGACCCTGCACCTTCTCCAGCAGATAGAGGGCGGGATTGCGCAGCCGGGGACCGTAGTAGTCGTTGGAGCCGAAGACGTAGACGCCGGGGAACTCCATCAGCGGTCCGAGCGCGTCGAGGACCTCCGGCACGGCGTCCGTGTCGGAGAGGTTGTCGCCGGTGTTGACGACGAAGTCCGGGCGGAGCCCCGCGAGGGACTGCAGCCAGGCGCGCTTCTTGCGCTGGCCGCTCACCATGTGGATGTCGGAGACCTGGAGGACCCGCAGGTCGCGCATGCCGCGCGGGAGGACCGGGACCGTCACCCGGCGGAGTCGGAAGGAGCGGGCCTCGATGCCGGCCGCGTAGGCGACTCCGACCGCCGCCGTCGCCGTGAGGCCTGCCGTGATCTTCAGGGGGATGCCGTACCGTGCGCGCATCCCCCCATCGTCGCAGACCCGCCGCTCCTAAATGCGCGGGCGGTACGGGGGAGGCACCTGCGACACTGGGCCCCATGACCACGCTCAAGGCGAAGCTCCAGGACGACCTCAACGCCGCGATCCGGGAGCGCGACGAACTGCGCTCCTCGACCCTGCGGCTGACCATCACCGCGATCACGAAGGAGGAGGTCGCGGGCACGACGAAGCGCGAACTCTCCGACGACGAGGTGCAGAAGGTGATCGCGAAGGAGGCGAAGAAGCGCCGCGAGGCCGCGGACGCCTTCGCCAAGGGCGGTCGCCACGAGTCCGCCGAGCGTGAGAAGGCCGAGGGCCTCATCCTCGACGCGTACCTGCCGAAGCAGCTCAGCGACGAGGAGCTCGACTCCATCGTCGCGGCGGCCGTCGAGGAGGCGAAGGCGGCGGGTGCCGAGGGGCCGCGGGCCATGGGCGCCGTCATGAAGATCGTGAACCCGAAGGTGGCCGGCCAGGCCGAGGGCGGCCGTGTCGCCGCCGCGGTGAAGAAGCGGCTCGCGGGCTGATCGGCGGGGCACCTGCGGGTTGATCCGTGAAGCACTCACGGGCTGATCCGGGGAGCTCTCACGGGCTGATCCGGGGAGCATCCGCGTCCCGATCCCGTGAAGCACTCACGGGCTGATCCGCGGAGCCCCCGCGGGCCGGTCCCGCAGAGCACACCGCACCCACGGAGCGGATACGAGGAAGGGCGCCCCACCATCAGGTGGGGCGCCCTTCCTCGTATCACCGCGTCAGTGGTTCCCGCCGCGCGGCTTGTTGCGTCCGTCCCCGCCGCCGAGCAGGTCCGTGGGGAACGTGAAGCCGGGGTTCGGCTCCGTGCCGCCCGGCTTGTTGTCGGCCGGCTTGCGGGGCTTGTTCGGGCCCTCGTCGCCGCCCTTCTCCGGGTCCTTGGGCTGCTGGGCCCGCGGCACGGAGACGGGGACGAAGCCCGGCGTCTGACCGGCGTCCAGGGCGCCCGTCATCGCGATCTTCCAGATCGGGCCGGGGAGGCAACCGCCGCAGACCTTGTCGTAGTACTCGCCGCCGATGGTGATGTCGTACATCGACTTCTTCTCGCCGACGTCGTCACCGACCCAGACGGCGGTGGACAGGTTCGGGGTGTAGCCGACGAACCAGGCGTCCTTGCGGTCGTTGGTCGTACCGGTCTTGCCCGCGTTGTCGCGGTCGCTGAGACCGGCCTTCGTACCGGTGCCGTCCTCGACGACGCCCTTCAGCATCTGGTTGATGGTGTCGGCGGTCCGGTCGCTCATGGCCCGCGTGCACTTGGTCTGCGGCACGTTCAGCTTGTCGCCGTTGGCGGCCTTGATCGACTCGATGGCGACCGGGGTGCAGTAGATGCCGCGGTTGGCGAAGGTCGCGTAGACGGACGCCATGTCGAGCGGGGTGCTCTCCGCGCTGCCGAGGGTGGCGGACGGGATCTGCTTGAGGGGCTTGCCCAGCTCGCGCTCGTAGCCGACGTTCTTCGCCATCGTCAGCGTCTCGCACAGGCCGGCCATCTGCTCCAGCTTGGCGAAGTACGTGTTGATGGACTTGCCGAGGGCGCTCGTCATGTCGAAGACGCCCTTCTCCGTCTTCATCTCGTTGTTGACCTCCCAGTTGGCGTAGCCCGCGGGCTTGCCGTCACAACGGGTGAAGTCGCTCTCGTTGATGTTGATCTGCGCCGGGGTGTCGAAGCTCTGCGCCGGGCTCAGGCCCTTCTCCAGCGCGGCGGCGGCCGTGATCGGCTTGAAGGTCGAGCCGACCTGGAAGCCGTACGTGGTGCCGCCCATCTTGCTGCCGACGGCGAGGTTCAGCGTCGTCTGGTGCTGCTTCTGGTCCAGTCCGTACGGGCGGGACTGGCCCATCGACAGGATGCGGCCGGTCTTGGGCTGGACCTGCACCACCGAGGCGGCGACCGGGTCGTCCTTGTCGACCTTCGCGACGGCGGCCTCGTTGGCGGCGGCCTGCGCGCGCGGGTCGAGCGTGGTCTTGATGGTGAGACCGCCCAGGTTCCACAGCTTCGTCCGCTCCTCGGAGGTCTTGCCGAAGACCGGGTCGTTGAGGATCGTCTTGCGGACGTAGTCGCAGAAGAAGCCGGCGCCGTCGACGGCGGTGATGCAGCCGTTCTTCGGGGTCTTCACCTTCAGCTTGATCGGCTTGGCCTTGGCGGCGTCCGCCTCGGCCTGGCTGATGTCCTTCACGTCGGCCATCCGCTGGAGGACCACGTTGCGGCGCTTGGTGGCTTCCTGGATGTCGTTGATCGGGTCGTAGCGGCTCGGCGACTGGACGAGACCGGCCATCATCGCCGCCTCGCCCAGGTCCAGGTCGGCCGCGGGCTTGGAGAAGTACCGCTGGGAGGCGGCCTCGATGCCGTAGGCCTGCTGCCCGAAGAACGTGATGTTGAGGTAGTTCTCCAGGATCTTCTTCTTGCCCAGCTCCTCCTCGACCTGGATCGCGAACTTCAGCTCGCGGACCTTGCGGCCGATGGTCTGCTGGGTGGCCTGCGCGACCTTCTCGGGGTCGTCACCGGCCTCCTCGACGAAGACGTTCTTCACGTACTGCTGGGTCAGGGTGGACGCGCCCTGCGAGACCCCGCCCGACTGCGCGTTCCGGTTGATGGCGCGCAGCACGCCCTTGAGGTCGATCGCCCCGTGCTCGTAGAAGCGCCCGTCCTCGATCGCGACGATCGCCTTCTGCATGTACGGGGAGATCTTGTCGATCGGCACGACCTTCCGGTCCCGCGAGTACACCGTGGCGATCAGACCGCCCTCGGCGTCCAGGATCGTGGTGCGCTGACTCAGCGGTGGGGTCTTCAGGTTGGAGGGGATCTCGTCGAACCCCTCGACCGTGCCCTTCGCGGCCAGTCCGAGTGCCCCGGCGGCGGGCAGGGCGATGCCCGCCAGCACGGTTCCGGCGAGCACACTGACACCGAGGAACTTGGCGGCCTGCTGGGTCCCGGTCAGACCACCGCCCGAGCGCTTCTTTGCCATGGGGGCAGCCTAATCCGTAGTTATGAGCGTTCCGCAGACGCGGGTGCTTCTCGGAGCGTTCGAGTACCAGACCGTGACATCCAGGTGCAGCCGGGCTGTCGA